>OZ271836.1:2703398-3003776 GCA_965601745.1 Alkalispirochaeta sp.
TGCCGCGTCCGAGTGTGCGATTGCGGCGAGCGATTTATCGTTCTCGTCCTTGACCTTTTCTACTGCTCCGGCGGTGTCAAAAAACGGCTCGACGGTCCAGTCGGGATGGCGATCGAGAAACTCGCGACACTGCTCGATTCCGGGTCCCTGCGAGATAACGGTTCTGATCTCGTCAAGCGTAGTACCCGGAATGCCGATCAGGCTATGTACGATCCGAATATGGGTCTCCGCGACGATCGTGAGATCCGGATACTGCAACAGCAAATCGTAGTTCTCGTGGATCGATCCCATAAGCGAGTTCTCGAGGGGAACGACGCCGAACGACACATCCCCGGCGAGGACGCTCTCAAAGACATCGCGAAAACGCGGTCGGCTGATCGCCTCGATCTGCTCGGCAAAGCCTTCAAAGTACCGAAAGAGCGCGGTCTCGCTAAACGCGCCGTGTGCTCCTTGAAACGCTATAGATACTTCGCGTGGCCGTTCTACGGACGCAGGGAGGTCACCCGATAATCCGACGGCGCTTGTCGTCACCGCCGGGATCGGCCGGGCGATCTCTCGACCGACGACCGGTGAAAGTGCCTCTATATCGCGCATAAGTTTCTCAAACTGCTCGGGAAACAGCGACTGGGGACCGTCCGATTTGGCGTTATCCGGATCGGGGTGTACCTCCACGATCAGACCGTCCGCACCGGCGGCAACGGCGGCGAGACCAACGGGAAGTACTTTTTCACGTATTCCGGTTGCGTGGCTTGGATCAACAAACACCGGAAGATGACTCAGTTTCTTTACGACCGGGATCGAAGAGATATCCAGACTGTTGCGCGTGTAGGTTTCGAATGTCCTGATCCCACGCTCGCACAAGATTACGTCGACGGCACCGTGAGCGAGCAAATACTCGGCGGCCATAAGCCACTCTTCGATCGTTGCGGCGAGTCCGCGCTTTACCATGACGGTACGTCTCTTTGCTCCAACCGCTTTGAGTAGCTCAAAGTTCTGCATGTTTCGCGCGCCGATCTGAAAGATGTCGACGTAGTCGGCCATCATCTCGACATGGGTCGGCGAGACGATTTCGCTGATCACCGGAAGACCGTACTTCTCGCCCGCCTCTTTGAGATAGCGCAAACCCTCCTCGCCAAGACCTTGGAACGAGTACGGCGAGGTGCGCGGTTTGTAGGCGCCACCACGAAGGATCACTCCGCCCGATTCCGCGACGATCGCGGCGCTCTCAATGATTTGATCGCGGCTCTCTACGGCACATGGGCCGGCGATGACGGCGATTCGGTTTCCGCCGACCCGTACCGATCCGACGGAAAAGACCGAATCCTCGCTTTTGAACTCACGCGACGCCAGTTTGTATGGTTTGGAAATGGGTACAACGCGGGCCACCCCCGGCTGCATTTCGACCTCGCGTTGATCGATCGCAACGGCTCCGACCGCACCGAAAATCGTTTCCTCCGATCCCGCCACCTCACGGACGCTAAAACCGCGATCGGTCAAAAACGTCCGCAACGCCTCTTTATCGCGGACGCTGATATTGTGCTCGAGGATCACTACCATACTGTGACTCTATCACCGCGTAGATATTGCGAAAACACCCGCTTTAGGCGTGAGCAGGGAACGCGGCGAGGATGTACCGACGAAACTCTTCTTCAAGGTTGGCCCGGAACGCAACGAGGCGCTCGACGTATACGAGCGTCGATGCGGGAGTTTGACCCGCGCGAACGCGGCGAAGCCCCGCGTTGTACACGGCCGCAGCCTGTTCCTCGGAATCAGTATGCCGTAAACACCACTTCAGGTACTCAATCGCATGAAAGGTGTTGGTATCCGGGTGAAAGAAGTCCTCTTCAGTCAGCGATTGAAATGTCCGCGAGTTGAGCTGAAACAGTCCGCGATCGATAGAGGTTGCGTTCTGGTTTACAGCGACCGGTGAAAACCGGCTCTCGACCCAAGCGATCGAGAAGACAAGCGAAAGCGAGATATCGGCGCGATCGGCGTAGTACAGAATCGGCAGCGCGATCTCCTCGGACCCGGTGAGCGCGACAAAAAAGTCAACGACGGCGTCGTGGGTCACATCTTCCCGATAGAGAGCGAGGATCGCCTGCGGGCCCTCAAGGAGATTAAGGACGTTTTCGTAGTGCAAGTCGTCGATGTCCGGACCGCGCCTCGTCTCCCATGAAAAACGAAAACGCGGAATCCCGTCGACGCTACCCGTTGCGTTCGACTCGATCGTACTACAACCCAGCACCGCAAAAACGCCAAGCAAAATTAGTATGCGGTTTATCATTCTATCTATACCTCGTGGTCGTCAGATGTTCGTACAACCACCGCGTGTCCGTTGGCATTGGCGACAACGATCAGGTCTCGCCGACCGCGGATCTCGTGGACAAATCGGGTGACGCCCTCACATCCAAGAAATCCATAATCGTCAAAGACACAAACACCGCCGCGGGGCATTCGCGACCAGACCCAGTCAAAAACATCGGCGGCCGAGCGATACACATCGACATCGATGTGGCAAAATGAGAAACGCTCCGCCTCGATCTGGGTTGCGGTGTCGTCCGGAAAAACGCCAACAAGAAACCGGTGATTCTCGAGGCCGAGATATTGAAAAAAGGTGCTGATAATGTCAAGTGAGGTATCGGCGTGTTCACCACCACGGTAGTACTCGTCTTGATCGCCCGCTTTTGCGACCCCACTAAAGGTATCGGCGATGTAAACGCGCTTGGTCAATCCGAGGTCGGTCGCCCGTCGTGAGATGAGAGCGCCGCTCCCGCCCCGCCACGCCCCGACCTCCAGGATCTCTCCACGTACCGTCGCGGTCTCGGCGACGAGTTCCCACAGTTCGTAGAGTCGCGCCGGATCGACGAGCGTATTGTCACGGACCTGGCGCCAACACGCCAGAAACGCCTGGTCGTCTTCCCATGGACGATAGTCCGAGGCCAGTGTCGAACGCCCGTATCCGGGCGGATAGACAAACATTCGCGGTCGCGTCACGGCGTAAGTATACCCGAGCGCTCCCGCGCCGCGCTACGGTCGAACCGTTCGATACTCGAGCTGGGCAAACTCCGCGCGACCGAGGCTTCGCAGCGCAAGGCTAAAGCCGGCTTCGATAGGATCTTCGAGGCGATATCTGAGATGTTCGACGCCGTTTACCGCCAAGGTGATGTACCCGGCTCCGGGATCGATCAGGATCTCCAGGGCGTGCCGGTCGGCGAGCGAGGTGGGGATATGCGCCTGGGCGATGCGGTCCATGTTGATATCGTCAAAGGAACGATACACCTCGAGGTAGGTGTCGTCGTTACCGTATGTCGCCGGATCGCGTGTTAGCCACACCAAAAGACTCCGTCCGTGGCCGTACCCCGTTGGAAGCTGCACTCCGTCCACCGTCAGATGAAGACCGACGCCGACCCATTCCGGATCGAGCGATCGAGTGAGCATGCGATACAACCGCGGACGACCGTCCTGGACCAGCGGAAGTTCGAGTTTGGCAAACAACTCATTGCGATCGACCTGCCGCGCGCTTGATGTGGTCACGTCCCAACTACCACGAAGGCTGCCGGTATCGGTAAGGTCGACCCCTACCGAGCCGGCAAAATTAGCGCGGGCCCAGGCAAGACCGATCGTCGGGGCGAGCGTTTCGGCATCCTCGCGACGTCCGAGTTCCGTCGGCGGTCGTTCCGAGGCCGGTACCAGTTCGACCTGGGGCTCAGGCTCGACGGTCGTAGCGGGTGCGGGAACGATCAAGCGCTCCGAGCGATCGAGAAGCGTTTGCGTGGCCTGTTCGATCGCTGCGAGGCGGACATCGAGCGCAGCGGTATCTCCGCCTTCGAGCGCTCTGATCGCCTCCTCAATGCGCGCAGCACGAGCGGCTCCCTCCACGGCAATCGCATCCACTGTATGCTCGATTCGGTCGATACGCCGATCGATTTGGGCAATCGCCTCGGCGTAGGGATCTTCGTCTGCCGGTTCTAAACGCTCGGGTTGTGGCTCACGGAGATCGGTTTCGAGCGGCGGTTCTTCCGCTTGCGGCGGAAGTTCCGGAGACAACGGCTCCTCGAGCACGACAATCGGATCCGGTTCGACCTGTCGTGAGTAGATCGCAAACATCTCGGCAAGGAGAGCGTTTTCCGCCGTTGTTGGCGCCTCGGCGGGCGTGAAGGAGAACTGGTTCACCGCTTCCAAATCATCGGAGAAATCGATCGAACCGGAGTAAAACTGACCGTCTAAATAGATATCCTTAATTTCGAGCGTGCCGTTTTCGTCGTAGGCTAGACGTGCCAAATCGAGAACGACCGTGGACGGGATACGCGACTCGGCCTGCGGTTCCACGGCCGTAATCCGCCAATTTCCGACCTCGTCTGCCGCAATCGTGACGATATACGGCTCGCCATCTATTGATAGGTTATCGACCACGAGTACGTCGGGCACCGCGAGACGGATACGTGCGTTTTCGGCGTCAATTTCCTCCGCGCCGGCGTTAAAGACGGTCGCGGTAAGGAAAAGAACCGCTATGAGAAACTGGCTTATACGCGTCTGTTCCGGGCACATAATACTCCCCCGTTTCTTTATCGGCAGATACTTGCCATTCCTTTAGAACTTTCGTACCAAGTTGAGCATGTTTTTGACTGGTCCACTCGATCTTTCCATCGCGCTCGGGACCTGGCAGCTCGACAGCAAGGATTGGGGCGAGCTTTCGGCCACAGAGGGCAAGGCTATCCTCTCAACTGCCTGGGACCTCGGATTTCGACATTTTGACGCCGCTGAGCGCTACGGGAATGGCCGCGCCGAACAGCTGCTCGGACAGGCGTTATCGTCTACGATTCGTGGGCAACGAGAGAAGATCGAGATTGCGACCAAATCGGAGGTCCGGCGTCCGGCGCCGTTGAGACGGCACATTGAGCTCTCTCTCCGGCGCATCGGGAGCGATTACATCGATCTTTACTATATCCACTGGACCCGGGTCGGAATCGATTTGGCGACCGCTGTCGAGGAGCTCGCCCGCGCACGAGAACGGGGTCTGATCCGGTCGATTGGACTGAGCAACGTGACGATGGAAGAGTACTCTCGCGCCGCCGCGATCACGACGATCGACGCCGTTCAACTCGGCTACAACCTCATCTGGCGTCGACCGGAGACGACGCACGCGGCGTTACTCTCGTCGACGTCGCGATCCGGCCCGAATTTTGTCGCCTACAGCCCGCTTGCGCAGGGTCTACTTGCCCACGAGTTTCCTATCAAACCGGGTGATCTGCCGTCGGATCATCGTCGGCAGACGCCCTTGTTTAGCGCTCCGTACTGGGACTCTGTGCGCGAGTTTTCGTCCGTCATGATCGCCGAAGCCCGTCGGATCGGACTTATACCGGCCGCGGCGGCACTTCTGTGGCTCGTGAGCAAAAATGTCGTTCCCGTCGTCGGTGTACATTCGAGCGATCAGGCGCGCGACCTCGTCAAAGGGCTGGGTCGGGCGCTCCAACGCCACAGCGAAATTGATACGCTCCTTTCTCGTCTCACGACGATGTCCGACGCCCTTCAGGACGGGCTTCCCCAGCTCCCAAACCTGTTTGGATACGTACCGACACCTTGCGATCGCCGAGAATCTGAGATAAACAGTTAAGGATGACTCGCCCAGTTAATGCTTTTATCCGCGTCGTTTTTATGGCGCTTGTCCTTTTCACCGCCGATACGCTCCTCGCCAGCTCCGACAGGATCGACGAGAACAACGACGAGTTTGTCGTTAGCTTTTTTTCGGGAGGCGTGCAGTTAAACCCGATTTACAGTTACACAACGACGGAGGCTCAGATATATACCGGAATTTTCGAGGGTCTTGTCAGCTACCATCCGCTCACTATGGAGCCGGTTCCGGCGGCGGCGGAACGTTGGGAAGTCAGCCCCGACGGTCGCGTTTACACCTTTTACTTGCGCGAAGACAGTCGTTACTGGAATGGCGACTCGGTAAGCGCCGAGGACTTTCGCGAGACATGGCTTACACTCGTCGATCCCGAAGTCGACGCCGCGTACAACTTTCTTTTTGACGTAATCGACGGAGTCCGTGAGTACCGCCAAGGCGGCGATCGGGACGACGTGGGAATTCGCGTTCTAGGCGAGAAGATCCTCGAAGTGACCCTGCGAAAACCGGCGACGCACTTTCTAAAGATTCTGTGTCACCATGCATTTGTCCCCGTCCACCGGAGCGTTCGCGATATCGAGGATTGGTCGGATTTGAGCGCGATACCGGGGAACGGACCATATCTCGTTACGGATCGTACGGCATCCGAGATCGTTCTGGATCGAAATGAGCTTTATTGGGACGCACGCGACGTCTCGATTCCACGTATCAGAATCGTGTTTACCGAGCAGGATGACACCACGGTAACGGAAGGTTTTAATCGCGGCGAGTTTGATTGGGTAACGGCAGGATTTGATCTTTCGGCCGTTCAGTTTCCGAGCTCCGTGATCGTCAATCCGCTTTTTGCGACAACGTACTACTTCCTCAAAGCCGACGAGGAGCCGTTTTCCGATCCGCGCGTTCGCCGTGCCCTCGCCCTGCTTCTTCCGTGGCGCCAGCTTCGTGACGCCGAGATCCTCTACCTCCCCGCGTTGACGCTTGTGCCACAGATACCGTTTTATCCGGTGGCGAGCGGTATCGATGAGCGTGCCCTCGACGAGGCGTTGAGCCTCCTCGAGGACGCCGGCTATCGGCGCGGTGTTCGCCTCCCGGCGATAACGGTCCACATACCGCAAGGAGGTGAGCCGCAGCGGGTCGCCGAAATCATGCGCGACGCCTGGGAAGATGCTTTGGAAGTTAACGTCGAGATAGAGGTAACGCCCTACCCGGCTTACTTTGATCAACTGGCCGGAAGCGGGTTTACGGTCGGGACCGTGAGTTGGATTGGCGATTTCGCCGATCCGCTTACTTTTTTACAGATGTGGATTAGCGACAGCAACGTAAACGATGCCGGATTCTCTGATCCCGCCTTTGACGAGCTCATCGACAGATCGATGCTTGAAAGCGGCGTCCAGCGATACGAGACTCTCGTCCAGGCTGAGGAGATTCTTCTCCAGAGCGGGACGGTTCTGCCGGTTAGTCATTCTCCGTCGATCAACCTCATCGATCTGCAGGCGATTGACGGCTGGTTTCCGAATCCACTCGACATTCATCCGTTTCGCTATCTCGAGTTTAGTGGTCAGGAGCCGGTCCCGGGCGCGGTTCGTTTTGAGAGATAACGTTCTGCTTTGACCATACGGTCATTTCTAGCTATACTCTCGGCCTAATGAGCCCCACGTCCAAGAAACGAAATACCACGTTTAAAGCCAAGCAGCAGGTCGTTTATCCGCTCCAGGGTGTCGGCCAGATTAAAGAAATCATCGATCTCGAGTTCAAGGGCGAGCAGGTTCTGTACTACGTGATCTATCTTCCGGTATCGGATATGACCGTAAAAGTTCCGGTCGACAAAGCGGAAGAGCTCGGAATCCGGGCGATCGTTCCCAAGAAGGAAGCCGAAGCCGCTCTCGAGATCTTCACGCAGGAAGCGGAACCGATTCCGGCTGACTGGAAGATGCGTTATCAAATGAACCTGGACCTCCTCAAGAAAGGTACGATCCACGACATCGCTTCAGTCGTCCGCACGCTTTACGCACGCAAGAAAGTGAAGGAACTCCCGATTATGGAGCGCAAGCTATACGACAGCGCCCTGCAGCTTCTCGTCGACGAAGTCTCGTTTTCCTTTGATATCACGACAAAACAGGTCGAAGAGCTTGTGTTCAGCAAGCTGGAGATTGAGTCGGACAGCGATAAAGACGACGTCATTCCCGACGACGAGGAAGACCTCGACGAGGAATGATCTCTGGTCGCGTCGCTTCTCGTTAATCGCCCAATCACTCGATCGCGATTTCTCAGCGAGTGTTAATCGCGTTGCCGAGGCGGACGCGCGTCCCGATCCGTTTAAAGTTCTCGTCTCGACGATAATCAGCCTGAGGACACGAGACGAAGTTACGTTCGCGGCTTCCAAGCGCTTGTTCCAACACGCGGCCACAGCACAAACGATCCTCGAGCTCGGCGAGGACCGCATCGCCGAGCTTATCTATCCCGCCGGTTTTTACCGTACAAAGGCGGGAAACATCTGCAAAATCTGTGAGATTCTTGAAGACCGGTACGACGGCGCCGTGCCCAACACCCGGGACGAGCTTGTTGCCCTCCCGGGAGTCGGTCGCAAAACAGCAAACTTGGTACTCGGTCTTGGATTCGGCATCGAGGCTATTTGCGTGGACATACACGTCCATCGAATTCCAAACCGTCTGGGATGGATCGCGACGAACTCGCCCGATGAGAGCGAGGAGGCCCTCATGGCGATCGTCCCGCAACGCTACTGGATCCCGATGAACGAACTGCTTGTCGGCTTTGGACAACAACTCTGTACACCGCGAAGCCCGCGGTGTAGCGAGTGTCCGTTTACCAAAAGCTGTCCACGCAACGGCGTGGGTCGGACCCGATAGTTACTCCTCTCGAATCAACAACGTTTTGCTGTCGAGTTCGAGGTGCAGGTCTTCGGTTCGATACTGGTCGTGATCCTTTACCAGCTGTAGCTTAAGGTGATCGGCCTCGGGTGTGAGCGTGATCAGAACCGCAACGTGTTCAATGTACGGTACGAGCATCGTCGGGACTCCGTTTTCGTTAACGGACGGATCCTCGCGATGGGTAGAGGCGGAAAACCAAACGGCAAGGTTGCGCTCTCGGGCGAACTCGTGAATCGCGAGGAGAACATCAGCCGCACCTCGTTCAAACTCAAATCCGTCGACGATCACGACATCGGCACTAAAACCGCCCGCCTCAACGAGGGCCGTCAGACTGCTGATGACCTGTCCGGCCGTGACGCCGTCCTGGTTAAAGTTCATGATCACGCGGTTTTTGATGACCTCGTCGTGAACGGACATCGCCTCTTCTAGGTGACGCTTTTTGGCGATCTCGCTAAAGATGTCCTCATACCAACTCACGATGTGGTCGGTTCGCCCGGCAAAAGACAAATGGATTACGTGCTTGTTTTGAAAAAGCTGGTCGGTGGCGATATGTACAAGGCAGGCGGTCTTTCCGGTACCTTTGCGGGCGGCAATCATGCCGATGTTACCGGGGCCGACGCCGCCGTGAATCGATCGCTCCAATAGTCGTAGTGGGCTGCGCTTGATGAGTTCGGTTTTTACCATTGTCGGATCCTCCTACTTATTTCCTTCCCGCTTCGCCTTGAGGTACTTTTCGCGCAGCTCCTCGGCGATACTCTGCGGTACCTTGCCGTATCGGGAAAACTCCATCGTGTACTCCGCCTTGCCTTGAGTGAGCGAACGAAGCACGGTAGAGAATCCAAACATCTCAGCGAGCGGAACCTCCGCCTCAACGACGCTGAACTGACCGTCCTCGGTCGAGGCCTGGATAATGCCGCGTCGCTGGTTGAGAGTCGCAAATATATTACCCTGAAACTCGGTCGGTCCTTCTACCGATACTTTCATAATCGGCTCGAGAGCGACCGGTTTTGCTGATTCGTACGCCTTGCGGAATGCACCGAGCCCGGCGGTCTGAAAGGCCTGATCCGACGAGTCCACAGCATGGGTTGCGCCGTCGTTTATCAACGCGCGAACGCCGATGACGGGATACCCGATAAACGTCCCACGCTCCATTCCCAGGCGCATCCCTTTGTCGACCGATGGGATGTAGTCGTTCGGGATGACACCGCCTTTGATTTGATTGACAAACTCGTAGTCGCCCTCTTCGAGCGGCTCGATATACCCGGCGACACGCCCAAACTGACCGCTACCACCGGTCTGTTTTTTGTGAGTGTAGTCGAAATCTGCATGGCGACTGATCGTCTCGCGATAAGCAACTTGAGGTTTACCGGTCTCGACCTCGGCCTTGTACTCTCGACGCATGCGCTCGACGTACACGTCGAGGTGAAGCTCGCCCATACCTTGGATAATCGTCTCGTTGCTTTCCTCATCGACGTAGCTGCGAAACGTCGGATCCTCTTTGACAAAGCGACCGATAGCCTTGCCCATCCGATCCGAGGACGACTTGTCTTTGGGATTTATGGCGAGCGATATAACCGGATTGGGAACGTACATCGAGGTCATCGAAACGTTGAGATCGGGGTGGCAGAAGGTGTCGCCCGAGGCACAGTCGATGCCGAAGAGGGCGACGATATCGCCGGCGCCGGCCTCGCCGATATCCTCCATGTGATTGGCGTGCATGCGGATCAGGCGGCCGACTTTGAACTTGCGGCGACTGCGGACGTTGAGCAGCTCGCCACCCTTTTTAACAACGCCCTGATAAATACGAATATAGGTGAGCTGCCCGTACTGACCTTCTTCGAGTTTAAACGCGAGGGCGATCGTCGGCTTGGCGTCGTCAGACTCCGTTATGAGCTCGGCCTCGTCGTTGTCGAGATCGAGGGCTTTATTGGTAACGTCGGTCGGAGCCGGGAGATAGGCGAGAACCGCGTCGAGCAGCTTCTGCACGCCCTTGTTCTTGTAGGCGCTTCCAACGTAGACCGGGCACAACTCGTTGGCGATAACGCCGACGCGAATGGCCGCATCGATCTGCTCCTCGGTCGCAGTGTCTTCGAGGATCGCTTCCATGAGCTCCTCGTCAAACATCGATACGGCGTCAAGAAGCTTTTCCCGATACTCTTCGGCCTGATCGACGAGCTCGTCCGGAATCTCTTCTTCGCGGATCTTTTCGCCGTAGTCGCCGTCGAAATAGACCGCTTTCATGCGAACGAGATCGATTACCCCTTCGTGCTTGTCCTCAAGTCCGATGGGGAGCTGGGCCATGACCGCATTAAGTCCGAGTTTGTCCTCGAGTTGCGAGCGGACCTTGAGCGGATCGGCACCGGTACGATCGCACTTGTTGATAAACGCGAGGCGGGGGACGTTGTACCGCTTAAGTTGGCGATCGACCGTAATCGACTGGGACTGAACACCGGCAACTGAGTCGAGAATCAGTATCGCGCCGTCGAGAACACGCAGCGCCCGTTCTACCTCGATCGTGAAGTCGACGTGACCGGGAGTGTCGATGATGTTGATCGGATAGTCTTTCCAGGTCACGTTGGTGGAAGCGGATTGAATTGTGATTCCGCGCTCACGCTCGAGTTCCATCGAGTCCATCGTTGCGCCCACGCCGTCCTTACCACGGACCTCGTGAATCGCGTGTATTTTTTCACCGTAGAAGAGGATTCGTTCGGTGAGTGTGGTCTTTCCACTGTCAATGTGCGCACTAATACCGATGTTGCGCATCTTGGATAGTCTTTCGTTCATCACTTGTTCTCTCTGTATATGTCTGTGTGTCGGGCAAATATATAGACCGCAGGCCGAACCATCAATACCTGACGTCCAAAACCGAGGAGTTTAACGTTCGTTTAATTAAATAGGGGCTCTAAACCTCTCGTAGGTCGATTACATCGAGAATATGTCTCTCGACAGCGGCGAGAAAACTCTCGCGCGACAACTGGCTCACTTTAATAATACAGACGGCGTTGGTGGGCCGGTCGCCCGGAAGCGTGCCAATTGCGATAATATTGCCGCCGGCTTCGGCAACGTCGTGGCCGAGTTTCTCGATCTCTCCGGGTTCTTCGGGAACTCGCAGTGTCGCCCGAAGGCCTTTCTCGCGCGCGCCAAAAAGGTCGATCAGGAGACGAAAAACGTCGGTCTCCGTAAGGATTCCGATCGGATATCCGGCGTCATCAACGACGGGCAGACAGCCGATCTCGTTATCGACCATGATCCGCGCGGCATCCTCGACGATGTCATCGCCTTTGACCGTTATGACGTCTTTTACCATTACCTTTTCGACTTTGAGCCGACTGAGAAGCTTGGTCATTTCCCAAACGTCGAGCGTTGAGGCCGGGGAAGGCGAGGCGTACATCACGTCTTTCTCGCTGACGATTCCCACCATCTTTTTGGAGTGGGCGTCGATTACCGGGAGATGATGAAGATGCTCGCGGCGCATCAAGTCCTGGGCATCGGTTACGGTGGTGTCGGGATGGACGGTGAAGAGCGTCGAGGACATTATTCGTTGTACAAGCATCAGAATCTCCCTCTTAGGCTAATTATACACCGAGGTACGCGTTCTTCACCTCTTCGTTGCTGAGGAGGTTTTCCGCGGTGTCGGCTATCGTAATACGCCCGTTCTCCATCACATATCCGCGATCGGCGACCTTGAGTGCCTGATTGGCGTTCTGTTCGACGAGGAAAATCGTCGTCCCCTGTTCGCGAATGATCTGCGAAATGATCTCGAATATCTGGAGCACGATCAGCGGCGCAAGCCCGAGGCTTGGCTCGTCGAGAAGCAAAAGCTTGGGGCGGGCCATAAGCGCGCGAGAAATCGCGAGCATCTGTTGCTCGCCGCCGGACAGGGTTCCACCGGCCTGGTTGCGACGCTCGGCGAGTATCGGGAATAGTTCAAAAACGTAGTCGAGATCCTTCTTTATCTCGTCGCGATCCGAGCGCAACAGCGCCCCCATGTCGAGGTTTTCACGGACGGTGAGGTGCGGGAATATACGACGTCCTTCCGGTACCTGAGATATGCCCATAGCGACGATCTGGTCCGGATCCTTCCCCACGATCGACTCGCCCTCAAAAAGGATTTCGCCCTCACGCGGCGGTACGACGCCGCTGATCGACATCAGCGTGGTTGATTTTCCGGCGCCGTTGGCGCCGATCAAACAGATGATCTCTCCACGATTGACGAGGAGGTCTATGCCCTTGAGCGCCTGGATATTACCGTAATAGGTGCGCAGCGACCGCATCTCAAGCACTTGCTTCCTCCCCAAGGTATGCTTTGATCACCTCCGGATCGTTTTTTACTTCCTGAGGGCTCCCGCTGGCGATGAGTTTCCCGTAGTCCATGACGTAAATACGCTCGGAAAGAGACATTACCAGACTCATGTCGTGTTCAATCAAAAATATCGATACGTCCTCAGTGTCGCGAATTTTCAGAATTAGTCCCTCGAGCTCTTTTGTTTCCTGGGGATTCATACCCGCCGCAGGCTCATCCAGGAGGAGCAAGAAGGGATCGGTAGCGAGGGCGCGGGCGATTTCGAGGCGGCGCTGAGCCCCATACGGAAGATTTCGCGCTTGATTGTTGACGTAGCGGGCGAGACCGAGCCGCTTGAGGATCTCATACGCCTCATGGATTACCCGGTCCTCCTCCTCCCGCGTCCGCTTGTCTCGGAAAATCGCTCCAAACACGCCGGCTTTGAGCCGCGCGTGGCGTCCGATCATAACGTTTTCCAGAGCGGTCATGTTGCCGAACAGGCGAATGTTCTGAAACGTTCGCGCCAGGCCTTTCTCGGTGATCTTGTTAGGCTTGAGACCTTTGATAGAGATGTCTCGTCCGCCCGGCGGCGAAATGTGAACGTCACCCTCGGTGGGCGTATACACCCCGGTCACGCAGTTAAAGAAGGTCGTCTTGCCCGCTCCATTGGGACCGATAAGCGCGATGATCTCGTTTTTGTCCATCGTGATCTCGGCGCGGTTGACCGCGCGGAGACCACCAAAGTCCATGCTCATCCCGGAGACGGTGAGGATCCTGCTCATAGCGATCCCTCCTCCGCCTCGACGTCAAAGGTGTACGCTTTGCGTTTTTTACGGATAAGACCGTCGGGTCGAAATACCATCATGACGATGAGGATTGCGCCGAACATCAGCATGCGATAATCGGAGAACGCCCGGAGGTACTCGGGAATAAGAATCAAGCCCAGCGCGCCGACGATCGCCCCCGGTATCGAACCCATACCGCCGAGAACGACGCAACAGAGTACGATGACCGATTGCCATACGGTAAAACTGGCCGGGTTGATAAAGGTGGTCCGTGACGCAAAGATGACGCCGCCGAGACCCGCCCAGAGCGAGCCGAGCGCAAAGGCGATTACCTTGGTTCGCGTGAGGTCGATGCCCATCGCCTCGGCGGCGATATCGTCCTCACCCATCGCGACGAGGGCGCGTCCGAGTCGCGAGTTTTCGAAACGCCACACGACAAAAATCGTCAGTAGGACGACGGCGACCAGGATAAAATAGGTATACGTCGTCGCTGCCTGCAGGTTCATTTGAATGCCAAAAAAACCGGGACGCGGGATTCCGCCGATACCCTGCGGTCCGCCGGTCAACGGGGCCGTGTTATTGATGACAATTCGAACGATTTCCGCAAATCCGAGGGTGACGATCGCGAGGTAGTCACCGCGCAGCCTCAGTACGGGGACGGCGAGAAGAATACCGGCGACAACGGCAAGAATCGCCCCCAGAGGGAGCGCCGCCCAGAATCCCAATCCGAAAAACCGATTGAGGATACCGTAGGTATAGGCGCCGACGGCGTAGAAGGCGATGTACCCCAGATGGAGCATACCGCCCAGACCGATAACGATGTTGAGCCCCAAGGCAAGCATCACGTAGATCAGCGCGGTGATCATAATGTTGGTCTGATAGAGCGAAAAGGCAAACGGATAAACGAGGACAAACACGGCAAGGATCCCGTAGAGAATCCGCTTGATGTTTGGTTGTTCGACGAGTGTGGGGATCGCCTTGAGACGGTCGAAGACCGAGCCGTCGGTCGGCTTTGCGTCACTCGCGTCGGACTCATCCGTTTTCACGACCGCGGCGCTCTTTCCCGGTACCCGTCGGCGCAGTAGGGCAAAGCGCCAGAGGAGACCTCCGACAAAGGTTCCCAAACCGATATAGAGCATGTTGCCCCATCGCCAGACTATCGTGTTGTTAACCGTGTTTACCCTGATCACCATGATCGGAAAAGTGAGCACGATAAACCAAAGGGCGACGAGGAACGTCGCGCGAATCTCTTTCCAACTCATCGCTCTACTACACTTTCTGTGTTTCCGGGCGACCGAGAAGACCCGATGGCTTGAACACAAGAATAAACACGAGGATCAGGAATGCAAAAACATCCTCGTACACACTTGATAGATACCCGGCCGCATAGGATTCGGCCATACCGAGGACAAGACTGCCAAGAACGGCGCCCGGGATGCTTCCGATGCCGCCGAGAACCGCCGCGACAAACGCTTTAATTCCCGCGACAAAACCGACGTAGAAATTGATCTGGCCGATAAAGGAACTGA
Source organism: Alkalispirochaeta sp. (assembly GCA_965601745.1). Classification (GTDB taxonomy): domain Bacteria; phylum Spirochaetota; class Spirochaetia; order DSM-27196; family Alkalispirochaetaceae. The sequence continues at coordinate 2,718,509 of OZ271836.1, forward strand.
TCAGAATGCCGCCCAACGCCGCCGTGAAGCTGCCGATTAAAAAGGTCCAGCTGATTACCCGGTTTACGTTGATGCCGACGAGCGTCGCCATCGTTCGATCCTGGCTTGTCGCCCGCATCGATTTGCCCATTTTTGTGTACTTGATGAGGATCGTGAGAATGACCATCACAATTCCGGTCGTCACATAGATAAAAAGCTGAGGAGAGGTAACGATTCCGCTCACCACCCGCGGTATTGGTATTTCCGGGAGTAGATTGGGAAACGGCAGAAAGTTTGAGGTCTGCGCGAGCAGAACGTAATTCTGCAGAAAGAGCGACATCCCGATCGCCCCGATTAGTACGGATAGACGAGGCGCGCGGCGTAACGGTTTGTAGGCGATCTTCTCCACCGTGTAGCCATATGCCGAGGAGTAGACGAGGGCGACCAGACTCGAGAGAGCCAGGATCGCGAGAGCGGGCATCCCCAGAATTGAAAAGACCCCGGACACGATAAGCGCGATAAACGCTCCGATCATGTAAATCTCGCCGTGGGCAAAGTTTATCAGCTTGATGATGCCATAAACCATCGTATAGCCCAAAGCAAGCAACGCGTAGATGCTCCCTCTCGTGAGCCCGCTAAAAAAGAGGCGGAAAAAGTACTCAATATCCATGATTGTTCCGTGCGGAGAGAGTTTGGTGGACGGGCATACCCCGTCCACCGATGTGACTACAGCTCGTTAAAGGCGCCGTTCTGGACCTGGTAGACGGCAAAGCCGACACCGATCGCGTCGCCGCGATCGTCAAAGCTTATGCTGCCTACGGGCGTGTCGACGTACTGCGCGCGAAGCGCGTCCATAACCGCAGCGGGCTCGGTGCTGTCCGCCGCGTCGATCGCGTTGACCACCGCCAGCGCGGCCGCGTATCCGTTCATAAAGAACGGTCCGGGCTCTTCACCGTACGCCTCGATATGCGCCTCGCGGGCAGCATCGGCGATCGGGTTGCCGGCAGTATCCATCGGACCGGTCGCGTATACGCCTTCGGAAGCGTCACCGGCGACCTCGATAAACGAGTCGTCGTTGACGCCGTCACCCGAGATAAACGGAATTTCGATTCCCTGGGTGCGCATCTGACCGACGAGCTTGGAAGCTTCCGGATGGTAGCCGCCAAAAATCACGCCTTCGGCGCCACTGGCCGCGACACGGTTAATAATCGCGGAGTAGTCAACCGCACCAACGGTCACGCCTTCATACAGAGCGATTTCGATTCCGGGGTAATCGGCTTCGAGAGCGGCCTGGGCAAAATCGGCCAAGCCCTTGCCATAATCTCCACCGTCATGAAGGACGGCAACCGAACCGAGTCCGAGCTCCTCCGCGACAAAACGAGCCTGGAGCTGCCCTTGGGCGTCGTCCGGCGCGATAGTGCGGAAAAAGGTCGGGAACTCGCCGCTCTGAGTGAGCGTCGGGTTGGTCGCCGAGGGAGAAATAACAACAACGTCTTCGGGGGTGTAGATTCCGAGTGCCGAACGCGTTGCACCGGAGCAGATGTGACCGACAACGGCGACGACTTCTTCACCAACAAGCTTGGAAGCCGTGTTCGTCGCCACTTCCGGCGCACACTGATCGTCCTCAACCACGAGCTCGATCATCCGGTCGTCGATACCACCATCGGCATTTATCTGCTCGATGACAAGTTCGACTGCATTCACGGTCGGGAGACCGTAGGACGCCAGGTCACCACTGTGGGCGCCGGCGACCGCGATCTTGATAGTTTCGGTCTCGCTTGGTCCACAACCGGTAAGCACCACGAGAACCGCAACCGCCACGATCGCAATCGTAGTAATTGATTTACGCATAGCGAATCCTCCTTGCAAATTTGGAGCATTATCCTGAAAAGTTGCGTTCCGCGCAAGGTGTATGATCGGAGTTGGGTATATTTATACCGATATAGCCGCAAGAATATTCGCTCTGCGCCAATATACCCATTTTCGCAAATCAAGTGATGTGGTATCACATAGACATGCGTATAGCTTGTCTGGACTTAGAAGGCGTTCTTATTCCCGAAGTGTGGCAGAACGTCGCTCGCGGATGTGGCGTCGCGGACTTGATGCTCACGACGCGCGACATTCCCGATTATCACAAACTCATGCGGACGCGTCTCGAGTTACTCGATCGACACCAGATTACGCTTAGTAAGATACAAGACGTTATCGGCCGAATGGCGCCGCTTCCGGGTGCCGCCAAGTTTATCAGGGACCTTCGCGCGGCGATGCCGGTCGCAATCCTTTCCGACACCTTTGTCGAGTTTGCCGGCCCGCTGATGGCCCAACTCGATTTTCCGATGCTTCTGTGCAACTCGCTGTCGATCGATGCCGATCGGATCGTCGATTACCACCTTCGCCAGGAAAACGGCAAGCGACACGCCGTTGATGCGTTTCGATCTCTCAACTACAAGGTCTTTGCGACCGGCGATTCGTACAACGATCTTACGATGCTCCGCCATGCGGATCGTGGGGCGTTTTTTCGTCCTCCGGAATCGATCACGATTGAGAACCCGGACCTACCCGTCTACGACGCCTACGAAGACCTCTTTGAGTTTTTCACCGGTAGCTCCGTGTTGGCCTCCTAAACGGGGCGTTGTATAATCGCGATATGCTCCCGGAAAACGGTCGGGGCGACATCCGCAAACGCGCGGAGGAGGTCGCCCGCCGCCAATCTGAACCCGGTGACGATACCCAGGACCGCCTGATCTACGAGCTCAAGGTCCACCAGATCGAGCTTGAGATGCAGAACAGCGAGTTGTTGACCGCGCAGGAGCAGCTCGAGGGCGCGAAACAACGATACCAGCAGCTGTTTGAATCCGCACCGATCGGATATTTTGTCCTCAACGATAGCGGCGGAATCGTCGACGTCAATCAGGCCGGCGCGCGCCTACTCGGTACCGAGCGGAAATATCTCGACGGGAAACCGTTTGTCGTCTTTATACCCGCCGAGCACCACGCGGCGTTCTTTGAGCACCTCCGGCGCGCGATCGAGGACGGGCGACGGCAATCGATGGAGATCATGATCACCGACCGCCACGGCGAGAACGTATGGACGCGGTTTGAGAGTCGGCGGCGCGTCGCGGTAGACGGCCAATCCCATTGCCTTACGGCCATTCTTGACATTTCTGATCGTAAACAGATCGAGGACGACTTGATAATCGCGCGAGAAGACGCTCAGTCGGCCAACCGTACCAAAAGCGTGTTCCTCGCCAACATGAGCCACGAGATTCGCACGCCGATGAGCGGAATTCTCGCGATGAGTGAGCTGGCGTTGCAGGGACAGATTGGCGACGAGGAACGACGCTACGTTGCCGCGATCAACAGCTCGGCCAAGTCACTCATGACCGTCTTGGACGATATTCTCGACGTCTCCAAGGTTGAGGCGGATCACCTTGAACTTCGGCGCGAAGCGTTTTATCTCCGCGATATGGTTGATTCGATCCACGCGATGTTCCAGCCGAGTGCGGCGCAAAAACAGCTGGATTTTACCGTTGAATACGCCAACTCGGTGCCCGATCAACTCGTCGGCGATCGCAACAGGATCCGCCAGATCCTCGTGAATCTCTCGAGTAACGCGATAAAGTTTACCCAAACCGGTTCGGTCGCGATCAAGGTTACCCATGCGGAAGTCTCCGACTTTTTGAGCGAGGTGAGTTTTGAGGTGGCCGATACCGGTCCGGGGATCGCCGAATCACAACAAAAATTGATCTACGAGTCATTTCACCGATCCGATGAGGAAGCGGGATTCGGACTGGCGATTTCTCGACGACTGGCGACGCTTATGGGCGGCCAGCTTTACTTCGAGAGCACGACCGGTTCCGGGACCAGTTTCTTTCTCACGGTGCCGCTGGAGCTCGCGGCGGAAGGCGAACAGGCGGAAGACACAGCGTTGGGCAAACTCGGCGCCCAATCGGACGGTGGACCGTACCGAATTCTCGTCGCCGAGGACAACGCGATAAACCTCCTCGTAATCCGCACCGTCCTCGAAAAAGCGGGATATGAAGTTGCCAGCGTTAACAACGGGCACGATGCAATCCACGCCCTCGAACGGGAAGCCTACGACCTCGTTCTTATGGATATTTCGATGCCGGGCATGGACGGATTGCGGGCCACTAACGAGATTCGAAGCCACGCGGCTACCGAAGTTTTTAATCCTGAGGTCCCGGTCGTGGCTATCTCGGCGCACTCGATGAAAGGTGACCGGGAGCGGTTTCTGGAGGCCGGGATGAACGATTACATCAGCAAACCGTTTGTCAAAGATACGGTACTTGTGACCGTCCGCCGGCTTCTCGAGGAGCGTTGATGAACGACACAACGGACGACGTGTATGTCGTCGGAATAGGGGCGTCGGCCGGCGGACTCGAGGCTCTTGAGACGTTCTTTAGCCGTATGCCGGTAAGCGATCGCTTTGTTTTTGTCGTCATTCAGCACCTTTCCCCCGACTACAAGAGTCTCATGGCCGAGTTGCTCGCCAAGCACACCTCAATGCCGATCCATCAGAGCGAAGACGGCGCCGAGATACGCCCGGGCCACGTGTATCTGATTCCGCGAAAGAAGAACATGACGATCTACAAGCGCAAGCTGTTCCTTACCGAGCAGGAGCACGGCCTTAATCTACCGATCGACATATTTCTCCGCTCACTCGCCGAGGACCTCGGCGAACGCGCCGTCGGCGTCATCCTCTCCGGCACCGGGAGCGATGGGACTCGTGGAATCCGCGCAATCAAGGAAGCGGGCGGTCTGGTAATCGTCCAGGACGGCGATGACGCCAAATTTGACGGGATGCCTCGGAGCGCCATCTCGACCGGGATCGTCGACTTTGTTCTCCCGGTCGGCAAAATACCGGAGGAACTCGGCAATTTCGTTTCGGGGCATGTACGGATAACGGCGGATCCGAGTGAAGCGCGACTCGGAGGACCCAATTCGATCGCCAAGATCTTTATGCTTATCAAGCGCAAAACAGGGGTAGACCTTTCGTTTTATAAGGAGAGCACGATCTACCGACGGATCGAACGTCGAATGGGCATCAATCAGATTCAAGATGTACCTAGCTACATCGAACTTCTCGAGTCGTCTCCCGCGGAGATAACGACCCTCTACAAAGAAATCCTCATCGGCGTCACCAAGTTTTTTCGAGATTCCGAGGCTTTTGATGTCCTGACGAACGAGGTGATCCCCCGCATTTTTAATCACAAGGAGGCTGGTGAACCGATTCGAATCTGGGTTGCCGGTTGTTCGACCGGAGAAGAGGCGTACAGCATCGCCATACTCTTTGCCGAGTACGCCGAGGAACACCATCTTCGCAACGACATCAAGATCTTCGCTACCGACATAGACAAAGACGCGATCGAACATGCCTCGTACGGCGTCTATCCCGAGAGCATCGCCGCCGATGCGTCGGAAGAACGGCTTTCGCGTTACTTCATTCACAAAGGCGAGAACTACCAGATTGCCCCCGCGATTCGCGAGATGGTTGTCTTTGCCTTTCACAACATCTTTAAGGATCCGCCGTTTCGCAATATCGATCTAATTTCCTGCCGCAATCTGCTCATCTACCTTCAGCCCGTTCTACAGAAGAAGGTGCTCTCCAATTTCCATTTCTCGTTAACGACAAATGGATTCCTGTTTCTCGGATCGAGCGAAACGGTCGGCGATTTAAGCAAGTACTTCCGCACGATCGACACTCGCTGGAAGATTTTCTCGTTTACCGGCGAGTACAAACCGCGAGATCTCAATCTCATCCCACCGGAGAACGCCTGGCGCGAACGAACGGAGACGGTTGATCTCCGCCGTGAGGTTGCACCGCGACAGACCCGATTGTCAGAACCGATCTACGAGAGACTGATCGAGGGCTTTCTCCCGCCGGGTGTGATCATCGGCGAAAACCGACAGGTTATACACGTTTTTGGAAACACCGAACCGTATATCAAGTTACCGTCCGGGCGGATCGACCTCGACGTTCTCAAGCTGGCTCGGGCGGAGATCGCGATCCCTTTAGGAACGGCGATCCAGGAGGCGATTACTGCCGATCGGGACACGGGTTACGCGGATATCACGATCGTCAATGAACAGGGAGCCGCCGAGACGATTCAGCTCTCGGTTCGTCCGCTGCACGCCGGGCGCGACGGCCGGTACTTTGCCGTTCTGTTTTTACCCGGGAACCCCGTTGAAGCGAGCACTCAGCCGGTGCCGTCATTCAACCTTGAAGAAAGCGTGAGTCGGCGCATCGCGGATCTGGAAAGTGAGCTGAACTACACCAAAGAGAACCTGCAGGCAACGATCGAGGAACTCGAAACCTCCAACGAGGAGCTCCAGGCCACGAACGAGGAGCTGCTTTCGTCCAACGAGGAGTTGCAGAGTACAAATGAAGAGCTCCAGTCGGTTAACGAGGAGTTGATTACGGTCAACTCAGAGTATCAGAAGAAAATCGAAGAACTCTCCGAGCTCAACGACGATATGGACAATCTGCTTTCGGGAACGGCGTTTGGAACGATATTTCTCGACGAGGATCTCACGATCCGCAAGTATACTGCGCCGGTAACCGACCAGATCAACATCATTAAAACCGATATCGGTCGACCGTTCAGCGATCTGTCGCACAACCTGATCTACCACAATCTTGTTGAAGACATTACGACGGTGCTCAGCGGCGGTCGTTCGCTCGAGCTCGAGGTCCAGAACAAGGGTGGATACTGGTTTCTGGTCAAGCTCCAGCCATATCGCTCGGAACACGAGAACACCAAGGGCGTCGTATTGTCACTGATCGAGATTACGGAGCGTAAAAGTGCCGAGCTTGCGCTGCTCAGACAACACGAGTTGTTGATGCGCGTTCTGGACTCCAATCCTACGGCGATCGTTATGCTCGATTATCGCGGGAGGATTATTTACGCCAATCGCCATGGCGAGAACCTGCTGGGGTATTCGAGAACTGCGCTCCACAGCATGCGTCTTGAGGATCCGGAGTTTGCCGCCGAGATCGCCGTCGGCGAGTCGCCGCTTGAGAAGATTCGCACGGACAAGCTACCAATCGACGACTTTCGATTCCTGTTTCGCCCCGGCGGAAACGGTAACTCGCCTATCGAAGTAGCGATCAGCGGTAACCCGATTTTTGACGAGAACGGTGAAGTGGAAGGGGCTGTCCTTAACATGGAGCCGGTGGGCGACGGGCAATGATCGATCGGTCTATTGCCGTTCTCGTAGCCGACGACGAAGCGATCAATCGCGTCGTTTTTGAGCAAATGCTCCAACACCTCGGCCATACCGTGTTTCTCGCGGCAAACGGGAGGACGGCGGTTGAGATCGCAGTCGTGGAGAAGATTGCAGTCGGCTTTCTCGATCTGAACATGCCCGGCCTCGACGGATACGAAACCGCACGATCGATCGTCGATCGGCTCGGGGGCCACGCTCCTCCTCTCTTCGCATTGACCGCGTATCGACCCGATGAAGTGCAGGGTGCGGCGCGGTCGGCCGGTTTTACCGATATCCTCCAGAAACCGCTCGTCACGGACACCCTTCAAAGGATTCTCGCCGATCTTTAAGCGCTTCCGGGGGCCCCCAAGCGGCGAATCTGGACGGCGGCACGGTAGTAGTCGATCGCTCCCGTACTTCTCAAATCGTGTTGAAAGATCGTTCGTCCGTGACCGGGAGCTTCTGCCAGAGCCGAGTTATGATGGATCGGCACAAGTACGACCGACTCGCCGAGTTGTTGACGGACGTCATCAACAATTTCACGAGAGAAGCTCGATTGCTCCTCGTAGAACGTCGGGACGATCCCGCGAATTTCGAGTTGTGCGTTGTACTGCACGCGGATCCGGTCGATGAGCTCGATAATCTCTACCATGCCCTCAACGGCGAGAAAGTGGGCCTGTGTCGGAATAAACGCTTCCCGCGCTGCCACGAGAGCACCGATCGTGAGGAGTTGTACCGTCGGAGGCGTGTCAAAAATGGTAAAATCAAATCGGTCCATCAGCGTGCCCAGGCGGGAATCAACCCACCGTCGCGCTTCCTCGTCGGACTCATAGCGATGTTCGTATTCGGCCAGACGTCTCGACGCCGGAATAAGCTTGAGCCTCGGAATGTACGTGGGTCGCAACGCCTCGAGCGCGCCGATCCTGCCGGCGGCGACATCGCCGAGGTCACCGTGGAGCTGTGATTGACCGACGCCGAGGGACATCGTCGCGTGCGCTTGCGGATCGGTATCCACAACGAGAACGGAATGTCCCATGTGCGCCAACGCGGCCGCGATGTTGACGCTCGTCGTTGTCTTACCGCAACCGCCTTTACGATTTGTGAACACAATTCGCCGTGGTTGCCGAACCGCTCCACTCATCCGCTCGTCTCCAATGTGCTTTGCTGCATAATCGTTGCCAGTATATGCCGGGTTATCGCATAGAGGGGAGGTACCCCCTCGCTCAGGGCCATCGGAGCCGAGAGCTGACCGGGCGATGAGTCCATCGGTAGGTCCGATACGTAGTAGTAAAACTGGACTGCAACGTCCTCGGCGATGACACCGAGCTGGCGGGCCTCCAGAATTTGGCGAAAATAGTGGGTTCCTTCCATCTCCATTCCGACGACGCCCCAAATCCGTCGATAGAAGTTGAGCATCGCTCGGTTCTGAAGCAGCGTCCCGTCGACCGTCAACATCGGCCCCGTATGGACGCTGCGCGCCTCGAGGCGGTGGCGCAGACTCGCGGTCGCCTGACTGGATTGGTTAATCGGATAGAACAGGTCGTTCTGTTGTTCGACAAATGCGGTCGGGATAAGCAGGTCTCCGCGAGAACCGACCAAGGCCCCCGCTTTCCCAAAGAAGCTGACACTCCGAACGTTGCGACCGTACAACATAAGAAGATTACGAATAACGTATTGAGCTTGTCGGCCAAAGGCGTAGTCTATGTTGACGATGATGTCGTCGGATGCCGCGACGGCGGACAGGTCCGGGTCAATACGGTCGGGCGGCACTTGAGCGAGATCGATAACCTGGACCTGGATTCCCGTACTTGCCGTTCGCTCGAGGCGCGCGTGTCCAACCGTGTCGGCCGTCTGCGCCGCCTCCTTGGCCAGGTCCTGGTTATGAGAAAAGAAGTCTCGTGCGACGGCGTAGACCTGGTCGGCGCGACTTTCCCAGATGACGTCCATCGCCGGGTGCCCACGTTCGAGTCCCCAGGCAAGGATCTGTTCGCTGTGGTCAACAAACCAGGGATTTAGACAGTTAGTAACGGAATGGGTATTGCTGCTGACGATATGGACGGCCCGGTCGTTCGGCAACTCGGCCGGCGTCAGACCGACACGACTTCGGGTCAGACCGGCGACACGCGATATCCAGAGCTCGTCGCGTCGGACGTTGTAGCTCTGCTCGCGACGCCGTACATCGATGCTGAACATCTCACGGTGGCGCGCGACTTCGGCGACGCGTAAAACGGGGCTTTTGCGCCATATTCTGCACAGACCATCGACTTCACGAGAGCTAAACGGAAGTCCGAGAAGAAACGCGCGAGCGTTATCGCGTTCTGATTCCTCGTTCTGGCTCAAGTACTCCTGGAGCCGCTCGAGATGGTCGCCGCGCGCGAGCCGTTCGCGTATTTTTCGCGCCTCCACCGCATACAAACACAGGCAGGTCACAATGTCGATCAAATCGGAATCACCCGTGCGCAGGACGATTAAATCCTTTCCCGGCAGAATCTCCCACACGGCACGGCGCCGGGCCGTCGTCCGTACCGGCACGAAGATTTTCTCGGGATTGTGCATAGTAGCCGGAAGCTGATCGACAAAAAGAAAGGCGAAGGTTCGGGTTACGTTGTCGGGGAGACGTCGAACGGCGTACTCGAGCGCGGCGACGTCGATACCACGATCGTCCGAGGCCCCCGGGTGGAGCGCCGGTTGGAGTGCCCGGTACAGCGGCAGGAGACGACCAATTCCGATGTATCCACGATCTGCTTCCTGCATGAGATAGGCCCGAAATCGTTCGAATGCCGAGAAGACTCCCTGATCGTCGCGGAGTATCGTTCCAAATCCGAGAGCAAAGCTCGCGGATCGGCCGAGCAAATCAAGAAACACGTCGCCGGGAACCAGATAACAGCGCGAGTCGGTCATAGCCCGAACGTCATAGCTTCGTGACTCGTCAAAGATCGCTTCCCACTCGCCAAAGTAATGATTGTGATAGATGGTCGTGATCGTTTCGTTTTCGTGACGCCCCGGATCGATAACCTCAACAATTCCCTCGGCGAGAAGATACACGGTTCGATCCTCCTCACCGCGTCGAAAGATCGTCTCTCCCGCATCAAATAGTTCTTCCGTCGCAACGGCCGCGATAGAGCCTCGTTCCGGGCCGGTCAGGAACCTGAACGGATAGATCTTCTCGAGGAGTTCATCAACGGACCTGTCGGGAGATTCCACAAAACCATGCTAACATGGGAGAAACACGGGGAGAAGCCAATAGTGGATTCTATCGAATTGGAACGCGACCGGCAGATGGAGGAGCTTTCCCGCCTTTTTGCCGACGGCGCTATCGACATGGCCGAATATGAAACACGTATCGACCGCGTAAGCAACGCGACGTCCCCCGAGCAGATCGCCGCGGTAACCTCGGATCTCCGATCGGGTGATAACCCAGGTGATTGGTCACCGACCCCAAACGTTTCTCCCGAGCAGACAGAATTTACGATACTTGGTTCGCGGCGATTGCGCGGCGCGTGGCTGCGTCGGCGAACGGCAAACACGATAACGCTACTCGGGGAGACGACGATCGACCTGAGCGATTCCGATCTCGATCACGACACCACCATCAATGTGGTTACCGTTCTTGGTGAGTGTAAGATCATCGTCCCAGCCGATGCCGAAGTACGTACTTCGATTACGCCGGTGTTGGCTGAGGTCTCGGATCGGTCGGGCTCACGTCCCGATGCGCGTCAGACGATACGATTAACCGGCATCGCGCTTATGGCCGAAGTCTCGATTCGGCGATCTCACAACGCATAAAACAGATGCCCCGGAATCGTTGATTGCGACCTCATTCGCTGGATAATCGCCCAGGCATCGTCGTAGGAGAATCCCTCACAGAGATCCAACAGGTTTTGGTCGAGCGGCGCGGATACGCCGAAATCGAATCGCGCGATCGGATGCTCAATAAAGCCCTTGATCTCTTCCTCGGAAAGCCCTCTCCGCCGCAGATATCGGGCGAACGAGGAGCCGAGCCAACCGGGCTCAACGTCTTCGGCGGTAATCAAGTAGTCGCGGGCGTCGATCAGCTGCTCAAACGGACTCCGCGAAATGTGAACCGCACGCGCGATCGGCAGGCGTGAGTTGAGCAGCTGCCGCTCGACAAGCTTGTGTTTCATTTCGCCGGCGAGTTTAAAGATTTGTGGGTATCCGGCTTTGGTCCGGAACGCCATTACGGCGATGTCCGTGTCCGCCGTGTTTTTGTGCAGGAGCGCCGGCATGTCGTAATTGACAACCCAATGATCGTTAACGCGCTTAACGACCTGCCCGGCGATCCGAGTGATCTCGGTATCCTCAACCCATAGCGAAAATAACTCCTCGGGTTCCATCTGAAAGTCGCGGAGCGCTTCAAAGGCGCCGATGACGCGGCGTGAATCAAATGGTACGCCGTAAAACGCTGCGAACTGCTCCGCCATATCATCGCTAAACGCCTCGCCCCCGTGGACGGCGTAGAACAGACGCACCGCGTAGTGACGCTCCACGATCCGGTTTTCGGCGATGTAGCTACCGGGAATATTGGCCATGTAGATAAGCGAGATATCGACTTTTTCCTGCTTGTGCTGCTGAACGACGGAGAGAATGGTACTTTCGACGGCGACGCCATTTGATTCGGGCCGAAGATATACAAAAACGTCGAGGGAATCGCCGTCATCGTCTGATCCGGGGAAGGGAACGAGGATTTGAGGTTTACGAGACGCCCTTGTCTCCGGCATCCGCCTTCATCAATCGCTCGACATCAAGCTCGCCGACCGTACACGGAACCTGCACGCCCCACTTATCGAGCACCTGAGGGTGTACCTCGCCGAAAACCCCGATTTCCGCGCCGCCCGTTGCGCAAACACGCGCCTGGCGCCCCGGAATGAACCGCGGGTCGTTGGACTCTTCCAGCAAATACGACCGACCTACATAGTACAGTATAGCCGATATATGGGCGTTAACCAAATTAAAGTCGCTCTCGCCATCGGCCGTAAGAAACGCGAGTCGCGTCGAGGTACGCGTACCGGTCACGTCTGTCTCGTCACGTAATCCCACTTTACCGATCGCAAATACGGCATGCGGGTACATCGCGTTGCCACTTACCTGCTCGGCTTTGAGCAGGGAGGGGATGATCGACGGCCGGAGAAACTCGTAGTTCTCGCTCATCGGATTCTCTATCTGCACCGTTTCCGCGTAGGCGCTCTCGCGGTAATCCGGCGGATACATTCGGTCGATAAACTCGTCACCCGATCCGAGGTAGTTAAAGATCATCTCCTGAAATCCCAGCCCAACCATCACGTCGCGGACGCGACGCCGGAACTCCTCGAGCTCCGTCAACCGTCCGACGGTAAAATCGCGCGGCATCGCCGGCTCGAACGACTCCATGCCGCGACCGATCATCACGTCCTCGACGATATCAACCGGGTGGAGAAAGTCGTTGCGGTACTCGGGGATCTGGACGACGACGGAACCGTCGTCCGTCTTCGCCGATACGCCCATTCGCTCGAGAGCCGCAACGATCTCGGCCTCCGATAGATTGGCCCCGAGGAGTTTGTTAACTTCGCTTACCGCGACGCTCTGATCGCTTTGAAAGTAGTACGGCACGGTGATCTGATTTCCGTGGATCGTATCGAACGGGAACTCGATGATCGTCGGGTAGATCGTAAAACCGGCATCGGCAAAATCGCAGGCGACGATTGACGCGCTTAATAGCAAGGCGTCGATGTCAAAACCGGTCAGATCGACAAAGAGACGCGTGTCGCCTTCTTTTACCGCTCCGATCGTCGCGCTGTTTATCACCGGCGGAAAGCTCAGTACCTCGCCGCGATTGTCGGTTAGGAGTGGAAACCGCGGAAGATCGGCGACGATATGGCCAAACGCCTGTCCTTTGGGATGTTCGGTGAGAATCTGGCGCATCGTCAGCTCCCGCTCCATCTGGAGCGGGATAAAGGAGTACTGGTCCGGATCGACCGCCCGATAATGGACGGGAAACTCTATCAGCTCCGATCGGTGAACGCCCATCGCGATCGCCCGTCGTTTCTGCCCGAAGTTCCACGTGAGCTTCTCCTGGGTCTGGATCAGATCTTTGAGGACTACCTCGGTGATCGGTGGTCCTTCGACTTCGAATCCAACAAACAGCGGTCGAATACCCTCGACGCTCGAGTCAACCACAACCCGACGATGGGCGTGATCGAGCGCGTTGGCGGCGTTTGAGAAAAAATCATATTTCCCGGCCTGTCCCATCTTGTAAATCCGCAACTGGCGACCAAGCCCGGCCGACGACCACAGGTCGGGCCTGTTTGTATCGTTGAGCTCGACTTTCATAACGCCGTTGGCGTCGGCGGCCTCGTCAAGTTCGGCTTTTGCGGCAGGAAAGATATCCTCGAGATCGTGGTCGGAGAGATTTCCGGCTCCAATTGCGGATATAAGTGCCTCGCGGAACACTTCGATTTTCGGCATAGCGGGTATCCTTGTTATGCGCTCCGTCGTCGTAGACGGATGCTCTCAATGTCAGAACTAAACAACTCACGAAGATCGTTGAGGCCGAGGTGCATCAACGCCATTCGATCGATCCCTAATCCCCAGGCGAGAACCGGTACGTCGATCCCCATCGGTTTGGTAACCTCGGGGCGGAAAATGCCCGATCCGCCTAGTTCAAACCAACCGAGTCGGGGATGTTTGATATGGACTTCAACTGAGGGTTCGGTAAACGGGAAATACCCCGGAACGTACTTTACTTCCGTTGCGCCGGCGAGCTCCTCGGCAAACATACGGAGCAAACCGAGTAGCGTGCGCAAATTTACCTCGTCGCCGAGGACGATGCCCTCTGTTTGATAGAAATCGGAGAGATGAGTCGCATCGACCTGGTCGTAGCGAAAGCACCGGAGAATCCCAAAGTACTTACCGGGGACCTCTGCCCGAGGTAGCGCCTTAGCAGACATCACGGTGCCCTGGCTACGCAGAATCAGGCGCCGCGTAAAATCGCGATCAAAATCGTATCCCCAACCCCGGCTACCGGTTGTCCACCCGTTTTCATGGGCGGCCGCGACGTTGGAGAGATATGGCTCCTCGATCTCGCGAGCGTGGTGCGGTTCCTTGACGTAGTATACGTCGTGGATATCTCTCGCCGAGTGGAACTGGGGCATAAAAAGCGCGTCCGAGTTCCAGAATTCGGTCTCCACCAATGGTCCGTCAAACTCGGCAAAACCGAGCGAAACCAGTTTGTCCTTGACCGAGTCGAGGTACTCTGAATACGGATTGCGTCGTCCGGGCAAAAGCCGGGAAATCGGTCCATCAAGGGCGTAAGTTCTAAAGGTACCGTCCTTCCAACTCCCATCGCGAAGCATCTCCGGCGTGAGGCGCCCAATCTCCTCTCCGGTCATTCCTGCGTCGGCGAGTTTGCGGCGGACAGCGACCCCCTCTTGGGTCAAGCGGTAACGAACCGTCTCTCGTTCAATAATTCGGAACATCGCCGAAGACGCTCCCCGTTTTTTGGCGTTGGTCGCCACGACCGCACGCTCTTCCTCGTTTAACGAGCTTTCGGCGATTGGGGCGTCCGCGGAGCGCTCGAGAACCTGACGAAGCATTGTCTCGGAGGCGGGGAGCTCGGCGTCGCCGCGCGTTACCCGTTTCTCCTCGTCCATTGCCAGGACGCCGAGCTTGGACAGGCGCCCGTAAACGGAACCCACATCCTTCTGCTCTAATCCCGTGGCCTCTACAAGGTTGCGCATCGTCTGCGGACCACCGTTTTCCAGGGCACCGACAATTCTTTCTACGGGAGTGCCGGTGCTGGCAAACTCAGCACCTAAATCGGTTCGTTCGTACAGAACATGGGTAACGCGGCTTGCCTCGCTCGTCAGGCTCTTTGCCGCGAGCCAGCTGAGCGCCTGGTTACTCTGACCGGTGTTAAACAAAAGTTGGCGCTCGAGCGTTTCGCTCTCAAATTCGGTATCGACCGCTACGTGTAAAAGCGTTTTTATCTCGAGCGGATGGAGGCTTTTGAGGATAGAATCCGACGACATGCGGGGGAGTATAGCAAAACCCCTATCCTGAATCTACCGAATCGCGTCTCAGGTGCGTACCTGACTATTCGTTGTGCCGGAGTTTGGCGCTGAGTTCCTCGGCTTTATGGCTCAACTGGTCGGCGATCTCTCGATCAGGTAGGTATGAACTTAACTGGGCGAGATACCCAAAGGTGGCGCTCATCCGATCGGTCGTCAGGCTCACTCGATGAGGAGCCGTTGCGACTGCCTGACCCGTCCCGGTTGAGGCGCTCGGGGCGTGCCGGTACCTATCGGCACGTCGTCGCAGCGTTGCTTTCCCGTTGAGGCGGGCGACGATCGCGGCGAGTTTGAGACGCTCCTCGCTGTGACGATACTCCTTGTTTCTGTTCGGCGGCAGGTTGTTGTTGGCCAGGCGCATAAGGTAGGAGAACATGCGAGCCTGTCGGGCCATCGGCGAGAGACCGGGATCCCCGTCGTCAGGAATGTCCGGGCTTTCCTCCGATTCGTCCTCCTCGGGGCCGATCTGCTCGCGAGCTTTCTGTACCATATCGCGGAGCTTGTCTCGGAGGCGCGGTTCCTCAGTCTCGTCTGTGTGCGTAGACGCGAGATCGCCGATGTCGGCGCCCGCCGGCGCCATCAAGCCACCCATCTCCGCTTCCGAGATCGGCGCGTCGGCGAGCTCGTCGAGCGCCTCAGATTCCTCTTCGTTCTCGAGTTCCTCCTTGATCTCGAGTGCCTCATCGAGTTCGCTAAGTTCATCGATCGGCTCGAGGGCCTCGTCGTCGGGCTCGAGGACCTCGCCGAGCTCGGCAAGTTCGTCGACCGGCTCGATGTCCTCGTCTTCCGGCTCTCCAATCTCCTCGACCTCGCCGAGTTCGTCGACAAGCTCGATGTCCTCCTCAACGGGCTCAATCGAATCCTCAAGCTCCGCAAGCTCGTCAATTGGTTCGAGATCCTCGTCGACAAGCTCGGCCGACTCATCGAGCTCGCCAATCTCGTCAAACGGCTCGATACCCTCGGGCTCCGCAAGGATCTCTTCTGCGTTTTCTTCTTCGCCCGAAATTTCGTCGGAGACTTCGCCTAATCCAAGATCACCCCACTCGTCCGCCCAAAACTCTTCGTTTTCGGTCGTTTCGGTCTGTTCGGTCGCTTCTGATGCCTCGAGATCCATCTCGTCTGCAAAATCATCGCCCAAGCCGCCGTCGACCTCGTACTCTTCCGGACCGCCATCTTCGCCCGACAAACGTTCCGCATCGAGATCAAAGCCTATCTCATCCGCGGCATCGGCAGTCTCAGCGGCGGCGGCTTCTTGTTCCTTCTCAAACTCCGACAAGTCGATCTCGATCGGTTCGTCATCGAGATGATCAGGATCGCCTCGCCAGGCGTCGTCTTCCATACCTTCGATATCGCCGAACTGCGGCATCGATGGGAGGGCGGCACCCATGTCCTCGACCGCCGGCTCCTCAATCACTGGCGCGGAATAAGCCTCGGGCGGATACTGCGGCGGGGGATAGGAGGGCGGGGGATAAGTCGGCGGCGCCTGATACTCCTGCGGAGGATAGTCCGGCGTCGGGATATCGCTGGAACCGTCGCCTCCCGACGGCGGTTTTGTTGGTGGTGTTTGCGCCGCGCGGGGTTGCGGGGGTCGCGCTTGCGGCGGTTGCTGGTCGCGAGGCTGCGGATACGGTGGCCGTTGCGGCGCTTCGGGTTCCGGAGGCGTTAGATTTGGTTGGACGATCGGCGTCGCGTCTGCCGACTCCTCCCGAAGCTCGTCTTCGAGAGCCGCCGGTCCTGGTAGTTCAAACTCCTCGTCCTTCTCAAAAGGAAGCGCCGCGTCCTGTTCGGCCATGTTGCGGAGGTCATTGTATGGATCGGGTCCGTCTACCGGCCGCGCCGCCGGTGGAGCGGCGACGGGAGCGGGCGGGGCCGTTTCGGGTTCGGCATTTGAGCGTTCGACCTTGGTCTCAAACGCAAAGCGTTGAACCTCGGGCTCTTCCTCTTCTATCTCCTCTTCCTCTTCCTCGTTAAAGGCACTACCCCCGGAAAAATTGAGAATCGGAATCGAGTCTTCGTCCATCCCTGCGGTCTCGTCGGTCTCGACCGGGCGCGCATCCTCGGAAACGCGTCCGGCCTCGGCCAAACGGCCAAGTTTCTCCAGGTTTCGATCCCATCCGTCGGCGTTTTCGTGTTCCCACGCTTCGGCCATCTGCTCGTACAGGTTAAGACTGTCGTTGAGTGAACTCAGGTCGTCCGAGCTCGCTCGTTGTCCCTGGAGACTAATCAGGCGTTCGGCCGCCGCAAGCGCCTCATCGCGATCACCAAGCGCACGAAAAACGTTCGCGCGTGCCGCAAACACCTGTCGATCTTCGGGTCGGAGACCCTCGGCCGTCCCGAGCGATTCACGCGCTTCGTCCTCGCGCCCGAGATCGGCGAGAATCTCCGCTTTTCGCAACAATCCGGAGACGTCTTTCGGATTAGCGGAGACTGCACGTTCGACCAGCGTGAGGGCCTCGTCAAAAAGACCCTCTCCCTGGAGGATACGCGCGACATCGGACAGATACGCGGTATCCGCCGGACGCAGCTCGGTGTAGCTCTGGAGAGTCTCTTCGCCTTTCTGGTGGTCGCCCACACGGTATTGAGCGAGTCCAAGTTCGCGCATCGTATCGGCGTCATTCGGCATCGCCGACGCGATTGTGTTCCAGTTTGTCAACGCCTCGGCGTATTCTCCCGAGCGCGTCAGCACCTCGGCGTAGCTCTTCCGGAGTTCAACGTTGTCGGGGTCCTGTTTAAGGAGACGATGAAGGATCGTCCGCGATTGCTGCGGGTCTCCCGCCTTGGCCGCGATCTGGCCGAGATTGCTGGAAGCGCGGGAGTACTTGGGCTGTTGGGCCAACGCGGCGTTAAAGTTCTCAATCGCCTCGTCGACGCGGCCTTGTCGGGCGAGAACGGTTCCGATGTTGTTCCGCGCCTTGACGTCGTTTGGGCTAACTTCCAGGAGTTCTTCAAACGTCTGAAGCGCCTCGTCGGGTTCGTTAAGGCGATCAAGGAGAATCCCGAGATTGTTAAGCGCGTCCGTCCAACCGGGACGAACTCTACGGGCAATCTGATAGCTCTCCTTGGCTTCTTTGAGGCGACCGACCGATTGGAGACTGTTACCGAGGTTGTAGTTCAGCGTCGGATGGTTTTTATCGTACTTAAGGCCCCGTTGATACGCATCGATAGCCGACACGGTATCGCCGAGGCGTTCGTACATCGTGCCGAGGTTGTTATACGCCGGCGCCAGATCGGGATCGATTTCGACGGCCCGTTCGTATGCGTCGACCGCCTCGCGGTTATTGGCGAGATCCTTCTGGATATTCCCGAGGTTGTACAGGATCTCCGCGTTTTCCGATTCCTGTTCAAGCGCCTTGTTTACCAGCTCAAGGGCGTCACCGGTACGACCGATTTGGCGATAGATAACGGCAAGGTTGTTGAGAGCTTCCGCGTTGCGCGGTTCGAGCGCGATGGCGGTCTCAAAGCTCTTGATCGCGTCGTCATGGCGGTTCTGTCGCCCTTGAATGGTGCCTAGCAGTACCCGCGCAGCGGCAAGATCGGGAAAATCCGTGAGAAGATCCGATGTCAGACGCTCAGCTACCTCGAGGTCGTTCACCCGAAAGGCGCTGATAGCGCGATCGAGGAGTTCCCGGTGCTTCATACCTACCTACCCCCGCGGACCTCAATCTCATGTGAGATCGGTCCAGTTTGTCCCTGTTGATCGTAGCTCTGGAGCGCAAAAACATACGGGACGTTGGGTTCGAGACCCTCAATCGACCACTCGGTAGCGTTCCCGACATCCAACGGACTTACGAGATCCAAAACTCCCGTGTACCGTCCGGGCTCCTCCCCAAAGAATATCCGATAGCCGCCGATATTTCCGGTTCGGACCTCGTTCCACCGTAAATTTACCCCTCCGGGGACCGGTTCGCCCATTAGAACCTGCGGTGGAGGCGGCGGAGGACTGGATACGTACCTGATATCTACGGATTGAAGGCGCGGGCTTTCCTGCCGGGGCGCGTCGGCGAGCAACTCAAATCGTAACTGGAGAAATCGACCCACGGCCCGGCCGGCGATAACGCCATCGGACGGAATTGCATTCCAATCCGATCCAAGCGCCTGTCTGGCGTCGTGGGCGGTGGGACGGTCGGCGAGGCGATAGTAACCGCGTACGTCGGTTCCGCCGGGCTTCTCTACGCGAACAACTATCGATTGTATCTCGCTCGAAATACTCCCGAGATCGATTGGTTGGGTGATAAGAACTCCCGGATCGCCGCTGAATTGCGTCTGTTCGTACTCCGCAACAGATCCTTCGTACACACGCAGTTCGTCGATCGCTCCCGTCAGTCCGGCGCCAATTTCCAGTCCACCCCGGACGGGGGTGCCGAGAAAAAACGATCGGCGGTCGCCCGATTGTCGGCGCGTATCGGTGAGATACGAGACATCGACGGGAACGCCGTCGATATCGTAGGAGATTCGCGTCGTAACCGGGTCGTAGGTCAGCCGATGGTGCTGCCATCGCCGCGGAATCAGAGCTCGCTGAGAGCTCAGCTCGACAGACTCGAACCCCCCGTCGGGTATACGGGCGACGTTCTCCAGACGCCAACGAAGGCGGTTGTTATCGATCTCAGCGACGATTCTCTGAACGGCGGTGGAGGTCTGCTCCGTTACAACGCCGCGCCAGGCGAGAATGCTGGATCCCTCGTCGATCTCAACCGGATAGAACCAGAATTCGATCGATAGCTCGCCAACCGTTCGGTCGCCGTTAAACAGCGCCCCGGACCGCGCCTGGACCTCGATACCCGGACCGCCGGTAAACGCGGCGGCGCCCGCTCCAAAACGAGTTATCGTTGTGGTGATTCGTCCATTCGCGGTGAGAACGTATCGCCCGGCAACGTCCAGGAAATCGGTGTCAAACGGAATGAGCATGTCGGCGGTATCCGAGGCAGCGGCAAAACGCTCTCGTAAGACAACATCGTCCCCACCTCGCCACCCGGAAACCGTCTGAACGTTTTCCAGAACGGCGGCTTCGTCCCAGCCATCGCGGCCGCCAAGCGATATCTGGTGAACCGGCAGGAGGCTTTGCGCCGAGAAGGACGCCTGGACGGGCGTGGATTCCTGGGCGCCGACAAATCCCGGCGGCCAAAACGCGAGAAAAAGGAGTCCGAGGACCGGCGCGGCGACGCGGACGCGTCGAGTCGCTTGCCTGCTTGACATCGTACGTGAGCTCATAGTTCCGTAATATGAGCATCGGCATGTCGCGAGAGGAACTAAAAGACACCGTCAGCAGCTATCCCACCGGCCCGGGCGTCTACATCATGAAAGACGAGGCCGATACGGTTCTCTACATCGGTAAAGCCAAGAATCTCCGGGCCCGACTACGGTCGTACTTCGTCGCCGATGTACCGGTTAAGACAAAGCATCTGATCGCTAAAGTGGCGCGTATCGACTACCTCCTCACCGGAAACGAGTACGAAGCGCTGCTACTGGAAAACAATCTGATCAAGACGCATACCCCGCGCTACAACATCAATCTAAAAGACGGCAAAAGCTACCCGGTCATCAGAATCACCAACGATGAGTACCCTCGCGTCTTTCGTACGCGCCGTATCGTCCAGGACGGTTCCCAGTACTTTGGACCGTACACCCACGTCTGGACGATCGAGGCCTACCTCGACCTTATCGATCGGCTCTACCCGCTTCGGCGCTGTCGGACCACGGAGATAAAACCGCGCACAACACCGTGCCTGTACTATCATATCGGTCGGTGCGCGGCAGTTTGCGCCGGAAAAACCGACCACGACGAGTACCTGCGACGAATTGAATCGATCCGCGCCCTGCTTTCCGGGAAAACGGGCGGCCTTCGCTCGGAGCTCGCGGAGAAGATGCGTCAGGAGAGCACCGACCTCAACTATGAAAAGGCAGCGGTCTATCGTGACGCGCTTTCGGCGATCGATCAAATCGAAAGCGAGCAACGAATCGTCGACTTTGACCCACAAGTTCGAGACTACATCGGTTACGCCGAACGCGAGGGTCTCGCGGTGTTTGTCGTGTTTCAAATGAGGGGCGGCAAGCTCGTCGGCAGCAACGTATTTCACGCCGAACCGGCGGGATTCGAGCAGGAGACCTTGATCGAGTTTGTTCTTCAGTTTTACGGCACCACCTCAAAGCTGCCAAATCGCCTCTATACCTCTTCAGACATCGGCGATTCATCGGAGCTTGCCCGGTACTTTAAGGAGGAACACGACCGCGAGGTCGCGATCCGCCCGCCGGAAACGAGCAGAGACGCCTCCGTTCTCCGATTGTGCACGGAAAACGCGCGGCAGGAGCTCGAAAAACGTCTGCGCGAACGCGGCGATCTCCCGGCCTTGGAAGAACTCGCGCAGGCGTTGACGCTCGACGGACCGCCGCTACGAATCGAGGGGTTTGACATCGCCCATGTCGGCGGTACCAACACGGTTGCCTCGCTGGTCAGTTTCTCAAACGGTGTTCCCGACAAAAGCGCGTATCGTCGATTCAAGATAAAAACCTTGAAAAAGGGTCAGATCGATGATTTTGCGGCTATGCGTGAGGTGCTGGCCCGGCGCTATACGCGTGTCAAAAACGAACGTTTGCCGCGTCCCGACCTCATTCTCGTCGACGGTGGATTAGGTCAGGTTGGTGCCGCAGTCGACATTCTCTCGGCGCTGGAGTTGAAAATTCCCGTTGTCGGACTTGCCAAACGCAACGAAGAACTCTTTATCCCGGGACAGAGCGACCCCGTCGTACTCCCGGAGGGAACGCCTGCGCTGCGGGTTCTTCAATTTGTTCGCGATGAAGCGCATCGATTTGCGACTACCTATCGGGCGGGATTACAGCAAAAGGACATCGTGACATCGACCCTCGAGCGAATTCGTGGTATCGGCCCGCGCCGTGCGGCCCGACTCCTTCGTTCCTTTCCGACTCCCGAGAGCGTAATCGAGACGCCGATCGACATCATCGCCAAGAGTACCGGGATATCGGAGGAACTCGCCGGAATGGTGCGTGAGGCGGTCCGGACCGCGGTTTACGGCGAGTAGCGCGAATAGTGCCAGGGCCAGGCCGTTTGTCGTTTCGGCGTCCACGCGCCGCCACGGGAGATCACGCTGTACAGGTACTGTTGGATTAATCCCTTGTGCAACTCGCCGGCGACGCTGCGTAGAAGCGCCTCGATCTCGCCGGTCAAAAGTGCGATCGCGCGACATTGCCCAAGAGAGTAACGCTGTGCGGCGGCCTGGAGACTGCGCCGAATCGGTTTTTTTAGCTCCGGCGGTTTCCCGCTCCGGGTGGAAAGCAGGCGTTCGAGCTCGGAAAACGCACGGCGATCGTCGGACTCTCGTGAGCGGATTTCTCTATACATCAGAAGACGATCGATCTGCCAGGAGAGTCCCGCGATTAGTCCCGTTGCATCGCCTTGAACCAGAATCTTTTCGGCAACATCCAGCGCGTGATCGAGCTTACCTTCGACGATCGCGTCGAACAGGGTAAAGACGTTTTCCTGGCGGGCGTGATATACAAAACGTTCGACGTCGGTAAGACTGATACGCTGACCGGCGTAGGCGATTAACTTGTCGGTTTCGGCGCGGAGATCAAGGGTGTTGTTCTCCACCATTTCGAGAAGGAGATCCAGCGCGGCTGCGTCGATCGTTGCCTTGCGACGCCGCAGGTAACCGGCGAGCCACGCCTGCTTCTGGTCTTCAAACATCTCCCAGAAGATGCGCTTCTGCTTTGGTCCGACCGCTTTTTTGAGATCGGACGATATTGCCCGGTCGTACTCGAGGCTCTCAAGGATCAGGACCGACTGTTGGTTAGGAGACGCAACATACCGAATCAGCGCTTCGAGCTCCGTTTTTTTCTTGAGCTGCTCGATTGAGCGATATCTTACAAAAACCGCGCCGCCAAACAGCGTACCGTTGAGCAACAGTCCCACTACCGTCTCGGCGGGCGTATCAAACGCATAGTAGCTGTGTTCCTCTATGTCTCCGGCGCGAGATCGAAGTGCCTCACGAATCTCGTTTATTGCCGCGAGCTTCTCACCCTCTTCCGGGCCGAGGAACAAATAGACTGCTGGATGGGTTTCCGATTGTCGATTTTGCTGGGGAGCCATTTACAAACGTTACTCGTAGCTCCGCATCAGGTGGACGAGTTTGCCGAGGATACGAACCTCGCGCGTGTATATCGGCGGGTACGACGGATTTTCGGCCTTGAGCTGAACGCGATTCGTTTCCCGAGAGAAACGTTTTAACGTAACTGCCTCTTCGACCATTGCGACAACGATGTCACCGTTCTCTGCGTCCGGTTGCTGGCGAATGATCGCGAGATCTCCGTCCATGATGCCGGCGCCCTCCATACTGTCGCCTTTTACGTTGAGGGCAAAATGATTGGCGTTACCGACGTATCGTTCCGGGACCGCGACAGTACCTTCAAAGTTCTCTTGCGCCATCAACGGCACGCCGGCCGCGACATTCCCGAGGATTGGAACCGACTTGACCGACACCGGAGAGGCCTCTTCGGTCAGGATCTCGATCGCTCGTGAGCGATTGGTATTGCAACGAATGACGTGCTTCTTTTCGAGAGCCTTTACGTGGTCGTAGGCGCCTTTTACCGAGATTGAGAAATGATCGGAGATCTCGCGTATTGTGGGTGGATACTTGTGTGTCCGGATAAACTCGGCGATAAAGGACAACACCTCTTCCTGACGCCGCGTCAAAGGTTTCATCGTTCCACCTCGATACCAAGTTTCTTTATTTTGGCGTGCAAGTTGCTCGGGTAAATCCCGAGGTCTTGCGCCGTGCGAGAGATGTTAAACCCGTTCTCCCGCAGCTTTTCGGTAAGCAACTTTCGCTCAAACTGATCACGCGCGTCACTGAGACTCAAGTCTTGAAACTCCCACAGGGGCGACCGCCGTGTCGCCGTGTCCCGATTCCCCAAAAAGCGGTCCATCTCAATGCGCGTGACCGGACTCGTACTGGCCATTATGGTAACCCGTTCTACAAGATTCTTCAACTCACGAATGTTACCGGGCCACTTATGTTGCTGAAGCAACTCCAGCGCGTCGCGATCGAGACGCAGATCTCGGTCGTGTTCGTGGAGAAACGCGTTTACCAGAAGGGGGATATCCTCGAGGCGATCACGAAGACCGGGCATGTGGATCGGGACGACGTTAAGTCGGAAGAAGAGATCCTCGCGGAAACGACCCGCGTCGATCTCATCTCGAATATCCTTGTTGGTCGCCGCAACGATACGGACGTCGACCGCGATCGGCTCTTCGCCACCAAGACGCTCAAAACGCATTTCCTGGATAACGCGGAGAACCTTTGCCTGAGCGCCCGGCGACATATCCGCCACCTCGTCGAGGAATAGCGTACCGCCATGAGCCAACTCAAACTTTCCTTTCCGTGATCCCGCCGCGCCGGTAAATGCGCCTTTTTCATGTCCAAACAGCTCACTCTCGATAAGCGTGTCGGGAATCGCGGCACAGTTCACGGCGACAAACGGACCGTCGCGGCGACGGCTCCGGCGATGAATCTCGCGCGCGCACACTTCTTTTCCGGTACCGTTTTCTCCCGTGATGAGTACCCGGGCGTCGCTGCCCGCCGTTTGCTCGATCAAATCGCGGATACGCGCGATGGGCGGACTGATACCGACGAGTTGGGTCTCGGCACTCGCCCCGCCCCTTAGAATCGCGTTTTCTCGGCGCAGGTTTTCCATTTCTATCGCGTTACGAACGAGCGTAACGACACGATCAAGACTCAGCGGCTTCTCGAGAAAATCGAATGCGCCGGATTTTACGGCCCGGACCGCGAGGTCGATCGTCGCGTGACCACTGATAAGAATGACCGGAATTCGCGGATAGAGCTCGGTGATTTCCTCCAAGACCTCAACCCCGCCTTTACCGGGCAACCATACGTCTAAAAGCACACAGTCGATGAGTTCCGTCTCGAGAACCCGTAGCGCTTCAAGGCCGTTGTCCGCGGTCGTGACATCGTAGTTCTCGTCGGCAAGGATATCGGCGAGCGTTTCGCGGATCCCCTGCTCGTCGTCGACAACGAGAATCGATTTCACGCCGACTCGTCCTTTCCGATCTCGTCACTTGATGGAAGATCGATAACAAAACTAGCGCCGCCCCCCGGGGCGCCTTCAACTTCTATTCTACCGCCATGATCAAAAACGATACGTTCAACGATCGCCAGGCCGAGCCCGGTCCCATGGGCCTTGGAGGTGACATATGGATCAAATATCGAATCGGCGATCTCCGGCGGTATCCCGGGACCATCATCTTCTATTCTGATACGAGCGTACGTCGCGTCCCCTCTTTTTACAAGATCGACGAGGCAGGTTATCGTGACCCGCTCTCCGCCGGATTCCATCGCATTGGTAAAAAGATTAAGGAGCACTTGTCTGAGTTGCCCCTCGTCCGCTTCGATCGATCGTTCAGGCCCAACTGTAGAGTAATCGACGGTAACACCGGGTCGAGAAACAAAAACGTCCGCCACGGCGCGCAAAACGGGCAGCAAGATCACCGTTTTAATTTGCGGCTCCGGAAGCCGCGTGAACGAGCGGAACTCGTTGAGCATTGCGCTTAGGAGATCGACCTCCCGCACGATCGTCGATACAGTCCGATGCAGGACCTCGCCAAAGTTCTCGTCGCCTGCCTCGTAGCGACGACGGAGTCGTTCGGCGGCAAGCCGGATCGGCGTGAGCGGATTCTTTACCTCGTGCGCCAATCGCTGGGCGATCTCCTGCCATGCCTGGACCTTCTCAGCCTGTGCCGCGCGCCGACGCGTTCGATCGAGTTCGGTGACCATCCGGTTAAACGACTGCACGAGAACGCCTAAGTCGTCCCGTGCCCGAACGAGAATTCGAACCGAGTAGTCTCCCTCGGCGATTTGTTTTGTCGCCGCCTCGAGCGACTCGATCGGTCGCATCACCCGATTGGAAAAGAAAAATCCGGCAAGAATCGCCATCAAAAACATCGGGGCGGCAAAGACGACGTACAAAGCGGCGACGATCACCGGCAGGTTCGGTCGAAACCGCTCCAATTGGGCAAAAACCGATACAGAATCCGATAGTTCTCCCGCGACGTTCTCGAAGTCCGGGGGGAGAACGACGTCGACAACAAAAAATGCAGGGAATCCGTTCTCGACCGCTATCGGCGCGAGTAGTCGAAGAAATCCGCCTTCCGGGCTCGACGCCCGCGAAACGCGAACCGGACCGCCGATGACAACCGACGGCGCCGTCTGAAGCGGCGTTCTCAGCTCGCCTCGATTCCACACCAGTATGCCCTCGCCGTCGTACACGGACAGCGCGACCGCGCGCGGGACCATACGTACTACCTGACTGTAGAGATCCTCGTAACGTGCCTCGCCCGCGAGAGTCTGTACGCGCTCCTCCTGGGCGATCGTTTCGAGCATATCAACTTGCTCCTCGTAGTACCGCAAGGCGAGATCGAGGCCGCCGCGGAGTGCCGCACCGGTACCGGATGCCAGTACCGTTTCGAGCGCCGAAGATAGCGTGACGATGGAGACGATCCCCTGTGGTACCGACGCGAGGACAACGCCGAGCGTGAACAACGCCGCGAGGCGGACTTTTAGGCCGCTACCCGGTCGTCCGGCATACCGATCGCGTACTAAGCGAGCGATGCTCACGCCGAGCGCCACAAGGAGCACGCCGGGAAAGAGCAATCCGATAAGTAGAAAAACGATCGTATACGGCTCGCGCAACGCGCCGGGTTGAAGTATCAGGCGCTCGGCCAGGAGAATCGTCAGGATTACGATTGTCAGGTAAAGAGCCGCGAGACTCGCTATTGTCGTCCGAGAGGCAGAGGCGGTGCGTAACACGCGCACGACGCCCTACTCCTCTTCGAACCGGTTCTCAAAAAGCTGGGCGAGCCGTTCGACCGCTTCGGTTTCATCCGAGCCGTCGGCGCGGATAGTAATCGTTGAGTTATAACCGGCGCCCAAGGTGATAATCCCCATGATCGATTTGGCGTTTATCGATTCGTGTTCGTTCGTAAACTCAATGTGGGCGGAGAACTGGGACGCGGTTTGTACTATGAGCGCCGCCGGCCGTGCGTGTATTCCGGCCCGGTTACGAACTACGACGTCACGTTCGGTCATATCCTATCTTCCTCACTTGCCCCTTGTCGACGCATATACGCTTTGCGGGCGTTTTCGCTATCCAACCATCGCATGACTTTCTGATTAAACTCCCTCGCCGAATAGTACCCCATTTTTTTGAGCCGCTCGTTCATCGCTGCCGTTTCGACGATTATCGGGATGTTTCGCCCCGGTTTGACCGGAATTTCGAGGTACGGAATTGCGACACCGAGAATATCGGAGGTCCGTTCCTCGGCGCCGATTCGATCGTAGGTCTTTGCCGCATCCCACTCCTCGAGCTGACAAATCAACTGAATCTGCTTGTAATCGCGAATCGCGCCCACACCAAAGATATGGGTTATGTTGATGATTCCAAGACCGCGTATTTCCATATGGTGACCGAGCGCGGGATTGGCCCCCTGACCAAGAAGTATGTTTCCGGCGACGCGTCTGATTTCAACCGCGTCATCGGCGACGAGTCGATGTCCGCGCTCTATTAACTCGAGGGCGGTCTCACTCTTGCCGACGCCGCTATCACCGAGGATCAATACACCGATCCCAAACACCTCGATAAGCGTGCCGTGGATCGTCTTGTGTTCGGCAAACACGTTCCCGAGCGCTCGAATCAACCGAAGAACAAATTCGCTCGTTGCGAGTTTTGTCTGCAGGATTGGACACGCCGCTTCGACGGCGTGTCGCTCGAACGCCGCGGTCGGTGATAATCCATGCGTGAACACGCAACAGGGGATATCGCGATTAAAGAGCTCACGGATCGTCTCCGTCGTATCTTCATTTTGAAGTTTTTGTAGATAGGCGTTCTCGCCGCGACCAAATATCTGGACTCGCTCCGATCCAAAGTTGTCGTAGAAGCCACTCAACGCCAGACCCGGTCGATTCAAGTCCGGCGTTGCGATTGTACGCAGCAATCCTTCACGGGCGGCGATGCAGCTAAGTTCAAGGTCGTTTTGCTCCTTCAACTCCAAGTTCAGGAGATCGAGCACCGTAAACGGTTCCATCAGCTCGTTCGCTACCCCTTGTGATCCTGGAGTTTCTCAATCTCGCGACGAACTTTCTGATCGACCTTGTCGGTGAGTTCATGAATGCCTTGCCCGAGATCATACGATCCGGTTTTCACGACGGTGTTCTTCCCCCATTTAAAATGGATCTTTGCCTCGACGACAAAGTTGTGATCCTTCTCGCGGGTCAGGGTGAAGTCCATCGTAACGATCTTGTCGGCGGCGAAGCTCAGCTTTTCCAAACGTGTGTGGATGAGTTCCTTACTCAAGTCGTCTATATCAAAATGCACCGATTTGATCGTCGTCTCCATTACAACCTCCCGTGTGATGCTCAGCGTTCGTACGAAGAGCTTATTTTAAGTTCCTTGCGATACTTCGCAACCGTCCGTCGCGCGATCTTTATACCGCGTTGAGCAAGAATTTCCGAGATCTTCTGGTCCGAAAGATGAACGCCGGAGGTGGCCTCATCTTCGAGGATTTCGCGTACCGTTTCTTTGACCCCCTCTTTACTAAAACGAGATCCTCCGGAACCGGTCCCGGCGATACTGTTCGAAAAGAAATGCTTGAGCTCAAAGACGCCCCATTCAGTCTGCAGATACTTACCGTTGGTGACCCGCGAGACAGTCGCCTCGCTCACCTCGACCTCCGCGGCGATATCCTTGAGCGTCAGCGGGACGAGGTACTTTTTCCCTTTTAAGAAAAAATCGCGCTGAAACTCGAGGACAGCCGTACCGACTTTTAGGATCGTTGCGTTGCGTTGGTAAATGCTGTTGATAAACCAACGGGCGCTTTTTACGTGTTCGTTGGCGAACTTGCGCGTTGATTTATCTGCCTCGTCGGCAAAGCGAGTAAAACTCGACTGGACGCCCAACACCGGGATTTCCTCGTCGTTAAACACAAGAGAAAACTGACCCTGGTCGCGCTTGAGAATGAGGTCCGGAACGACGTATTGAGGAGAATCACTGGAGTACGCCCGCCCGGGAAAGGGAGTCAGACGTTTTATCAGCACAAGCGCGTTTTCGATATCGGCTTCGGAGACGTCAAGAGCGCGCGCGGGCTCTTTGTAACGACCGCGCTCCAACGCCTCGAGGTGATTCTCGATGAGCTCAGGCAACCAGACGGGAGCTTCCGGAAGCAGATCGGCTTGAACGGCAAGCGATTCACGGTAGTCGCGGACGCAGGTCCCGATCGGCTCAAGGGTTCGAACAAGGTCGATCATCTGCTCGAGGAGCGCGATCTCCCCATCGTCTACCAGAGAAGCCGGTTCCTCACGATGAAAGCCGTTGTCGTCGAGATTGCGAATCAAGCGCTCGGCGATGTCAAAGGCATGCTGATCGATCGGTTGCAGGCGGAGCTGCCAGATCAGGTGTTCCTGGAGTGACTCCGGGCGCGACAGGGCGCCTTCCATAAACATGCGCTTACTGTCTTCGTCGCCCGAAAATCGCGTGCTCGTCGTAAACCCGGGATCCGAGGAGTTCTCGAAAACCTCATACTCGTCCGTGCGCGCCGCCGTCTCTTCCCGCTCCGAGAGCGAAACGGTGGGCGCTTCCTCCACAACTTCAAGAGCGGGGTTGATTTCCAGCTCTTCCTCGATCCGGGTTCGCAGGTCCTGCATCGGTAAGGTCATAATCTGGATGCTCTGGATGAGTTGCGGCGTCATCCTCAGTTCTTGCCGCTGAACCAGTGCAGGACGCTGGTATTGCATAGTTTTAATAATGGAAGGAGGGCCTGCCTTTGTCAATTTGGGTCGAATCTGCGTCAGCGAACGTAATCGTCGCCCAGGTATATCTTCCGGGCCGTTTCATTTGCCTCGATATCTTCGCGCGTACCGGCCACAACGATTTCACCTTGATGGATCAGATACGAGTAGTTTGAGATTTCCAAGGTGTCGCGCTCGTTGTGATCCGTTATCAGGATACCGATTCCCCGCTCCGCCAAATGGCGAACGATGCTTTTGATCTCATAACGGGCGCGCGGATCGATTCCGGCGAACGGCTCGTCGAGGAGTAAAAACAGAGGTTCGATCGCCAGGGCACGCGCGATTTCGGTGCGGCGACGCTCGCCCCCGGAGAGGGTGTAGGCTTTCTGGCGACGCAGCTGAGTAATTCCGAGTTCGTCCATAAGTTGGTCGACGCGACGTTGCCGGTCTGCCCGGCTAAGATCGCGGCGCGGTTCAAGGACTGCGAGAATGTTCCTCTCGACCGTGAGTTTTCGAAAAACCGACGGTTCTTGTGGCAAGTAGGATATTCCTTCGCGGGCCCGGCGATACATCGGGAGTCGTCCGATCTCGCGACCGTTGAGAAACACCTCGCCCGCGGACGGATGAATAAATCCGACGACCATGTAGAAAACGGTCGTCTTTCCCGCTCCATTTGGTCCGAGGAGGCTGACGACCTGTCCATTGGACATCGAGAAATCGACTCCGCAGACGACTTCCTTGCGGCCAAATCGTTTCCGCAGACCCGCGACTCTCAGCGTGTGATTCGTTTCGTTTGTCTGGCTCACCGCGCCTCCACATCGGATGCGCCGTTGTCATCGGTCGAAGTCGCGCCGGTAAACTCTTCGCGCTCCGATTCGTCGGCCGGGCCGGTAATCGTTTCGTCGATTTGCCGCTCACCGTCGGCTGCGGGAGATTCGATCACATCCGCCTCCACCGGTTCGTCCGGCTCCTCATCGATCACCACTTCACCCTCAACCCGTCCTTGAAGCTCGATTTCTTCGGTGTCCAGATTGAGGACGATTCGCGTCGCGCGGTATTCGTCGCCTTTCCAATAGACGACCGGGAATCCCGAAAGCTCGAGGACCTCGCTTTCGCGTCGATAGCGGAGGAATTGAGCGCGGGCGGTCAGGTCATCCTGCAAAACGCGAACTCCCGATTGCATGATGATGAGATCTCCGCCTTCACGGGTCTCGAGGTATCCACCTTTTACGATCAAATCGTTGGCACCGTCCTCGACGACTACCTCGCCCTCGGCCCGCGAATCCTCCGAATCGCGATCAAATAGGAGCGACTCGGCCTCAATCGTTAGATCCCGCCCCGCGTCGACAACTCGAACGGATCCCCGCGTGTCCGCGTAACGAAAATCGTCTCCGGAAAGTTCGATCTCGTCCGCCCGGAGCGTGACCTCGTCGCTGGTTACCGTAGCGTTACCGCTGAGCACAGTTTGCTCGCGTCCCTCAGCAAGAACGATCGACGTCCGATCCCCGGAGAACTCGAACGTATCGCCCTCATCCTGAGCCCACACAAACGCAGACAAGACGAGCAAAGACAAAACCGTCATCATTCGACGAGCGTTCACCGCGCTCGCTCCGTATTTGCGGCGCTCTCATCCACGGAGCTGCCTAGCGCGGCTTCGTCGTCGGTCCGAAAAACGCCACGAACTCCCGCGCTGAGTTCAACCGAGTTTCGGCGACCGTCAACCGTGAGTCCGGCTCCACTAAGCTCGGAACCGTCGTCCCGAAGGATGTGTACCGTTTCGTCGTCGTCACCACGGAGTATACGCGCATCGTTCTCCCAGTACAGAAACTCTGTACTGAGCTCGGCCTCCTCAATGCGCGAGTAGAATCGTATCGAGCCGCGAAGCTCGACGTCCTCGGTATCAAAATAGAGAATCCCTTCGTCGGCCTCGCCGGATACACGAACGTCTCCGTCGGGCCCGTACTCGGTGAAGCGCAAGTCGCGAAATCGTTGTATCCGTTCCTCGGGAAAGCTTGCGATCCAAGCCGCGGTCAACTCGAGACGATTGTCGCGTTCGATGACCATTCTCGCGTTCTCGATCTCGACCTGCGGAACGGATTCGTTTCGTTCCCCTTCGACCTCGGCGTCCGAGTAATCGAAGCTGCAGGAGTTGATGAGGATCAGAACAAAAAGGATAGCAAATCGGTCGCGGTTCCTCACTGCTTCGCTACCGGAGCGGCGGTCCGTCGCGCAGCTCCGTGGGTCGCCGCCGCCGCGACAAAACTCGCAAACAGCGGGTGAGCCTCGATCGGCTTGGATTGGAATTCGGGATGAAACTGTACGCCGACGCCCCAGGGATGATTGTCCCACTCCATCGACTCGACGAGCGAGTAGTCTTCGGTAACGCCGCCGGTTATCAGTCCGGCCTCGTTGAGTCGTTGCCGGTAGGAGTTTGAGACCTCGTAGCGGTGACGGTGACGCTCGAATATCGTCTCCGATCCGTAGATCTCGCGGACCCGTGTGTCGGGCAGGAGGCGCGACGCGCTCCGACCGAGACGCATCGTACCGCCGTAGTTCTTCACATCGATCTGTTCCTCGAGGAGGCTGACGACGGCGTGCGCGGAGTCGGGTGCAAACTCGGTGCTGTTGGCGTCGCTAAAACCGAGTACGTTCCGCGCGTACTCGATGACCATCACTTGCATCCCGAGGCAGATGCCGAGATACGGTAAGCCCGTCTCACGCGCATAGCGAGCTCCGTCGACCATTCCGCGTACGCCACGTCCCCCAAATCCACCGGGAACGAGAATTCCGTCGATCCCGTCAAACACCTCGTCCAGCGAGCGCTCGTCCTGCTCGAGCAACTCCGAGTCGACCTTGACGAGTTCGACACGACAATCGTTGGCGATGCCGCCGTGAAACAGAGCTTCGTCGACCGACTTATAGGAATCGGACAGTTCAATGTACTTACCCAGAACGGCGATACGAACAACACGATCCGCGGCCGTCACGACGCGGACCACTCGTTCCCAGGCGGCGAGGTCAGCCGGATGAATCTCGAGGCCCAGGCGCGTTAGGGATATTTCGTCGAGCCCCTGGCGATGATACATCAGCGGAATTTCATAGAGGGTACTCTCAACGTCGTACGCAGATATGACCGCGTCAATCTCGACATTTGTAAACAGGGATATCTTTCGCCGGACCTCGTCCGAAAGCGGGGTGCGCGCGCGACAGAGTAACACGTCCGGTTGAATACCGATCTCGCGGAGTTCCTTAACCGAGTGTTGCGTCGGTTTCGTTTTGAGTTCGCCGTTACTCACTTCGGGGATAAGCGTGAGGTGTACGGCAAGGACGTTCTCTTTGCCGAGTTCGTGAACCATCTGGCGAACCGCTTCGAGAAACGGATACGACTCGATATCACCGACCGTTCCACCGATTTCGACGATGGTAACGTCGACACCGGCCTCGTCGCCTACCGCGCGAACACGCTGTTTGATCCTGTCGGTGATATGTGGAATCACCTGAACGGTTCGCCCGAGGTAACGCCCCTCGCGCTCGCGCTTGATGACTTCCTGGTAGATCTGACCGGTTGTAATCGAGTTGGCACGGGATAACGGCGACGCCGTAAACCGCGCGTAGTTCCCGAGATCCAGGTCGGTCTCGGCACCATCGTCCGTAACATAGACTTCGCCATGTTGATATGGACTCATCGTGCCGGCGTCGACGTTGATGTAGGGATCAACCTTAATCATCCGAACCGCGAGTCCGCGACTTTCGAGCAAGCTCCCGAGCGAAGCGGCTGCGACACCTTTACCGAGACTCGAGCAAACGCCCCCGGTGACGAAAACATACTTGTTCATCCGGGAGGACATTATCGCGAAACGACGGGATCGGTGTCAATTGACAGCGGCATCTGGGGGAATTAGTCTTTGTGTACTAATGGATTCATTTCTTACGGACGCAGACTTCGAGCGGTTTCGAAGCCTTATTTACGACGAGAGCGGGATACACTTCTCCGAATCAAACCGCACGATCCTCGAAAGTCGCCTCAAAGAACGTCTGCGTCACGCTGGGTTGGATACAATCGCGGAGTATTACTCGCACGTCAGATCCAACGGCGAGGAACTCAAAGTCCTCCTCGACGCGGTAACGACCAATCTCACCCGATTTTTTCGAAATGCGGCTCATTGGCAGACGTTTGAAAACTACATCGTTCCCAATCTGATCGAGGATAAA
Organism: Alkalispirochaeta sp.; assembly: GCA_965601745.1. Taxonomy (GTDB): domain Bacteria; phylum Spirochaetota; class Spirochaetia; order DSM-27196; family Alkalispirochaetaceae. The sequence continues at coordinate 2,752,797 of OZ271836.1, forward strand.
CGACGGCGGGTCGACAAGAACGTGCGCTTCTGGAGTGCCGGCTGCTCCACCGGCGAAGAGGCCTATACCCTCGCCATCGAACTCCGCGAACTCTTGCCGCCCGATCTATCCGCCGAAATACTCGCGTCGGATCTAAGCCTGAAATCAGTCCTCACCGCTCAGCAGGGATTCTATCCCGATAGTCGGATGGGCGGCATTCCGGATCCACTGCTTGCCAAGTATTTCGACCGAACTGAAGGCGGATATCAGGTCAAGGACGCGCTTCGACAACTGATCAAGTTTGACTACCACAATCTCAAACACGACAGTGGCAAACGAAATCTCGACGTTGTATTTTGCCGGAACGTTTTGATCTACTTTGACGAGGCCGCCCAGAAAGCGGTGGTCGATCGGTTCTACGAGGCGATGGCGCCGCACTCGTACTTATTTATCGGGCATAGTGAATCGCTGTTTGGCATGGAAACAAAGTTCAAGTTCCTAAAAACCGACTGGGCGACGTTATATACAAAGGACGAGACATGAGCGAGACAGCGTCCGACGCGATCCGCGTACTTGTCGTCGATGACTCCGCGCTCATGCGCAACCTCATCGGGAAGATTGTCGAAAGTGCCGACGACTGTACCGTGGTGGCAACCGCCATGAACGGAGAGTTTGCGCTAAACAAGCTTCCCCGAGTTGAACCGGACTGCGTTGTTCTCGACCTAGAAATGCCCAAAATGAACGGCATCCAGTTTCTTACGCGTCTCCGTGAAATCGGCAGCGACGTCCCCGTCATTATTTTGTCATCCGTGGCCGAGCGTGGCGCCCGGATCACGATGGAAGCGCTCGCACTCGGCGCGGCCGACTTTATCACCAAACCCTCCGGCTCGGTATCGCACGACATACACGTTGTGGGTGAACAGCTCATCGCGATGATTCGCGGCTACGGTGGCGCCCACCGCAGTGAACGCGGTCTCAGAACGCTTCCGGCACCTGCCGATCACGCGGTCTCAACGTATCGTGTCCCAATCGAAACCGCCCCCGTCGCGCCGGCACCGAAAAAGCCGACCGCCAAACCGGGCAAGCTTGAAGTAATCGCGATCGGTATTTCTACGGGCGGACCGAATGCGCTCCGCCAGGTGTTCGCGGAGATTGACGGCGAGATCGGGGTTCCGATCCTGATCGTACAACATATGCCCGCCGGATTTACGGCCGAATTTGCCGCGAGCCTCGACAGGATCTCTGCATTGGAGGTTAAGGAGGCCTCGGACGGGGATATCCTCTCGCCGAACCGCGTTCTAGTCGCCCCGGGGGATCACCACATCGAGGTCGAGCGGCGAAAGCTTGCCACCGTCGCCCGCCTATCACAAGCCGACCAGGTTAACGGGCACCGCCCGTCGGCCGACGTTCTGTTTAAATCGGTGGCGGCGGCGTTTGGCAATAGCGCGCTCGGCGTGATCATGACCGGGATGGGTCGCGACGGTGCGCGGGAAATCGGCGCAATCTACGAGGCCGGCGGAATCACCATCGGTCAGGACGAAGCGTCGTGCGTTGTCTACGGTATGCCGCGGGTGGCTGCGGAGTACGGCTTCCTGACCCGCCAGGTCGCGCTTGACGACATGGCGACCACGATCAACGAGTACGCGCGCGAGTTCGCCCACACCTGATGCAAGGGAAAATCGGTCGCGATCGGGCTCTTACGGCGTACGATCTCGGCGTCGTCCGTTATAGCGACGCATTATCCCTGCAACACAAGTTGGTTGAGGACCGTCGAAGCGGCGTCATCGACGACACGCTTCTCCTCCTCGAACATCCCTCCGTAATCACAATGGGGAAATCGGCCGTGGCAGAACATGTACTTGCCACGCCGGAGGAGCTTGCGGCGGCTTCCGTCGAGATGGTATGGATCGAGAGAGGCGGCGAGACGACCTATCACGGACCGGGACAAATCGTCGGTTACATCATCATCGATCTCGCCGCGTACCTGCGGAGCGTAAAAAAGTTTGTCACGCTCGTGGAGAAACTCTTTATCGATCTCCTTTCTGAGCATTACGGCATAGAGTCAAACCACGACGAGAAGCATACCGGTGTTTGGGTTGGGGAAGATAAGGTAACCGCGATCGGCATTGCAATCAAAAATCGCATCACCTTCCACGGTTTTGCCTTTAACGTAAATACGGATCTGTCACACTACGACTGGATCGTCCCCTGTGGTATCACGGATCGCGGTCAAACCTCGCTGGCAAAACTCACGGGCCAAACCCACGATCTTGGGGTCGTTAAAAACCAACTTGTGGAGACATTTTCCCGCCTGTTCGGCTATCCGGCGACTCCCGATCTGCAAACTCGACAAGCCCTCGATTTGCTGTAGCCAAGCGCGCAACGACTCGCAAGCGGTCTTGTGTACGACTTCCAATCCAGAGTCCGAGAATACTCCCGGTCACCGCTCCGACAAGGCCCAGAATCTCGACGGACATTAGACCTCGGCCAAGAATTGTCGCGGTGATCGCGCCGAGCGTCGGAATTGCGAACACGCACAAGAAGCCGCGGGCGGTCGCCCGGGCGTCGGTCGTCACCGTCACAATATCACCTTCGGCGAGATTTTCGTCGTACGAGCCGCGGAGGAGTCGTACCCGGCGATGAACGCATCGATCACGATGGCAAGACACACAGTGCGCTTCCGACGGGGCTAATCGGATTTCGCGGCGACGATCGTCAATTGCACAGACGCGCATCGTCTTAACCACGCGCTTTCTCCGTACGTTTACCCCCCGAGCGAGCGTGCTTCTCTCGTCCCTCTTTCTCCTCGGCGGGCGGCGCTGGACACGGTTGCGAAATCGCTTCGACGCCGTTGACATATCCACTCGCCAGATCAACATCGACGATCACGCCCTCAAGGCGCAGATCCTCCCAGCTATCTGCAGAGCTCGTCGGAATCCCGGTGAGGAACTTCTGTAACTCGGGGCGCGGCAAAAAACCGTTTACGCTTCCACGGCTGCCAGTTCGGCCGGCGTCGCAGATAATCGCGGTTCCGCCCGGCATGACGCCTGCGTCGGCGGTCTGGACACGTTGCCCGCTCCCGATAATCGCCGTCGCCTTGCCGTCGGCGAGGTGAAACATCGTGTATTTCTCCGCCGTCGTCAGGGCGTGGAAGTCGACGATCACAACCGAGCTCTCCTTCGTGAGACGATCGAGCGCGTTGGTAAAGTAGACAAAAGGATTGTTGGCGTGGGCCCGCTCAAATCCTGACTGGCCGAGCAGGTTGAGTACGACCACTTTGACGCCGGGGCGCGTAGTCTCGGTTTCCTCGGTCGCGGTCTCCGGTACGGCGACCCCGTCGAGCTCCTGCCATTCGGCGGGCCGCACAGTGTAATGACGCCAGCCCCGACCGGGTGTATCCGGTAACAAGTTGGCCGGCCGCAGCAGGTAATGGGCACGATCGATGTGTTCGACCATGTCTTTCTTAAAAAAGATCTGATCGCCACCGGTAATTACGTCGATTCCAAGTTTGCGCAGGTAAACCGAATGGTTTTTGCCGATTCCGTACCCTCCAGTCGCCGCATCGCCGTTGGCGATGACAAAATCGATCTCTTTTTCCTTTTTAAATGCGGATAGTAGTGTCTTTACGACGTAGATGCCCGGTCGACTCACGATCTCGGCGATGTAGAGGATTCGCATCGCGCAATACTGTCACGAACAAAGTCGGTGACACAACCGCGCCACGGCGGTGTTATATTATAGACGAGGGCGCCACATGGACCTCAGCCGTAGATCGTATGATTGCGGCCAAATCGCACCGCCGCAGGGGGTGCAACGTACGAACACAGGAGGTGTTGTATGCACAATCGAGATTACGTAGATCTCGGACGTCTGCTCGATCAGATTTTTCAAGCCACCGAGCAGTTCACAAACTCGTTTGGTAATTTCGGCTTTGAAGCACGCAAGAACGCGGAGCACCGGAATTACTATTCGGTCTACCCGTTTCCACCGGCAAATATCTATATGCTCAACGACAAAACGATGGTGCTTGAGTTTGCTTTTGCCGGGTATCGAGACGAAGACATTTCGCTCGAGTTCCAAGGCGATTATATGGTCTTGTCGGCGCGCGCACCAAATCCGGACGTAGACGCCGAGGAGGTGATTTTCTTTAATCGCCGTCTTAAGTACAAGAGCATCGACGATCAGAAGTACTTTGTCCCCGAGGACAAGTTTGATCGCGACAACGCCAAGGCGGTCTTTAAAAACGGGATTCTGCGCGTTTCCGTGCCCGCTCGAGAAGAGGTTCAAAATCCGGCGGGTGTTAAAATCGAAATCGTAAACGAGGACGAATAAGGAGTTTCCTATGATAGTGTGGTTATTAATCGGTGCTGTTTTGGGGTACGTGTTTCACAGTCAGATAGACAAACTGGTCTATCGCGTGATTCGACTTATCCGCGACAATCGTCGCTAAGCGACCTCTCCGGTCGCAACAAACGTAGGGTGGCGCCCTACCGGAGGATCGCCTCATCGAGGGGCGGTCCTTTTTTTGTTGAGCGAATTGGTAAACTTCCGATAACGTGATAGCCTACGGATCAGGTCCAAATGCGGCCGAACCGGGGGAAACGTGGAATACATTCCGTTTAAGTATCGCGAGGCGTATAAGTTACTCTGTCGTTTTTCCGACAACCTTCACGAACTAATAGAAGACGGATCGTTTTTCACGCTTTCATGGCGCGAGAGACGCAAGCTCACACGGCGCATCAAGCGTCTTTACAACCGGCTCTCGGGGCCCGTACCAGTCGCCGTACTCAAACCCGTAGTCGCGCTCGCGGGTGTCGCGGCGCTCATCGGATGTGACACCGGCGGTGGCGGCGGAGGTGGAGATGACGGCGGACCGGTTGCCGATAATCCGAGTTTTGCGGCGCCGGTAGCAGATCCGTTTGATTTTTCCGCAGCGCCACGCGATCGTATGAGAGGTTTGGAGCTCGCGGACCTGGACGGTGACGGCGACCTGGATCTCCTGTACTTTCAAAACCCTGACGGAGTATCGATCGATATCGTGCTCAACGAAGGAACCCCAAACGATCCCGACCTATCATCGCCACCGCTCATAAGTCCGTACGGAGTTCAATGGCGTACGTCGGGGACTTATACGTACACTCGAATCGATTCGATTACGTTCGGCGATCTCGATGACGACGGTGATCTCGACGCCGTTGCACTTGGCTACTACTCGTACGTACCGCCGCGCGGAATGGGAACGCCGATATACGCCGAGGGTGCAGTAGTTGTCATCAACGAACCTAACAGCGAGGGTCCTTCGTTTGATTCGGCATCGGTAGCAGATTACATCGTGCTCCCATCAGGAGCTGAGTTTGCCTCATTAGACGTACAGGAAGTCCACCGTCCAACGCTCGTGGATATCGACGATGACGGAGACCTCGATTTATTCTTCGGCGCCCGCGATGGATACACACGAGTCTCCGGAGGTGCCGTGTTGTTCTCGGAGAACGAGGGCACCCCTTCGGCGCCCAATTTTGCCGCGCCGCAACGCGATCCGTTTTCGATTACCCTTCCGTCCTACACGATGCCAACGTCAATTAACACGGTAGATATCGACGGAGACGGTGATTCAGACCTCATTATCGGTATCTATGATTGGGATGCCGGTTCGTATGGAGTAGGCTGGTTTGAGAACAGCGGAAGCGCGGACGCGCCAAGTTTTACCGCGTTTGCGTCCGACCCGTTTGGCTTAACGTCGGATATCAGTGCAATCTCGAACTACTCGCTCTATAGCGCACTCGCGATCGGGGATATCGACGGCGACGGGGATTTGGATGTGTTTACCGGATCGACCTACGATTACGACAACTCCTCCTACCCACTTGTATTCCAGGAGAACGAAAACTTCTAGACTTCGGATTCGGCGCCAAGACGACAGAAACAGTCTAAACGAAAGCCATACCAGTGGGGTAACCGACAATGGGCGCATTTGCTGATCAAATTGCTAATCTAACGATACCGTGATAGCCTATCTAACGGTCGTAATTGTGGCCAAACCGGAGGAATCGTGGAACACGTACCGTTTAAGTATCGAGAGGCGTACAAGCTACTTTGTCGTTACAGCGACAATCTGCACGAGGTAATCAAAGACGGATCGTTCTTTAATCTCTCGTGGCGCGAGCGTCGCAAACTCACGCGGCGTGTAAAGCGCCTCTACAACCGCCTCTCCGGACCTGTACCGGTATCCGTACTCAAGCCTGTAGTGGCGCTAGCGGGCGTGGCCGCACTTATCGGCTGCGACACCGGAACGGGTGGCGGCGGGGACGGCGACGACGGCGGACCGGTTGCCGACAACCCGAGCTTTGCTGCTCCCGTGGCCAATCCATTTGGAATTATCGAATCACCGCGGTACGATTCGTATGGTCTTGACCTGGCCGATGTGGACGCAGACGGTGATTTAGATCTCGTGTACGTCCGATATGGCGATGGCAGATATATTGAGGTTCTATTCAACACGGGATCTCCTACGAGTCCTGATTTTTCGTCGACGCCACTATCAAATCCGTACGGAGTGGAACCGTACGCACACAGCTACGATGAATACAATACTTATCGCGATCTCGAATCGATCACGTTTGGAGACCTCGACAACGACGGCGATCTAGACGCAGTCGTAATTGGTGATTACCGATACGATCTGATTGAAGGATCAGACATAACCGCGGAGGGCGCGGTGGTGATCTTGAACGACCCTATCGGCGAAGGCATTTATTTCGATCCCTATGCCGTTTCGGCAGAGGACTTTATCGAGACTCCGGTCGAATCACCGTATTCGATCTCGCCGTTTCGAAATCAACGTCCGGAACTCGCCGATATTGACGGAGACGGCGACTTCGATATCTTGTTTAGTGCGTACGATGTTGGCCCGTATAACGAGATTGGGGCGATTTTCGTTGCCGAGAACACCGGTAACGCCTCGAGCCCCTCCTTTAGTACCGAGCCGCAGGAGAATCCATTCTCGATCTCCTTTCCCGACGGCGTCCTGCCGCTTTCGATAGACGCGGTAGATATCGACGGCGACGGCGATCCCGACCTTCTTCTGGCAACTTTTAATACCGTGGAGAACGCAGCGGCCGTCGGTTGGATGGAAAACACCGGCAGCGCGACTGCACCGAGTTTTGGATCGTTTGTGGAAAACCCGTTCGGACTGACATCGGACATCAGTTCGGTCTCGAGCTACTCCCTTACCAGCGGAATGGCCGTTGGGGATATCGACGGTGATGGCGACTTAGACGCCTTTATCGGATTCGACGATGTCGCGGAAGGTTCAGATAGTATCTTTTTTCAGGAGAACGAGAACTTCTAGCGCTCCGCGATCGTTCCGGCACGCCCAAAACTGAAAAATAGAAAAAATCTCACCGAGATGTCGTGCGCCCGAGCCAAGTCGGCGTTTTTGTCGGCTGCTGCCGCCGCCTCAGGCGGTTTTTTGTTGACAGAATTACTAAGGCATTCCATCGTATAGAAGAAGGCTTTACCTCTATTGCATGGCATCGATCAACATGATTGATAGGGGGTAAAGGTGGAACAAGTCCCGTTTAGGCATCTCGAAACGTTCAGGTTATTGTGTCGGCACACTGCGAGTCTGCGTGTGTTGATCGAGGACGGCACGTTTTTTAGTCTTTCCTGGCGCGAGCGGCGCAAGCTCACGCGACGAATCAAGCGACTGTACAATCGCCTCTCCGGGCCGGTACCTGCGACGGTGCTTAAGCCGGTGATCGCCCTCGCGGGGATCGCCGCCCTCGTTGGATGCGACACCGGTAGCGGGAATGGTGGTGACGATGGTGCGCCCACCGCAACAAATCCAAATTTTGCCGCTCCGGTTGAGAATCCATTTGGTCTCATGCAAGTTGGGAATCCAGTCAACGGGCTGGAACTCGCCGATTTTGACGGCGACGGGGATCTCGATCTATTTTTTGTGCGCTACGCGGAAGGAGACATCGCCTTTGGGGAGCTTCCAAACACGGGAAGTCCGACTAATCCCCAGTTTGGCACGATCGCGTTAAATCCCTACGGACTCGATATATACAATTCATTTAATGACGGAACATACGATATCGATACGGAACTCAGATTAATGACGACCGGCGATATTGACAACGACGGTGATCTCGACGTCTTCGCGAGCGGCTCTATCTCCTACTACAATTCTGGGCCACCACCGATAACCATCGAAGACTTTGGTTGGCTGGTGTTCACCAACGACGGAGGTTCTCCGCCTTCGGTTCCGACCCCAGATTTGGGAACGACAATCGGTCTCGGATCATTAGATAGTGACGCGGCATACCTTTCCCGAGCTGAACTCGCCGATCTCGACGGTGACGGCGATCTCGACCTCTTGCATGCTGTGATCCGACCGGTCGACGGTACGGAGTACTACGAGGGCGATATCACCTTCGCGGAGAACGTCGGAAACGCGACTTCACCCAGCTTCGCTACGCCTCAAGAAAACCCATTCGGTATCGATCTCCCCGACTATACCGCACCACTGTCGGTAAACGCCGTGGATATCGATGGGGATGGCGATCTCGATCTGCTTCTGGGTCTGTACACGTACGATACAAGTGCTTTCGAGGTTGTAACATCGCAGGCCTGGCTCGAGAACACGGGTACGACAGAGTCCCCAAGCTTTGCCTCGATAGAAATCTCGCCGTTTGGGCTCACCGCGGAAGTTCCCGGTGCGGTTGGATACGGATTGCTGACGTTCTCGACGTTTGGTGACATCGACGGCGACGGCGATCTCGACGCCTTTATCGGCGTCGCGGACCTCGGCGGCGAAATGTACAGCTTTTTCTTCCAGGAAAACGAGAACTTCTAAGCTTCGATCGTGACGAAAAATCCGCTGTGGCGGCGAACGTTGAGTACCGCCCCGCCCTCAAAAATGAGGTACTGGCCGCGCGCGCCACGGAGTACCGATTCGATCCCGCCGACTTTTCCGAGGTTGACCGATTTGACCTTGGTCGGTGGATCGGCCACCGGATAGCGTAGCGTGATCGGATCGAGATTTTCGACGGGGATAAGGTACTTGGCGAGCTCCGGTTGGGTATCGTTCAAATGCTGTGCTATCTGCATGGCTTCGCGTTCAAGGTCGACCTCGGGTGCGGGCTCGTTCTTGAGCATTCGCTGCCACGCGGTTCGGTCGGTGTAGAGATCTTTTAGGGCAACTTCGATGAGACCGGCGAGCTGTCGATAGGGAACTTCGGCGATCATCACCGCCCACGCCGCACCCTGGTCGATCCAGCGCGTCGGAACTTGAGTCTGCCGCGTTACGCCTACCTTAACGGCGCTCGAGACCGCGAGATAAACGACATGGGGTTGGTTATGATGAGCCGCTTCCCATTCGGGATCCCGTCCCCGGCCAAGATGAGCCTCGCAGAGTTCCGGTTTGACGATGCACTCGGCGGCCTCCGGGGCGTCGCGAAAGCAGGGAAAACAAAAACCTTCGCCGAAGGTACGATTTGTCGGTCGCCCACAACGAACACAGTTGTATTTCCCCGTGTGCGTGATCGTCACGGCACGATCGATCAGACTATCGAGCTCGAGTTCATCGACGGACGCCGGTTCAGTCCCGACGCCGTTCTTTGGCTGTTCCAGCCGGAGCGTATACCGCACCGTGCCGTCCTCATGGCGCATCACGGGCATTTTACGAACGATTCCCGTCATCGAAGCGCATCCTGAATCGGTCTTAGGTACACCAAGTCCCGAATCGCGACGGGAAAGCTGGTCTCGGGCCTCATAAAGACGCGCGTGCCGCTAACCTGCTCGATCGTTGCCACGCCAAGAGCTCCGTCCCAGTCTGAACCATTCGGGGCGATCAGCACCTGCGCCCCGGAACTCGGCGCGTTTGTCGTTGTCAGCTCCGCGCGGATCAGATCAGCGTCCGCGCGAACCACGATCGCTATTAGCGTCGGTTCGGGAAAAAGGAGATTGCTCGCCGGGATTTCCTGCACGGCAAGTTCCTGGGCGAGATAGACCAGGCGCTCATAGACCTCATCGGCTCGAGCCCGGTTTTCTAGCGCCTCCGCATCGCTCTCCTCTGGTGAAAGAAGCGCGGTGACAAGCGCCTGAAACTCCTCATACGCCGTCTGCCGTCCGGTTCGCTCGATTTGGTCGCGCTCGGCAGCAAGACGAGCATCAAGCTCTACGAGCATCTCGCGACGCGATTCCACGCGCGTTTCTTCGCGCGCGCGTTCAACAGCCGCCTCCACGTCTGATGCTGAGAGCTCGTCTTGTTCGGAACTATTGAGCGAGGCGATGCGAAGGGCATTTCTCTCAGCGTCGGCCACCAGCTCGCGCGCAGCGACCAGCTCGGCGCTCTGCCGTCGAATCTCCGCCTCGAGACGCTGTGAGGTTTGCAACTGATCGTAGAGAAACTCGAGCAATGCCACTTGTCTCATCATCGACACGCTAAACGTCTGCTGATTGGGGGCGTTGATACGCTCGAGCGCGCGGCCGAGGTCAAGGAGCGCTTCTTCGGCAAGGTCGATCTCGCCGTGAGAAAGTCGGTTAACCGCGAGGCGATAGGCCTGGCGAAAGCGAATCTCCGCCTCGGACAGGGCAAACGCCTCGGCCGATCCGGTTACTACCGCCGCCTGTTGAATTACCGCCGCCGGGCGCAGATCGTCGCCTGTTGCGCTTAGCTCCGAGTCCGGCGGGAGGAGTTCGGTATTCGACGCGGAACGCTCTAACTCCTCATCTTCGGTCGTGCCGGCCGATATCGCGAAGCGCCGTTTAACGATAGCGTCCCGCTCGACATAAGCGCGCTCCAGCGAAACCATAAGATCGTTGATCTCCGGATTATCTAAGCGCTGATTGGGCGTCCCGTTCCCGGTCATGAGCTGCGCAAGGCGGTTTCGCATGAGAAGTATTTCGCTGTCTTTCTCCAGGAGGAGAAGGTCGGTTTCAACTTTTAACTGAGTGAGGAGCTCCCATTCAGTCGTGATAAAACGCCCCTCGTATGCGGCGACCTCAATCGCTCGTTCCGAGTAACGTATCGCGGCAACCGTGCCAATCGTTATCGCGGCAGCGAGGAATAACAGGATAAATCCAAGCGCTGTCGGAAATCCGAAGTAGCGTTCTACCGTAAATACTTGCGTTTCGTTCATCGATCACTCAAAACTGTAGGTAGTATAGTATGGACACCGATGGAAACGCCAATAATTAGCCCACGTCGCTTTATATCTTTGCGCGTCAAAACCATCATTCTGCTCTTGCCGTTTGCAGTCGGCGTCGTAACCATCACGGGATATCTCTCCATTCTATCCGCGCGCGTCGCCCTCACGAGAGCGGCGACGCGAATCCTCGCCTACAAAGCCGAGCAGATACGTGACTTTACCCATAGCCAATGGGAGATCCTCGTCGATCTCGGACTCGAGGACGACATTCTCTACGTGCAGACAGCGAAATCGGCGATTCAGTCCTATGCAACGTCAACACTACGCAATGAGACGGAACTCGTGTTCGCCGTCGATCAGTTTGGTCGAGTCGAACTAGCGACCGACCAAATCGAGACAACGGATTTAGACATGTTCGCGAGCGCTGCAGTTCGAGAGGGATGGATCGAATTTGAAAGCGAAGACGGGCCGCGCGTCGGCCAGGTTTTCCAATTCGATCCGTTTGGATGGACGGTTTACACCACCGATCGCCGCGACGCTTTTTTCGCTGAGATCGGTGCGATGACCCGCACGATGGTAATCACCGCTTTTGTGACCGCGGTAGCCGGCGTCTTGATTTCACTCTGGTTCTCAACGCTCGTCGGACGACCGGTTGAGGCGGTAACGACTGCGATGCGCGAAATTCAACGTTCGGGAGATGTGGGCAAGCTCGTGCCGATACTCTCACATGACGAGATCGGCGTTCTCGCCAAAGAGTTTAACGATATGAATCGTACTCTGGCCGAAACCCATCACGCCCTTGCGGACCGAGTCGAGTCGGAGCGCGTCGCAAAACAGCAGACGTTGGAGCGGGAATACGAATCCCTGATCGTCCTCGCCAAGGCGACGGAGTACAAGGACCACGAGACAGGACAGCATCTCTATCGTGTGGGCGAAATGAGTCGCATGCTTGGAGAACTGATCGGCTTGAGCGAAACACAACAGGATCTTCTTTTGCGCGCCGGTCCGCTTCATGACGTTGGGAAAATAGGTATTCCCGATCGCGTATTGCTCAAACCTGGTCCACTCGACGCCGATGAGCGGCGTCAGATGGAGACGCATGCTGAAATCGGGTACCGCATACTCTCACAAACTCGAAGTCGCTACCTCAGAATAGGCGCCCATATCGCGCACACTCATCATGAGAAATGGGACGGTAGCGGGTATCCGAATCGACTACGGGAAGCGGCGATACCGCTGTTCGGCAGAATTGTCGGCATCATCGACGTTCTCGACGCGCTCACGTCCAAACGCCCGTACAAAGAGGCGTGGCCGATCGACGATGCGATCGCCGAGATAGAACGTTGTTCCGGCACGCATTTTGATCCGCAGTTGGCGACGATGCTGGTTTCGAACCGAACGATGTTTTCAGATCTTATCGTCCGAACGAGGGACCAGACCTGACACGCGCTATTCGAGAAGCGTCGCAAACTCCTGTGCCGTACCTGTTCCCGCCAGCATGGGAAGTCGCTCACCAAGCATCGCTAGTTGATCGCGCGCACCATCCGCCCAGAGAATCTCGGCCAGGAACAGACCGGCCGAGTCGACCGTCACCGGCGAAGGAAACCGATCTATGACTGTCTCCAGATCGTCCCGCGCACCTCGGATGTCGCCGCGCGAAAAACGTAGTCGTGCCCGGGCCACCAGGGCGTCAGCGACTACCGGGACGTTGCTGTAATCCTGAATAACGGTGGAGTACCGCTCCAACGCAGCTACGGTATCACCGGCGGCCAGAGCGGTCTGCGCGGCGGCCATGTGATTCTCCGCGTCGGCGGCAAAGTAATCGGGTTGCGGCGGCATAAACTCGGCGATATAGCGGCGTCTACTCTTCTGCAGCGGAATGTGGAATCCAATCGCCGCAGCGGCGATCGTCGCCCCTCCCGCGGTCAGGAGCGGAACGCTCGTCGGGGTTGAAACCGGCAACAGGGACTCGACTATCGCCAAACCCGCGGCGACGCCGACCGAGATCGGAACAAGTGCGCCGAGGAGTCGAGCCGTCGGCTCGCGCGGATACACTGGCTCGAGAACCCCACCATCACCTTCGGCTGCGGTAATTCGCACCAGTCCGTGCGGGACGACCACTCCGCCTTGATCCGTCTCGTCACCCTGCCAGCGTATCGGCGCCGCTTGCCCCGAGATAATCGTAAACGCCGGCGCAAATAAGATCTCAACCGTACAGAGCTCGCCGGCGACTACGTCGGCATTGATTTGGGCGCGCCCGTAGCTTTCGAGTAACACCGTGAATCGGTAGCGCCCCGCCGGTAGGCGCAGGAGAACCGGAGTCCTCAGGTCATCTATCTCTCGTGTTACGCTCTCTGTCCGGGCGTCAAGCGGCGCGCTGACGATTGCGAGCCAGCCCTCGTCGTCGCCGAGGCGAGGATTCTCCGACGCTGTGTACCGGACTTCTACTTGTGCCTCCATCGTCGGCGCGGATGGTGTTTGCGCCCCAAGCGGCGCGCAAAAGAGAGCCAGTAACAGAAGGGCTACCACCGGCGCCCCGCGACTATACCGACATAGGCCGAATGGATCGTCTCATCGTCAAACCACGCCACATAGCCGACACGTACGCCGCTTTCCCAGCGATATGCGTCCAAAAAAAGCAGCTCGCCGATGACCCGGGCGATCGGTCGCCGCGAGTTTCGCATCGAGCCGTCGATCTCAGTCCATCGCGAATACGCTCCGATCGACGCCTCCGATCCGATCACGAAGTTCGAGGCTCTCAGCGGCGTTCGTACCCGAAGACCGACACTCGGCGCGATGAGGACTGATCGCCCAAAGTCGCCGTTATCCGGTACAAAACCCGCGCCGAGGAGGTTTGCACCGAGCCCAATCAAGCCGCCAAAGCGAGCCGGCCATAGATCGACCGCGCCATCCACAAAGGCCGGCGCATCGTAGGCGCCATCCGAGCCGGCCCCGGGGATGACGCCGGTCGTGAGCTTAAGTATAAGAGTTTCGGCACTAACGATAGCCGGTAGAAACATCAGCGGGAGTAGGACATTCGAAAAGCGCCTCACGTTTGTATTATAATCGAAGATACATTGGCAAATCGAACAAGAACTCCGGTTCTTTTTTTATCTCTTATCCTCTTACCCCTGTCCGCGTGTACCAACGGTGGTGCTTGGGACGATATAGCGGCGTCGCTCACCCCATCTGATAGTACCGACGTGTTGTGGGAGCAGCGGATCGCGATGACGGTGACCGATTTTGGTCAGACCGAAGTGGTATCGGGATTTCCGGCGATGGTCCGGCTCGATCCAGAGCTCGTGGACTACGATCTCATCCGCAGCGCCGATGGGCGGGACCTGGCGTTTTTCCCGGATCCCTGGAGTGAGGGCGACGCACCATTGCCGCATACAATTTCAGTTTGGAATCCCGGTGGGACTTCGATCGTCTGGGTTCGGCTTCCGCCGGTACTACCGGGAGAAACCTCGTTCTGGATGTACTACGGGAGCGACACGTTTTCCATCGAGGACGCCGGATCGGACGTCTGGGATAGCGGGTACGTTCTTGTTATGCACTATGAGGGCGACGATGGCTTCGCGGTCGATGCCGGTCCGTTTGGTAACGACGGATACGCCGCGGACGAGCTCCCGGCCTCGTATTCCGCGCCGGAGTCGACCCCAGGCCTCGTCGGTGACGCCGCGCAGTTCCGGGAGAACCGTGACGCGATTGTTGTCCCGCCTTCTACCTCGCTGGCGACGATGAATCCGCGGACAGTTTCTATGCTCGTGCGTCTCGACGAACTTACCGACACCCGACGAATCATCGGAAAGTCGGAGTGGTTCCTCTCGCTCTCGCCAAACTCCGGCGGTCGTTTTCAAACGAGAACTCAGTTTAACGATGACGGCGATGGGAACGATGTTTTTGGGCAATGGGATTCGGCCCCGCCAATCGGCGACTGGTTTCACTTGACCCTCTCGTGGGGCGGGCGCCGTGCCGGATCGAGCGTTTCTCTATGGATCGACGGCGTTCCGATTGGCATTCGCTCAGGAACTGGAGATGGTGTAAACGACCAGGACGACGACGGTGCCGAGAGTCTGATAATCGGCAATGGAGAAGCCGTCGGAACACTCGACGAGCGGGCGATTCGGGGAGCGCTCGACGAGCTTCGAATCTCGCGTACGGCGCGAAGTGCCGCATGGATTCGTGCCGAGTACTTGTCGGCTACCAACCAGCTCCTCACATTCGGTACCCCCGAGCTTGTCGAATGACGTATCGAAATATCTTTTCCCTTCCGGCGGTACAGATCTGTCTGGCGAGTGTCGTGTTATTGACGGCTTGCTCCGCCAACGGCGCGTGGGATTTGGTCGACGAGCAACTCGAGCAGGGAAGTGTTCCTGGACCACCGGAGTGGCGCCGCTCGATCGAACTCGTCGTCGCCGGCACCGAGAGCAACGAGATGCTGTTTGGGTTTCCCGTTATGGTACGTGTACCGGCGGCTCAGTTAGAACCCGAACTCCTCAACGACTCGCGTACCAACCTCGGCTTTTTTACCGAGCGATGGCCGTCGGCACATGATGCGCTCCCCCATTCAGTCGCGGCTTGGAACCCCGAAGGCGAGAGCATATTCTGGGTACTTTTGCCGACCATTCTCGCGGGAAATGAAGCGACGACGATATACCTCGCCTACGGAGGTTCCGAAACGGTAGATCCGGCCGGCCCGGCGGTCTGGGAGAACGGTTATACGATCGTCATGCATTTCGAGGAGGGTAGCCCAAGCGACGGCTACGTTGATTCCAGTCCATTTGGCAATCACTCGGTGCCGTCCACCGGACACACGGAGCCGGGATTGTCGGCAGGAGTAGTCGGGAGCGCTGTCGACTTTGTCCAGGCCACCGATGCGCTTATCTTCCCAAACTCGCCGTCACTCGAGACGATGCAACCGTTCACGTTTAGTATGTTTGTCAACTATCGAGCGTTTCGCTCCGTCTCGCGCCTGCTCGCCAAGGGTGACTACTACGTCCAGCTGACCGTTAACGGCGGTAATCTGCGCCATCAATTTCAACTCCAGTTTGACGGTGCCGACACCGTCATAAACCGCAACGCCTCACTCGCGACCGATACCTGGCGTTACGTAACGATCACCTGGGACGGAACGGATAACGCAAACTCAGTCGAGCTCCGCAACAACCTTGTCCTCCTTGCGAACGCCGGTAGCAGTTGGGGGAGCGGTGACCGTGACGATGACTCGGCAAAAGATCTGGGGATCGGTAATCAACAAGACCTCGGCGGCAATCGCGCGATCGACGGTCTGATCGACGAACTTAGGGTTTCGCGAGTCGCACGCTCAGTCACCTGGCTCGCCACCGAGCGCCGGTCGATGATCGGAGAGCTCGTCATCTTCGGGACGGTAGAAAGTCGCGACTAAAGCGCGTAAACTCGAGCCCCATGTATCGCCTTATCGCCTGTGACATAGACGACACGATCCTCGACCACAACGGTAAACTACCCAAGAGCAACCGCGACGCGCTTCGTCGTCTCCATGAGCGAGGTATCGCCGTCGTCTTGAGCTCCGGACGCGCGACGATCAGCGTTCGTCGGGTCGCAGATCTTATCTACGAACGAACCGACGACACGTACCTCCTTACGTTTAACGGCGCACGGGTGGTCACTGCCGCCTCTGACGACACGATCTACGAGCAGTTTCTCGAACCGCATACGGTACGCGGAATCGTTGAGTTTGCGCGAAAGAAAAACGTCGTCCTCCTTGGGTACGATTCAGCTGAGTTTATCTACGAGGCACACAACGGGCAGTTCCGTGATCAAACCGCCGGTTACGCCCGTTCGACCTCCATGAACTCTCGGCAGGTCGTGGACTTGGCCACGGCGCTTCCCAACGGTTCACCAAAACTCCTTATGATTGACGAGCACGAGACGCTCGAAACCTACAAACTCGAGTTGGCCGACATCGCCCGCGGTGAGTTTGTCGTGACCTTCTCCAAACCGCACTACCTCGAAATCCTCCATCCCAAGGTCAACAAAGGCATCGGCCTCCAACACCTTGCCAATCATCTCCGCCTACCGATTGAGGAGACGCTCGCCGTCGGAGATAACCTCAACGATATCGAGATGCTCACGGCGGCGGGCCTCGGAATCGCCGTCGGCAACGCCCACGCCGAGCTTAAAAAAGCCGCCGACGTCGTCCTGGAGCGAAGCGCGGGAGCGGGAGCAATCGAAGAAGTTGAACAGCGCTTTTTCTCATAAACGTTGCCAGTCACCCACGCTCCGGTCATAATGCCGCTATGGCACTAGAAAGCAGTTTTGTTATGCTCAAACCCGGGGTTCTGCAACGACGGATCGCCGGCGATATCGTCGCTCGATTGGAGTCTAAAGGTCTCCAGCTCACCGCGATGAAGCTCATGGTTATCGACGCGGAACTCGCCCGCAAACACTACGCCGAGCACGAGGGCAAAGGATTCTTCTCCGATCTTATCGAATACATCACGTCCGGACCGGTTCTCGCGATGGTTGTCCGCGGCGAAAACGCGATCGCAATGATACGACTTCTTGCCGGTGCGACAAAAGTCGAGAACGCGCTCCCGGGGACGATTCGCGGCGATTTTGCCGCCGTTACGACCAAGAACATAATCCATGCGTCCGATTCTCCGGAGAGCGCGGCGCGGGAGATCGATCTGTTTTTTCGTCCCGAAGAGATCGTTGAATACGATGACCCAGCAGCCATCTGGACGATCTAATACACCGCCGAGGTGGGATCTTTTCTCGATCTTCCCGGATATAGAGTCGCCCGAGTTCGAAAGCTCGGTAGATGAGCTAACGAAACGGATCGGACTGTTTCAGAAACTCGTCGTCAAACGACCGCGGGCGTCGACCGAGATTGCTCCATGGCTTAAAGAGCTCATTACCACACGCAATACGATCGACGATCTCTTTGAGACACTGGCGAACTTTTCCTACTGCTTGTTCTCGGTTGATACCGGCGACGAGCTAGCCGCGGCAACCCTCAACCGAATCACCGAGTTTACGGTTCCCCTCGCTCAAGTTTCCGTAGACTTTCGCAACTGCCTAGCCGAGGTCGCCGAGAGGTTTCCCATGTTGGAGATCGTGAACGACGATGAGGATCTGTCGGCGTACGCCCTTTTTCTCGAAGAAGAGATTTTTCTGCGAGGCAGGCAGCTATCTGCCGTCGAAGAGGAACTCGCGGCCGATCTCGCCCGCTCCGGATCGGACGCGTGGACCCGGCTACAGGAAACGCTCTCCAGCGCGCTCACGGCGCCGTGGGGCGATGAGACCCGTACGGTCGTTGAACTACGTTCGATGGCTACGGATTTCGATCGATCGATCCGCGAACGTGCCTATCGTGCCGAACTGGAAGCGTGGGAGCGGACGGAAACTGCATTTGCGTTCGCGCTTAACGGCGTCAAGGGATTTGCCCACACGCTTAATGAGCGCCGCGGATGGTCATCAACTCTGGATCATGCCCTCAGGCAGAACCGTACCAGCCGCGAAACGCTAAACGCGCTCATCGCCACACTTGAACGATCGCTCCCCGATTTTCGACGCTATTTTGCCGCCAAGGCCCGCGCCCTTGGGGTTCCGCGTCTCGCCTTTTTTGATCTGTTTGCTCCGCTTGGTAACGTCGAAACGCGGTGGAGTTTTGACGACGCGAGCGAGTTTATCGCCCAACGTTTTTCGGCATTTGATAAAGGTATGGGCGCCCTCGCCCGCCGCACCGTTGTCCATCGCTGGATAGACGCCGAACCGCGTCCCGGGAAAGTCGCGGGGGCGTACTGTATCTCGATCCCAAAAACGGCGGAATCGCGCATTCTTGCCAACTTCGACGAGAGCTATGACTCGGTTGCGACCCTCGCTCACGAGCTCGGACACGCCTACCACGGGGCGGTTCTCGCCCAGCTCCCAGCGCTGCAACGCGCCTATCCAATGACCCTCGCTGAAACCGCGAGCATTTTCGCGGAAACGATCATATTTCAAGAGACGCTCGCGGAGACGTCCAGCGATCAAGGTCGGGTGTTTATTCTCGAGCAGTATCTTCAGGGTGCAGCGCAGGTCGTTGTGGATATCCTTTCGCGGTTTTACTTTGAGAGCGAACTGATGCTACGCCGAGCAAAAGGCGAACTCAGCGCCCGCGAACTACGGGAGATGATGCTCGACGCCCAGGAACGGACCTATGGAGACGCTCTTGACCCCGATCTTCGTCATCCGTGGATGTGGGCGGTCAAGGGGCATTACTACAGCGCGGATCTCGGTTTCTACAACTTTCCGTACGCATTCGGACAGCTGTTCTCTCTCGCGCTGCTCGAGGAGCGTGAGCGCTCGCCGGATGGTTTTGCGGATCGCTACCGCGCTATTCTCATAGAGACGGGACGCAACGACGTCGAGACGGTAGCGCAGGTTGCCGGATTCGATACACGAACGGAGGCGTTTTGGCAGATCGGCATCGACTACCTCAGGCGCCTCATCGATGATTTCGACCGTCTGATCGTATAGAAAGCTTTACAAAGCGTCGCCGCGTTATTATTGTACCTATTCCAGTACGGCGCCGTACCCAAGTGGTAAGGGAGAGGACTGCAAATCCTTCATTCGCCGGTTCGAATCCGGCCGGCGCCTCTATTTGGTGGACTCAATGTTTATCGGATTCGATACAGTACAGCGTTGATCGCTGATTGATTCGACCGAACACCGGGTCGGTTATGCGTCGGCCCCGTTTTTCCGACGTTCGTAGAAGCGCAACGCCACATGCATCATCGCGTGGTCAAACTCCTCCGCGTGATCCGCGAGGCGGTCGGTAGGAATTAAAGCAACATCGATTATCTCGTTGTGGTCGAGATCCTGGTCACCTGAACGATGAACGTCAGTCGCGACATAGGTAAACACGCGGTTATCCATCAACGCGGGGTTGGGATTTACGCTCCCTACGAGGACCAATTCGGGGGCGCTAAATCCCGTCTCCTCTTCCAGTTCTCGACGAGCGGCTGTGATCGGCTCTTCACCCGGATCTACAACACCACCGGGAAACTCGAGACTGACATCCATCGATCCGTGACGAAATTGACGAACCATTACAAAACAGGAGCGACCTTCTGAGTCGGTTGTTGTTGCAACGACGTTTACCCAGTCGGGGCTTGCGAGAGTGTAGTACCACGATTCGCGTCCATCGGAAGACCGTCGCAGATTTCGATTTAATGAGAACACCTTGGCATCGGCAACGCTCTCCCGTCGAAGATCATGCCAGATCAGGTGGGTGTTTCCGGATTTATCGCTCATATCGCCGTATTGTAACGCGCGAATCTTCGCTTGACAGCACCGTGAGAACGGGAAACACTCAGCCTTATGCATCGCGAGCGAATCAAAGGACTGATCCAGCACCTGTCGCAGGACATTCACGGGAAGGAGGAACTCCTCCGTCTTGTGTTTCTTGCGGCGGTCGCGGGCGAGAACGTTTTTCTGTACGGTAGCCCCGGTCTCGCAAAGGGAACGATCGCTCGCCGTCTCGCGACCGTATTCGCCAACTCCCAGTTTTTCGAGTATCTCCTCAGCCATTACACAACGCCGGACGAGATGTTTGGCCCGCTGTCGCTTCGCCGTATGCGCGAGGAGGACATCCTCGAACGGAACGTCGAAGGTTATCTACCTTCCGCCAAAGTTGCGTTCCTCGACGAGATATGGAACGCTCCAAGCGCGGTTCTCAACACCCTCCTCCTAGCGATCGGCGATCATCGATTTCGCAACGGTCGCGACATGGTTGAGGTGCCACTTCGCATCGTGATCGCCTCGGCGTCTCGCCTCCCGGATGCGGAAGCCGACCTCGCCCGTTTGTGGGACCGCATCCTTTTTCGCATTCCCGTTAGCGCGATTAACGATCGGGATAGTTTTATTGCCCTTCTCCAGCAACCGGTGGCCGACAACCACGCGCTTGCCGTCGACGCACTCGGAGACGACGAGTTGGCGAAATGGGATACCCAGATTGCGACCGTCGAGTTGCCGTCGGCGATCCTGGACCTGGTCTATGATATCCGCGAGCGAATCGCACGACATAACAGCATGAGTGATGACGCTGATCCCGCCGCGGGTCTTTTTGTGAGCGATCGACGGTGGAAACATGCGATCCACGTGCTACGTACCTCCGCATTTCTCAACGACCGTTCGGCGGTCAGCCCGCTCGACACGGTCCTTTTGCGGCACATCTTGTGGTCCCGCGAGGAGCAACGGGAGACGATCGACACAATCATTCGAGAAGCACTCCGACGTTACAGCCGGTCCGGTACCTTTGATCCTGAGCCGTTCCGGATCCGTACCACGGAGCTCCTGGAATCGGTTCGCGTCGCCGGATTGACGGTCGAGAC
Source organism: Alkalispirochaeta sp. (assembly GCA_965601745.1). Lineage (GTDB taxonomy): Bacteria > Spirochaetota > Spirochaetia > DSM-27196 > Alkalispirochaetaceae. The sequence continues at coordinate 2,774,290 of OZ271836.1, forward strand.
GATCGAACAGCCGGTCGAGTACCGCGGCGAGTACTACCGTGTTCTCGATTTTGTCGAGGATCACCTGTCGTTGATTTGGATCGGGGATTACCAAGCGCTCGACGAAACGACTTCGCGAGAGACAGACCTGTTCTTTTACGGCGAAGACGACGAGTACGCGTACTCGGAACGGTTCGCGGTCCGCCGAGTCGACCCGGCGACGATCGAAATCGACGGGGAGCCGTTTAGCGTCGAGACGATGAGTACGGAGCATGAGCGCCCCGAACCGTCAGAAATCGCACCGGCCGATCGCAAACAGATGATCGGTAAAATCGGCGAACTTGAGACCGATATCGCGACGATCGTCGCGGCGATCGAGGATGCCCGAACTGCCGGTGACCGCGAGGCGCTCGAACACCTCTTTGTCCATCGGTCGTACGCCGATCTGGTGTTTGAGGGGATGGACGAGGCGATCGTTGAGCTGACGAGATTAAAACTCGAGTTGGACGAATCTCGTGCAGCGCTCCAGGAATAAGACGACTTCCTCGCTTGCTGGAGCGGTATACCGCGAGCTGTTTCGATCTCTCGTTGCCCACGACGAGGATCTTTCGACGAGCTATGCGTCGGCGATAGACCTACCCCGACCCCTCGCCCGGAGCATCGTTTACGCGCGTTCGATTTTTACTTTTGCGCCCATCGTCGAGAACGAAGTGGCCCTCGCGGACCAGATTTCGCGGGCCGTTACCGAGTGGTTTATCGCCCTCTGGGAGGAGTTCGAACGGCTCGAGCGTGACACATCCGAGTTTTCGGGGATGCCCCACGACGCGGATCGAACGACACTTAAAACGGTCCTTCAAGATCTCATAACGCTCGCGCCCGAGCGATCGACGCGCTGGGATCAACTCCGACGAGCACTCGAGAGGGCCGAGGATGACGCCGCGGTTGAGCGGGACCGCGAGAGTACCGCGATCCGAGCGGAGATAGAAGAGACGATTGGAGTGATAGCGTCCGAACGTCGCGATCGACGCCGCGAACGGGCGCTACGGCAGGTAATCACCCCGCTCACCGATCACCTCAACGATTCCATTACCGACCTCGCGGGAGTTCACGTCGCGGTCCAGGACCTTTTTGGATTTCCCGGCGAATGGAACATCTTTGATACCCTGTGGCAGGACATCGATATAGCGGCGATTCGCGGCGGATTCGAGCGACTCAACGCTGAACCGGGATTACAACGCGTTGTCGATCTCGTTACCTCCGGTTCGCGAGCCCACAGTACAACGACCTATCCCATCAAAATCGAAACGCGATCTGTAGACCGTGACTCCCCAGCTCGATCGACCGAGAATACACGGCGATCTACGATGGCCGACCTGGTCTCGAGGAACGGGGCGTTCCTCGCATCGAGCGAGACTGAACCGCTTTTTACCGCCCAATGGTCTCGCCTCGATCGGCCCGTAGGAGGCACCGCCCCTCGTCGGCCGCGACCTTTGATACGTGAAGATCGGAGTAGCAAACTCCGCGATTCTCGCCAGAACTACCGGCCGGTGATCGTCGCCGTCGATACAAGCGGCTCGATGCGCGGGCTTCCGGAAACCGTCGCGGTTGCCTTTATCGTTGGTGTTATCCGAGAAGCGATACGGCAGCGACGGCCCGTGCGAATCCTCGCTTTCCAAAACGGTGTCCAGGAGCTTGCCTGGCCGACGGAGTCTGTTGACGATGGCGTACAAGACGCGCCGCGGACGCTGGGGACGCCTCAGCGGGTGCCCGAGTCACTTCTTCTCGATTTAACCACGATGATCGGATTCGGAATGGACGGCGGGACCGATACCTCGCCGGCACTCGAACGCGTCCTCACCCTTATTGAGACGGAACCGATTGACCACGCCGACGTCGTCGTCGTGAGCGACGTGACGACCCCAAAGATAACGCCGGATCATCTCAACCGTTTGTTTCTGCTCCAGCGACTCGGCCGTATGCGTTTTTATGCGTTGACCGTAAACCGCGAACCGATGAGCGATCCGCTCAACGTGTTTGATCTCCATTGGCACTATCGCGACGCAGACCCACCGTACTCCGGGATCGATCCCGAGACCTTGCGGGGTCTGTACCTCCCGGAGTAATCGGATATACTTGGATCGAGGGGGACGGTATGCGGATACCGGATAGCGGTGTTCGGGGAATACTCGACGAAATACGCGACCATTTTTCGAGATACCTCTACCATCAGTTGCTGCGACGGGCCTTTACCGGACTCGACGTTTCACGCAGCTCCTGGCAGCAGATCCACAACGTCGTTGACGGAGATCTCGCAGCCCTCTCCGACGGATCAACGGCATCGCCAACTGAACTGTACGAGACGATCAGCGCTTTTGTCGAGTTTACGCGAGCGTGCCGCCTCCAGGTCTGCGGTAGAATCCGGGAGCTTCTCGGTACTTCGATCGGCTGGAGTGCCGAGGAGCGGATGCTTCGCGATATTACGATCGGGAGCTTTGATACAAATCTTGCCCGCCTCAACGGACTAGTGCGGACGTTGTTTCTTACGGTCGTCCCCGTGGATCGCGAACAGAACGGTGAACAGGCGGTAATCCGTGATTTTCCAGAGCTGGAAGAACAGGTGCGCGGGCTTTCCGGCGGATGTCGTCAGGCGGAAGACACCGTCACCACTGAGCCGACAGCGTCCCAAAACGATCTCCCAGATTAAAACGTTCAACCGCGGCGTTGCGGTGGTCGAGGAGTTGGGCGAGAATTCGCCGATCGCCGGTCGCAATACCGTTCTCCCCGGTTCGCCTCTCCCGCTCTTCTCGCCAGGCCTGATCAAACGCGGCGACATCCAGGCGATCGGCTACCTCTCTTCGCCACCGATCTCGTTCTGTCGCGGTGAGCGCAGTTCCCGCCGTTCGGGCGAGTAAACGCCAGGCGAGTTCGCGTAAGCGCGGGTCTTCCAGCTCTTTGATCAGGTTGCGAAGATCCCGCCATTTCCGTTCCCTGACGGAAACGCGGATCCGGTCCATGCGTGGTCGGTCTGAATCGGGAAGAAAACCGGCGTACAGCTGGTTTTCCACATCCTTCTCCATTTCATCGAACGCCCGCGCTCGCTCCTTTAAGCGATTCTCGATTTCGGCGAATACGGCGCTTGTCTGCGAGCGTGCAAGCCGGTCGAGCGATCGCCGGCAGTGAGCGAGATCGAGACCGTGACTCGAGAGCGTTTCAAGTCGTTTGGTTTCGGCCGGGAGCAGTGATAGCGATCGGCGCAGGTTAAGGCCGATAAGGCCCTTTGGAAGCGTAGTCATGCCCCCGGATTCATGTGCCCAATCGATTAGGGCGTCGAGATCCGCCGCCAGATCCCATACCCACCACTTGGTCGGGACCAAAGGGTCAACGAGAACCGGACAGATCAAGGTCGACGAGCGATCCTCGCGCTTCAGGATTGTACTTGAGTAGACAAGCGTGTCGCGTTGAAGGTCCGCGGGTTCGCGCCGGGTTAACCGTGGTTTAAGGTCGACAGCCTTACGATTGCGGTTGAGAACGCCTGGAATCTGCTCCCAGATCTCCGGCGCGCGATCGACGAGGATCCGACACATGTTGCGCAGTGCAAACGTGTCCGCCAGCGCCTCGTGGCTCGTACCGCCCTGGGCTTGGTTGGCGTCGACCAACGCTTCCAGGCGAAAATCGGGGCGTCCGTCCTCGCGTCGGGGCCAGACCAAACGATCGCGGGCAAAGTCAAAAAGCGTCGGGATTATCGCGATCAGATCGAGGCGGGCGTTGCCGTTGCGCCAATGCCACTCATACGGATCGTGCATCGTTCGAAAAAAAAGGGCCCGGACAAACTCGTCGTCAAACGAGGCACTGTTGAACCCGATTATCGTGAGATTCGGGACGGAGGTAAAAAGCTTGGCGAGGTACGCGGCAAACTGCGGTTCGGGGACGCCCGTTAATCGCGCGTCCTGCGGACTAATCCGATTTACTAGGCACGCCGCCGGATGAGCAAGATAGTCGTGGGGAGGTATGCACCGCAGCTCGTACGGCTGTTCCAAAAGGTCGAGACGTTCGTCGGTGAGAATGCCGGCAAATTCGGCGATCCGGTCGCTCCCGGGACTGCGTCCAAAGGTTTCCAAATCATAAAAGAGAAACGGCACGGGCAATTCTATCAAAGTTCGCCAAAGCGGTGTGGCGTCGTAACCCGCAGTTATCGCTTTGATCGCAATGCTGTTTCTTTTTGACACAATATAAACGTGTCGTATCGACACTGTTTCATTTTGACAAAATCGCCTACGGCGAGACAATGGCGCGACCGGGAGTTGGGCGTTGTTCTATTTTGCGTAAATATTTACCAGATATATATTTACGAATTAATACTCCGCGCCGGCAGAAGTTGGCACGGTCCATGCTTAATAGTAGGCGAACGCGAGAGCGGGTGGAGAGTTAAACGGCGCCGGTATGGGCCGTACCTCCGACTACAAAAACGCCTCGCAATAATTTAGGGAGGATAGAACATGAACTATCTTACCGTAAGACGTCCACGAAGCGGACAGACCGCAATGAGTACTTCGATGAGTGATTTCGATCGGCTCTTTGATTCCGTATTTGGTTCGATGCCGAGCTGGTCAAACTCACGCCCCGCCGTCGACGTGCGGGAAACCGATGACGAGTATCAGGTCGAGGCGGACCTGCCCGGTTTTACCGATGAGCAGATCGACGTGCATGTCGAGAATGAGCTCCTCGTTATCAGTGCGGAGGCTAACTCGGACAACGAGAACGCAGACGAGAATGCGAAGTACCTGCTTCGCGAGCGCACTGCGCGTAGCTTTCGCCGAAGCTTTGCGCTGCCGAAGGACGCCGACGCCAACAAGATCGAGGCGCGATTTCAAAACGGCGTGTTGAGCCTTACGCTGGCCAAGCGTGCCGAGGCCAAACCGCGCAAGATTTCGATCAAACGCGGCTAAGGTTTAAATCCGGAGCTGTGTGTGGAGGGCCGCCGCGAGGCGGCCCGGGTTTTTTATGAAGTGAACGATAACCTTCTACCGTTCACTAATCTTTTTTATCCATATCATCCAAGAATAACGGCATCTCGCTCACCATTCTGGTCACGGTGTCCGCCGTTCCCGCGTATGCCTTGTGCGCGAGCGCCGACGCACGGTACACACAGGTGGGGGATTTGATGACGACAATCCTTTTTCTCGGCGACCGCCTGTTTATGAAGTTTCCCGACTTCTCGTACTTTGAGTCTCGTGCCCACGAGATAAACGCTCGCTTTATCTCGACCAAAGGAATGAACGACGCCGAGCTCGAGAATAATCTGCGGGAAGCCGACGCCCTGGTCGTCATCGGTCGCGCGATTACTCGCGAGATGATCGAGACCGCGACCAAATGTAGACTGATCATGACGCTGTCCGTGGGCTACGACGTCGTCGACGTTGAAGCCGCGACTGAGCGAGGAATCGTCGTTTCCAACTCTCCTGTCTATTGCAGCAACGAGGTGGCTGAGCATGCCATCACGCTCGCGCTAACTGTCGGGAGAAAAATCCACGGCCTCGACAAACATGTGCGCGACGGCGGCTGGGATTACAAGCAGGCACGGCCGATCTATTCGTTCCGAACGCGAACCTTCGGCGTGCTGGGTCTCGGGCGAATTGGGCGCAACAGTGCCCGTATGGCAAACGCCCTTGGCATGAAGGTCGTCGCCTACGATCCGTACCTCGATGACGACGTATTTGCCCTCCTCGGCGTTGAGCGGTATTACGATTTCCAACCGATGCTCGAAGCCGTCGACTATCTGACGATCCATACGCCACTTACGGATGAGACCTACCATTTTATCGACGCCGAAACGCTCTCGTACATGAAACCGGAGGCGGTCGTCGTCAACACTGCGCGAGGCGCAATTGTCGATCGTGAGGCGCTCGAATCGGCGTTACGCGCCAACAAGATCGGGGGAGCGGGCATCGACGTCCTCGAGACCGAACCCCCGACCGGCGATGAACCGCTGTTGGCGATGGAGAACGCGGTTATAACGCCGCACATAGCGTGGTACTCGGAGGAGAGCCACATCCAAAACATGGAACTAGGGATGGACGAACTCGTGCGTGTCCTGCAGGGGAAACGTCCGCGACATATCGTCAATCCGCAAATTTATTCACGGCGCTGACCGTATACCGTCAGCTGTCACAACCACACCAGGAGGTCAATATGAGAGTATCGAGATTAGCAAGGATCGCCGTCATCGGTGTTCTACTCCTCGTCGCCGCATCGTTTTCTTTTGCGACAGGTACGGAAGAGACTGCCGAATTCCCCCGTCGGCAGATTTCCTATGTCATCCCGTTTAATCCGGGCGGACAGTCCGATGTAACGGCGACCTATCAAAAACCGTTTCTTGAGGACGCGCTGGGCGTAAACGTTACCCTGCGTCATCAACCCGGCGCCGGTGGAGCGCTGGCATGGGCCAACCTCATTACCGCCGATCCCGACGGATACACGATCAGTGGAAACAACATTCCGCATATCATTATTCAACCCCTGGTGCGCGAAGACGCCGGTTACCAGACTGCCGATCTAAAGCCGGTCTACCTGTTTCAGACCACACCAATCGGCGTCGCGGTGGCCCCCGATAGTCAGTTTGATACAATCGAGGAACTGGTGGAGTACGCGCTCGCCAATCCGGGCGAGGTTACGGTTACCGGTTCGGGAACGCACTCGGGACACCATCTCGCGCTCCTACAATTACAGCACCTGACCGGTGCGGAGTTTACGTACATCCCCGCTACCGGCGCAGCCCCGTCGGTCGCCAACTTCCTCGGCGGTCACTCTCAAGTCATCATGGCCAACTCAAACGACCTCTTGTCACACCAAGCCGAGATGAAGGTTCTTGCCATTGGAACCGAGGAGCGTTTTAACGCGTTGCCGGAGGTACCAACCTTTCTCGAAGCGGGCTACGAGATGACCGCTGGAATCGATCGCGGCGTTTGTGTGCCGCCGGACACGCCCGACGAGGTTGTCGCGGTTCTCGAAGCTGCGTTCGCTGAGGTCAGCGAGAACGCGGAGTTTCGAGCACAGATGGAAGAGCTTGGTTTTGTGACTCATTCGATCGGCGCGGCCGAGTTTGCCGCATATCTCGATCGCCGTTCCATGGAGATCGAAACCGTCCTGCGCGAGCTCGGCGAAATCTAGAAATCAATGGGTCCGATGTTGCTCTCGGCGCTGACCGCGGTTCTCGACCCGATCAGTTTACTTCTCGTCGCGATTGGGGTGGCCGCCGGTATCCTCGTCGGCGCGCTGCCCGGTCTCACGGCGACGATGGCGATCGCGCTATTGGTGCCGTTCACCTTTACGATGTCGCCGGTGTACGGGCTTGTATTGCTGGGAGCGATCTATTCAGGTGCGATCTACGGAGGTTCGTTCTCGGCGATTCTGATTAATACGCCGGGGACGCCCTCGGCGATCGCCACAACGTTTGACGGCTATCCGATGGCGCAAAAAGGCGAGGCGTATCGGGCAATTACGACTGCGACGCTCGCGTCGGTAATCGGCGGATTGATCGGTGTCGGATTCTTGATATTCCTGTCACCGCCGCTCGCGCGCGCGAGTCTCCAGTTTGGTCCGCCCGAGTACTTCTGGTTGGCGGTGTTTGGTCTGACGATTATCGCCGCCGTATCGCCGCGGTCGATGCTCAAAGGCCTGATCGGCGGGGCGATAGGCCTGCTCATTTCGACAATTGGAATTGCCCCCATCCAAGGTGCCGTCCGGTACAACTTTGGAACTCTGGCGTTGCAAAACGGTATTTCGCTGATTCCGGCCCTGATCGGATTTTTCTGTATACCCGAAGTACTTCGGATGGCGGAGACAAGCGGCAGCGGGAGTGATGCGGTTGTTCCCTACAAACGTCGTCGCAAAATGGTATTACGCGTCTTCCATGCCCTGATCCGCAAGCCGTGGTTGCTCCTCAGATCTGCGATCCTCGGTACGATCGTCGGAATCATTCCGGGAGCCGGGGGTAACATCGCCGGTTTGGTCGGCTACAACGAGGCGCTCAGAGCGAGCAAAACAAAGGAAAAATTCGGTACGGGCATTATGGACGGCGTTGCTGCGGCGGAGACAGCTAACAACGCCGCCGTCGCCGGTTCGCTCGTGCCGATGCTTACCCTGGGAGTCCCCGGAGCTCCTCCGGCTGCGGTCTTGTTTGGCGCGCTCCTTCTTCAGGGAATGCGCCCCGGGGCGGAGTTGTTCACCTACCACGGATCGATCACCTACGCGTTTATTTTCTCTCTTATTCTCGCAAACATCGCGATTCTTCCTTTGGGGATCATCCTCGGAAGGGCCGTTGCCGCGATTATGCAACGGACCAAAGTGCAGACGCTCGCGCCTTTGATCATATTTCTTTCGATGATCGGTGCGTATTCGATCTACAACAACGTCGCGGATATCTACACGATGGTCATCGTTGGAATTATCGCCCATGCATTGCGAAAAGCGGGATTCCTTCCGGGACCAATTGTGCTCGGCCTTATCCTCGGGCCGATCGCCGAGCAGGGCCTACTGCAGTCGATTCTTATGGGACGGGCCGGCGGTTCGCTCTTTGTGGTGTTCTTTACTCGCCCGATCTCTCTTGTGTTAATCGTCCTATCGGTCGTCTCGATCGTGACGCCGATCGTCGTCCACTATAAAACAGGACACGGCAAACGCTCGCGGCTTGCCGATTCGATCTCTCAACAGGATAGCCTGTGATGACACAGCGAACACGCAACCTTCTATCGGCGATTATCGTGTTGGCAATTGGCGGTTATTGGTTTTTTGCCGCCTACGAATATCGAGAGCTCAGTCGGCTCTATCCGCAGGTTATCGCCGGAATAGTCGTCACCCTTGCCACTATTCTTCTGGTTCTGACGCTCCTGGGTCACGGCCCGAAGATACAGATTGCCACCGGAGACGCGAGCGAGCGCCACCTCAAGTCGGGAACGATGATGGCGGTGATGATCGTCTGGACGGCGCTTATCCCCGTTGTCGGATTGCTTATTGCCAGCGTCATCGGCGTCGCGGCGATGGGAACGATCACGTTTCGCGCCCACGTTGGGACCAGGCGAGCGATTATCGTTGCCGTGATCGCCGTATTCGCTTTTTTTGTTCTCTTCCGCTACCTCCTCAACGTCCCATTTCCTACCGGACTTCTATAGTACAATTACTCCCACGTGAAACGCCTTGATCCGTTTCGTGGTATTCCAATACGTGCCGGGCGACCGCTCGCGGCGATCCCCGCCCGACCAAATCGATTTCTCATTTGGGCCCTGGGCGGTTTAAGCGGGTTCTACCTGCGTTACGTTCAGGGAGTCCGCTTGACGGGGGTTCGCGGTCGCGACCGGTTGATACGTCTTTTCCGGGACCCGGAGCTGTTTCCGATCGTTGCGTTTCGCCACCCGTCGGCCGATGACCCGATCGTTCTTTATTCCGTACTGTACAAATCACTCCGGGAGGCCGGGCGCCGCGTCGCCGACGGCGGGTATCCCGTGTTTATCTACGGTCGCGACGTGCCGATTTGGGGCGGAGCGGTCGTTTCGTGGGCGTTGCCGCGCGGCGGGGCGATCTCCGTATTCCATGACGCGGTAAATCGCGCGAGTATGGAAGCCGTATTTACGGCGATACGGACGTCCAGCGCCCCGTTTGTTCTCGCTCCCGAGGGGCAAGTCACCTATCGCAACTACCGGTCGGCGCCAAATCAACGGGGTGCCGCCGCACTTGCCGTCGAGGCGGCTATGACGCGAACAGACGGGAAATCGGTCGCCGTCATACCGATCGCTTTGGAGTACCGCTATCCGGATCGGCGCTGGCGTTGCGCGATCACGGTCGCCTATCGCATTGCTCGGAGGATCGGTATATCGAAGCATGAGGCTCAGATACGGTCTCGTAAAATCGCGGACTCCCCCGTCACGTCGCTCGTCGAACTATGGGAACGAGCCGTGTCTCAGCTTTTGACGATTCATAAACGCGAGGTTCCCGATCTGTACAAGCGCCTCAGCGTCGAGCACCACCACGACCAACGAGCGTCCCCAGTGACCGTTCCGTGGCGAGAGCGCATAAACGATCTGCAGAACCGCGTCGCGTTTCTCCTCGGCATTCTATTGTCGCGGGCGGAGCGCCTGTTTGACATTCATGGTGACCGCGACTCGCTCGACCGCGTGTTTCGTATCCGACAGCAATACTGGGAACGCTTGTTTCCATCAGAACGGGGCGACCCGGGATCGGTCACCCGAATCGCCGCGGATGCGGGGGCAACGGAAGCGAAATTGGTAGCGCGCCACATGCAATGTGCCGATGTCTTGCTCTACGCCGAGTTTGACTACCTTGCCGAGTTGGAGGGCAAGAAGATCGTTCCCGAGAGTTCCCTGCACGCGCGATTTGTCGAATATCTGTTGCTCCTCGATGACCTCCTTCAGCGCTCGGCCGGATACACAATTGGTGACCGTCGACCGTGGCGAGGGCGAGGGCGATCCTGCACGGTCGTTGTTGGACGTGCAATTGCAATAGACCGGATTGAGGGAGCAAAACGACGACGGGAGATTCGGCAATTGACTCAGATTCTCGAGTCCACGCTCGTCGAGTTGAGTCAGCCACGCGGATCATAGGCGGCGGCCAAAGCTGTCTATCTACGTTGGTGGTGGCCCCGCGTGAAGATCCTTCGGGGTATCGACGTCAAATACAACGCCGGCATCATCGACTGAGACCTCGTGACGGGGAAACTGGCGGAGAAAATCGCGCATTGACGTGAAGCGGGACCAGCTCTCGGCGAGCGTCGGCCGTACAGCGCCCGATACCAGCACCGGATGACCGGGGCGGTCGTTAAAAATCGGCGCGATCGACGTCGGCTGATTTGGATCGAGCTCTTCGGCGACGGACATGAGAGTATCGTAGGTTTTTGCCGGAATCGCGGGCATATCGGCCGGAGTGATAAAAAACCACGGAGCGAGCACCTCAGCGGCACCGCGTGCGATCGTCGAGATCATCCCCGCCGACCAATTTTTATTGTGGACGGTAACGACACCGGGCATGGGATCTACCGCCGCCCGGACCGCTTTCTCGTGACACCCCGTGACGACTATGCATCGTGAACAGTATGTACGTGCCGCGTCGAGCACGCGAACGATCATCGGAATACCGCGGTACGTTTGAACGGCCTTTGGCGCTCCGAATCGTGTTGCGGCACCCGCGGCCGGAACCACGCAGTCTGCCTGGATACCCACGGGGAACTAGTCTTGAGCGATTCGATGGGCCATCTTTAGCGCCATCCACCGCGTGTTCACGATCGTCCGCACGTGGTTACCATGACCGAGCATACCTCGATCGTCGTAGGCTTCCATCGCGATCCGGATGTGATAGCCGTCGAACTCGGCGATGCGAACCGTCAGGCGGATCGTATCGTGCAGGACGCTCGGATGATCATGGGTAACCTCCGCGCTCTTTCCGACGGTCATAAAACCGTCCGGCATAAGCGGGTGAACCATCCGCGTCGCCGCCTCGATCATGAGCGAGACGAGGGCCGGGGTGGAAAACAACGCCCCGACGTGGGCCGGTAGGTGGTTGCCGAGGGTATCTGCCTCGGTTACCTGCCGCGTAATCGTAATCTCGGCCCCAACCTTAATACCCGGAAACTTCACGTGGCGAGTCGTACCTCACACGCAGTCGAGGCGTCGGAGCTCGGCCGCGGATTTGCAACTCCCCGTGGGTGTTTTTGTGATCCAGTTGTCGATCGCCACCTTCTGGTTGAGCGCCCGCCATACGTCCTCCGCCCGAAGCGGCATATGGGTGAGCTCGGCCCCGGTTGCGTTTTGAATCGCATTGCCGAGCGCCGCCGCGACCGAAATCATCGAATGCTCGGCAATCCCGCGGGCGCCGTAGGGCCCGTCGAGCTGCGGCGTTTCGACGCCAAAAATCTCGATCTCATGCGGTATATCGCGAGCGGTAGGAATTTTGTTGTCGGTAAATGAAGGATTGAGCAGTCGCCCGCGCTCGTCGTAGATGTAGCCCTCAACGGTCGCGGTCCCGAGCCCCTGGATCATCCCGCCGATCGCCTGCCCGCGGAACGCACCGGGATTAACGACCCGCCCGGCGTCAAAGACCGACGCTACTTTGAGGATGTCGTATTCGCCGGTTTCCGGATCAACCGCGACCGTAAGACCGTGGGCGCCGTAGGTCCAATCGATCGCCGGGTGCCCTTGACCCGTCTCTTTATCGAGGTTGGAAAGACCCTGGGCGATGTAGCGGCCAACGCCGACAAGTGGTCCGCCGATCGCGTTTCCGTTTGGGTACGCATACCCGATCGCGAGCCGGGAAAAATCTACTCTTGATTCCGGGTGGTGTTTGATAAATACGCCATCCCCGTCGTGATCGAGGTCCCGTGTGTTTGCGCGAAGAATCTGGGCTGCATCGGCGTAGGCGTTGGCCAACAAATCGTCCGCCGCGAGTATCGCCGCGTTTCCGGAAAGAAGGAGGCCTTTTGAGGCTACCGTCTGCCAATCATACGGATCACGATCGGTGTCAGACTCAAAGGCAACTTTGACACGTTCGATCGGAAAGCGGAGTCGCTCGGCGATCATCTGGGCCACCGCCGTGTAGGTGCCTTGGCCGTAATCGACAAGTGAGAGGTTGGCGGTCACCGTCGCGTCTTCGTTCATTTTGAGGATCACGGCTGTTGCGGTAAACGGCGGCATCGCCGGCGCCTTGTGGAGGCCCACAACAGCTTTCCCGATTTTTTTCCCACGACCACGCGCGATCTCTTCTTTGCTTACATCGCCGTAACCGATCATCTCCGCCGCTTTTGTCAGGCAGGCATCGATATTGCCGGTGTTTTTGGTGATCTTCTCGCCGGTCAGCGTCGTTGCTCCCGGTTTGAGAGTGTTGATCTGACGAAACTCCTGGGGATCCATCTCGATCGCTCGCGCGACAAGATCCATATGCCGCTCGAGGCCCCAAAAGAACTCAACGTGGCCAAATCCCCGATACGCGGTACCAAATGGCTTGTTTGTGTAGATCGTATAGGCGTCGACTTTAGCGTTGGGGATCTCGTACGGACCACCGGCCGAGTAGCCGGACGCCCGCGTGACGTTTACGGCGTAATCGGCGTAGGCCCCGGAATCCCAGTACATCGTCATCTCCTGGGCGAGGATCTTACCCGAGTGGGAAACGCCGGTCTTAATGCGGTAGGTGAGCTGGCTGCGACACGGGAGGAGGCTGAACTCTTCCTCCCTGGTCGCGGTAAGCTTGACGGGACGCCCGCCGGCTTTCTTAGATAAAAGGGCAACAAGCGGCTCGATCCCGATTCCGGCTTTCCCGCCGAATCCACCACCGACGTATGGCACGCATACGCGAACGTTGCGGTGCGGCAGCTTAAAGGTATTGCAGAACAAATTCCGTACCGTAAACGGGGATTGGGCGCTGGAGTGAATCGTGATCACATCGCCGAGTTCCCACTGGACGATAGCAACGTGTGTCTCCATCGGAACGTGTTGAACCGAGGGATTGGTGTACTCACGTTCGACGATAAACTCACTCTCGGCAAATCCACGCTCGACATCGCCCTTGCGTAATTTAGTATGGTTGGCGATATTGGTGCCCGGCTTGGGCGTAAAGGCCGCCTCCATGTAGGAGTACTCGCCGAGATCCGGGTGAACCAACGGCGCGTCGTCCTCGAGCGCTTTGAGCGGATGGAGTACCGGCGTCAACTCTTCGTATTCGACAACGATCGCCTCTACCGCGGCTTGGGCAATCACAAGGGAGTCCGCGGCGACGGCGGCCACGGCCTCACCGTAGTGGCGGACCTCGTTCCGGGCGAGAATGTCTTTATCGACCACGTAAAGGCCGAGCTTGTAGCTGAGTTCGTGACCCGTAAGAACGGCTCTGACTCCGGGCATCGACTCCGCGGCCTTTGTATCGATCGATTTGATCCTTGCCCGGGCAAATGGACTCGTCTTAACCCTCGCGTAGAGCATCCCCGGGAGCGCCATGTCGCTGACGTAGGTCGCCGACCCGGTGAGTTTCTCAACGGCGTCAATGCGGCGCGTATGCCGTCCGACCTGGCTGAGCTGTTCGGCAGGTGTCGCTTCAAGCATCGGTATGCTCCTTCACCTCGGGAGCCCGGGCATCAACATCAAGCACGGCCTCGATAATCTGTTCGTACCCTGTACATCGACAGAAATTCCCTTCGATCCCGTCAATCGCCTCTTCCCGCGACGGATTGGGAACTCTCCTCAGCAGGTCCTTTACGGTCATGACCATCCCGGCGGTGCAAAATCCGCACTGGACGGCATGATGTCGGTCAAAAGAAGCTTGAATTGGAGATAGTGATCCTTCGGCCGACTCGCCTTCAATCGTTTCGATTTTCGAGCCGTCGGCCTCCGCCGCGAGTACGAGACAGGAGTTTACGGCTCGACCGTCGAGTATGACGGTGCAGGCACCACATTCGCCGGCGCCACACCCTTCCTTTGTACCCGTGAGTCCGAGGTCCTCCCGGAGGAAGTGCAGGAGCGTCTTACGGTCCTCGACCTCCCGGTCGTACCGTTGTCCGTTTACGATGAACAAAATCGCGCTCACGAGGCCACCTCCTCCATCAGACGTTTGATGTAAACGTCCACCATAAAACGGCGATAGTCCTTGGAGCACCGTACGTCGTCGATCGGGTTGATCGCCCGTTGCGCTGCGTCCTGAATCTCCGCGGCAGTCGCGGCCGGCGCAAAATCCGGCAGCAGTACCGGCGTCGGCGCGGCGGACCCGATCGTTACCCGAATCGCCTTGGCATGGCGAACCATAGCCACCATGACCAGGCCCAGATCGTGGCCTTTAATTCGTTTTAGCTTTTTGTATCCGCCGGGTGCTCCGGCCCAGGTTGTCGGTACGTCTATCTTGAGGACGATCTCCTCCGGGAGGATCATCGTCGTTTTGACACCCGTAATAAAATCGCCCATGGGTATCGTACGCTGGCCCGCCGCGGAGGCGAGCGTCACCTCGCCGCCGAGGGTCATGAGCGGCGAGCTTGTGTCGCCGCACGGCGATGCGGTGACAACGTTACCAACTACCGTGGCTCGATTGCGCAGTTGAAAAGTGGCCAGTTCCTGGGCGGCGTCGTATAACACACGATAGTGCTTGTTTACGGCCGGAAAATCGATGAGCTCGTTTACCGTCACGCACGCGCCAATCGACAAGCCGTTTGTCTCGTCAAACTCAAGCGCCTTGAGTTCCGGTATCCCTTTGAGGTCCATGACGTACTTCGGCCGTTCCAATCCCGCGCGGAGCGAAACAAACAGGTCGGTCCCGCCGGAAAAGACGGCGGTCTCGGTACCGTGATCGGACAAAAATGTGAGAGCTTCCGCCAATGAACGCGGCCGAGAGTACGAAAAATCGTGAAGCATCGGCATTTCCTCGTTTCAGAAGGGGTAGATTATTTTCCGCCAGCTTATTTTACTTGTCAACCCGATTGTTGCGTGTCACAAATTCGAAACGAGCGGATCACGAAATCGAAAGCACGCCGCAGCGATCAGTATTCACTACGCGGTTCCCGCCCTCGCCCTTTGCACAGTACAGCGCGCGGTCGGCCCGATCCCAGAATTTTTCGATTGACTCGTCATCCGCCAGGGTGGCGACGCCGATGCTCGCTCGTACTTTGTCCTCGGCTGCGGGGGTCACCTCAATTCGGTTAATCGACTCCAATACCCGCTGGGCCGTGGAGAACGCACCGGCGTTGTCCGTTTCCGGCAAGATGATTCCAAGCTCGTCACCGCCGAGACGTCCGGCGAGGTCCTCGCCGCGCGACGCATCACGCAGGACAGTGGCAACCTGCTTGAGAACCGCGTCACCGGCAAGGTGGCCGTTGCGGTCATTTATCGCCTTAAAGCTGTCGATGTCCAGAAGAACGAGTGAGAGGCGACGGGAGTGTCGTTGTGCCTGCTGGAGATGTCGCGACAGGTGTTCTTCAAACGCCCGTCGATTGGCGAGATCGGTGAGGCTGTCCGTTGCCGAGCGATGTTGGAGTTCCACAAGGAGGGCCTGATTTGTCGCGGTTTCCTCACGCAGTCTCTTGTTGAGCGCCCGCTCCTGTACCAACAGGAAGAACTCACGTCGCGAACGCACCTCGCTCGCCGAGTAGTAGTAGATACCGATACCGTTCACGAGCAAGAACAGCAGAGCGACGCTCGAATAGCCGATGATCGGACCGTTCTGGGTGATGGCGACCGAAACGGTGTACATCGCTGAGACGATGACGCCGCCGGCAACTTGAACTCGAAAATCGAATCGCACAAAAAAGTAAAACGCCAGGATCATGAGCACGACTACCGGGTATGCGCCGTGAGACCAGCTACTAACGGCAGCGTAGAGTTCATACGATTCCGAAACACCGTAGCCGACGAGGTACAGGAGCAGGTACAGATTGGTCGACGGATGACGTATCGACCTCGGCAGTACAATCGCCGCGAAAACGGCAAGGCTCAGCATACTCCCGCGAATCAGGAGCAAGGGTATAAACGCGTCCATCGTTGCGGCGTTCGGAAGGTGTTCAAGAAGCGTAAGGAAGTAAAGGATCCCGGAGACAAGGACAACGATACGGGTGTCCCGGAGACGCACCCGGAAGTCTTTTAGGCGGTACAAGCGCTCGATCTTCGGATCGTCAAATATTCTGATTAGCGGCCGCACTCAGCCTCCCGGGAAAAAACCTTAGAGGATCAAAATAATTATGTCAATTAATTAAATAGTAAAAAATATCTACGCTCTAAAAACTCGCCGATTTCGTCGATACGCTCTTCCACCGCCACGGCGTGGCCGTGACCCGTCTCGAACAAAAAACAAAGCGATATCACAAGCTTGGTACACAAAAGCGCTTGCAATCCATTCAATCACGAGTACACTAAACAAAATCTTTGTGGGGGGCAAAATGCCCGAACAACATTTACATGAGGAAGGAGACACACTATGTCGGATTCTCTCAATCAACCTGTAGGCGGTAAGACCGTTGTTCTGGGGTTGCAGCATACGTTCGTCATGTTTGGCGCGACCGTGCTGGTTCCGATTCTTACCGGATTAGATATCGGCGTGACACTGTTCGCGGCCGGTGTGGGAACGTGGATTTTTCACATTCTTACCAAGTTCAAGATGCCGGTGTTCCTGGGAAGTTCCTTTGCGTTTATCCCGGCTCTCATCGTTGTGGGACAGTCGCAGGGCTTACCGTACGCGCTCGGCGGTATTTTTGTCGCCGGCTTGCTCTACGTGGTCGTCTCGATAATCTTCACCTTTGTATCGAGCGACGTCCTTCACCGGATTCTCCCGCCGCACGTAACCGGCCCGGTCATCATCCTCATCGGCGTTATCCTCGCCCCCGTCGCCATCTTAAACGCGACCGATGGATACGTCGGCAATATTCAGGCGCAGATCGGTGTCCTGGGTAGCTGGGGACTCGCCCTGTTTACCTTTGCGGCCGGAATTTTTGTAAAAGTTGTATTCCCGCGGTGGAAGATGGACTTTCTGTCTCTCCTGCCGGTTCTCCTGGCGATCGTCGCCGGTTACGTGCTCGCCCTGATTCTCGGTATCGTCGATTTCTCGAGCGTCCGTGATGCGGCGTGGTTTGGCCTTCCCGCTTTCTCAAGCCCACGCTTTTCCTGGGCGGCTATAAGCTTTACCGTACCGATCGCGATCGTGACGATGGTCGAGCACTTTGGCGACGTCCTCGCTATCGGCAACGTCGTCGACCGTGATTTTATCGAAGATCCGGGTATCAACCGCACGCTGCTCGGCGATGGAATCGCCACGAGCCTCTCCGCACTGGTTGGCGGCCCGGCGAACACGACCTACAGCGAGAACACCGGCGCGGTCGCGCTTACCGGTGTATACAACCCATGGGTTATGCGAATTGCCGCGATCTTCGCGATTGTGCTTTCGCTGATTCCCAAGTTTACCGCCCTGATCGGAACGGTTCCGGCGCCGGTCATCGGAGGAATCTCGATCCTGCTCTTTGGCATGATCTCCTCGATCGGCGTAAAAAACATGGTGGACGCCAAGGTGGATCTCGGCGACGCCAAGAAACTGATCATCGTCGCCGCGATGTTGGTTCTCGGACTGGGCACCGGCGCAATCGGACAGATTGCCGGTGGTGGCGCGGTCGGATCGAGCATCGACTTTGGTACGTTCAGCTTTGGCGGACTTGGTCTGGCAGCGATCGTCGGAATTCTCCTCAACCTTCTCATCAACTGGGATGAGATCAAGAAGTAGAATAAACGATCAGAGTTTAAGCCCCCGCGTGTGCGGGGGTTTTTTTTTACCCACGGAATCGCTACGTTGGGGCGATGACGCTGATCGTTGCCCCGCTTGAAATCGAGCTGCGCGCCGTACGGAGCGCGTTAGTCCGCCACGGGGAGCCCGACCTTGCGGTGAACAAACGCAGACCGGCGACGCCGCTCGTGTTTAGTCGGCTGGACGTTGCGCTGTTGCGCGGCGGACACGGCAAAGCGGAGTTTGCCGCGCGTACCGCATGGGCGCTCGCCGAGAATCCCGTTTTTGATCGAGTAATCTCCGTCGGAGCCGCGGGCGCAATCGGAGGCGACTTGGAGGCGGGCGATATCGTTATCGCAACCGAAGTCGTGGAGCACGACTACAAAGAGCGCTTCGACGTCGACGCCCCGCTTCCTCGTTTCCAAACGGATCCGGCGCTCGTAAAAGTGCTTGTCGACGCCGGGGCTGAATCGGACCGCGTGTTTCAGGGGATCGTTGCCAGCGGAGACGAGGACGTCGTCTCCCCGGGACGCGCTCGGGAGATCGCCCGCGATACGCAGGCGATCGCAGTCGCCTGGGAGGGCGCCGGAGCGGCGCGCGCAGCCCGCCTCGCGGCCGTCCCCTGGTGTGAGGTCCGGGCGATAACCGACAGCGCCGATACCGTTGCGGCACGTGATTTTAAGCGCAACCTCGCCGACGCGCTCGGGCGCGCTGCAACGCTTATACTCGGTGCCCGGTTTGACGGTCGGTAAGACGGACCGTACATTCAAAGCAAATGGCAAACATAATGGAAGTCCGCAACATCGCAAAAGCGTATGGGGCGGTCACGGCCGTCGATGGAGTCTCCTTCGAAATCCCGGAACAGATCTGTTTTGGACTCCTCGGACCAAACGGCGCAGGTAAAACAACGACGATAGAGATCATGGAGGGGATCCTCTCACCGTCCGCCGGTGAAGCGCTTTTCCGCGGCAAACCGATCGGTCGCCGATTCAAGGAAAAGGTCGGAATTCAGTTTCAATCGACGGCGTTGCCCGAGTTTATCACCGTGCGCGAGACGCTCACGATGTTTCAGGCGTTCTATCCAAATCCGCGCCCGATGGATGAGATGATCGAGATCTGCTCGCTTGGCGACATCATCAATCGCGATAACCGTAAACTATCGGGTGGTCAGCGGCAGCGCCTCTTACTCGCGCTCGCGATCGTGCCGTACCCCGAGATAGTCTTTCTCGACGAGCCGACGACCGGTCTCGATCCGCAGGCCCGCCGAAACTTTTGGGGTCTTATCGCCAAGATCCGCGCCGAGAACACAACGGTGGTCCTGACAACGCATTACATGGAAGAGGCGGAACTGCTTTGCGACCGGATTGCGATAATGGATCACGGCAAGATTCTCGAGATCGATACCCCCGAGCGCCTTATTGAGCGACACTTTGAGGGAGTCGTGGTACGACTACCGGCCGGACCGGAGAAAGACGAACAGATGGAAATCGTCACCAGCAATCTCGATATGACGATGAAAGATTTGCTCGCCGACCAGGCCAATCTGGACGGACTCAACATACACAAGCCGA
Source organism: Alkalispirochaeta sp. (assembly GCA_965601745.1). Classification (GTDB taxonomy): domain Bacteria; phylum Spirochaetota; class Spirochaetia; order DSM-27196; family Alkalispirochaetaceae. Next base: position 2,794,077 of record OZ271836.1, read on the forward strand.
ATCTTGAAGATCTGTTTCTCAAGCTTACCGGTACATCCCTGAGAACCTGAGGACTCACGCGATGCAGAAGTTTAGAGCGATGTTTAAAGCCCGAACGATGGAGTTTCTCCGCGATCGCGGCACGTTTTTCTGGAATCTGATATTCCCAATTGTCCTCGTGTTTGGGTTTGCCTTTGCGTTCTCCGGAGGTACGCAGGAGGCGTTTACCGTCGGTATCGTCGGAACTCCCGAGCCGGACGTTCCGTTTCTCGAGATCGATCAGATCGAGTTTGTTGAATATCAATCGCCGCCGCTCGGTCCGGCGCTTGATGAGGTGATCGAACGCGTTCGTCGGCACCAACTCGACATGGCGATCGACTTTGATACGGGGGCGTACTACATCAACTCCGAGTCGCCGAACGGCCCTATCCTGCGGATTATCTTTGAGGCGCAGATGGCAACCTGGAGCGGCAGAGCATTTGTGGAACAGGAGGTGACCGGGAGCCCGATCCGCTATGTCGATTGGCTCGTTCCCGGAATTATCGGCATGAACATGATGTTCAGCTGTCTGTTCGGTGTCGGTTTTGTTATCGTCCGCTACCGTAAAAACGGTGTTCTCAAACGCCTCAAGGCGACGCCGGTGAGTGCGCTCACATTTGTAAGCGCACAGGCCGCGAGCCGCCTGGTTATCGTCGTGGTCACCTCGGTCGTCGTCTACGCCGGTACAAACGCCTTTCTCGGATTTGTGATGAATGGCTCCTACCTAAACCTGATTTTGCTGACCGTTCTTGCCATTCTCTGCATGATCGCGATCGGTCTTGTTTTTGCCTCGCGCCTGCGCAGTGAGGAGTTGACCTCCGGATTAATGAACGTGCTGACAATCCCAATGCTGATATTCTCCGGGCTCTTTTTCTCGCTGGAAAACGCGCCCGCCGCCCTGCGTAGTTTTTCGCGAATGCTGCCGCTGACCCATTTTGTTGAAGGAGCGCGAGCGATCATGCTCGACGGAGCCGGTCTTATTGAGATCGCGCCGCACGTGCTCGTTCTCGGCAGCCTGACGGTCGTCATGCTGCTCTTGTCCGCGGCGCTTTTTCGCTGGGATTAGACCGCAGGCGACGCTACTCGCATCCGGGCGGAGCCTCGGGAGCTTCGCAATCAAGGATGTTGAGCTTTTTCATCTCCCGCCTGAGCCACAGTGTCGTAACGAGCGCGGCGATCGCGTCGGCGATCGGAAACGACCACCACACACCGATCGTTCCAAACACGCGGGAAAGGACGATCACCAAGGGGATAAGCAGGATCGCCTGGCGGAGCAATCCGAGGACAAAGGCCGGTCCGGCCTTTCCTACCGATTGGAAAAACACCGCGCCCACCAACTGCAGTCCAACAAGGGCGATCGCCAGCGAAACGATACGCAGGGCCTCCGCCCCGGTGTCGAGCAGGGCGGGATTGGTCGTAAACGCGCCGAATACCATCCGCGGAAAGATCATCACCACGGCAAAGTAGAACAGTGCGATCGTTATCGTGGCGCGATTGGCAATCCGGACCGCCTGGCGGACCCGCCACATATTACCGGCGCCGTAGTTGTATCCGGCAATCGGTTGAAATCCCTGGGCGATCCCGATGAGCGGCATAATGGAAAAAATTAACAACTTGTTGATTACCGTGAACGCGCCGATGGCGATCTCGTCGCCCACGGCCCGCAGCGCGTTGTTTGTGATGACGACAAACACACTCTGGGAGATCTGGCGTATAAAGCTCGCCAATCCGAGCGAAGCAACTTCCCGCGAAATCGACAGATCAAAACGGATGTGGCGCAGCGACACGGGGATAACGCTACGCCTGGACAGGTAGAAATGGGCCGCGTAAAGAAAGGAGACCGCTTGACTGATCACCGTCGCGATCGCCGCGCCGCGCACGCCAAGGTCCAAAAAGTAGATAAAGATCGGATCGAGGACGATGTTGAGGCCGGCGCCGAGCAACATGACGATCATCGCCGTTTGTGACTTACCCTCGGAACGAATGAGGTTGTTGGCCACGATCGCCATCGCGACAAAGGGCGAGCCGGGAAGGATGATAGACAGGTAATCGCGCGCGTACGGTCGAAGCGCTTCGGTGGCGCCGAGCACGTAGAGAATGTCGTCGAGAAACACCATGGCGAACACCACGACAACGAACACGGCACCGAGAATGAGGACAAGAGCATTCCCCAGGATCTCGGCGGCGCGCTCCGGTTGTCGGCGGCCCAGGCTCCGCGATATCGCCGAGGCCGATCCGATGCCGACCAACAACGCCACGGCGAGGACGACGATCTGTACCGGAAAGGCGATACCTATTCCGCCGATTCCCAGTGGACCGACAATTCGACCGACAAAGATCGTGTCGACCACGTTGTACAACGCGTTGACGCCCATTGCAATGATCGCCGGTACTGCCATCTTGACGAGCAGCGGTCCGATCGGACTGGTTCCAAGTATGTTCTCACCGGTTTCGTGCGTCGAACTCATGAAGGTTTACAGTAGTCACGCGCGTACGCGGAGGCAAGCAAAGGTTGCACGAAACGATTTCCTTGCGGTGTGTAGATATCCACGCTACACTCAGATCCGTTCCGATGGCGCGGAGAAGACGGGTAACAATCTACGATGTAGCTCGCGAGGTTGGTCTATCGGTTAGTACGGTATCCCGCGTTCTCAACAATTCAACCTTGATCAGCGACGAGAAAGCGCGCCTCATCCGCGGCGTAGCCGAACGTCTCGGTTACGAAAAGAGACCGATTCGTCGTCAAAGCGCTCGGACGATTCTCAACGTCAAGTTGTTTCTCCCCCTTCATGAAGAGAGTGCTTTGCACTTCTTCTACGATTTGCCCGACCTCATCGATAGCATTAAACGCGGATTCGGCGAGACGCGGGCAAACGTCGTGACGATCGCCAAGAGCGAACGCGCCGAGTCGTTTGACAACAAACGTCTCGGCCAGATAGACGGGTGTATCTTCGCGTTTTCGCGACCCGAACCGACGCTCCGCGAGATACTTCTTGATCGCCAGATACCGTTTGTCCTGCTCAACCGGGTCGATGCCGAAGACAGCTATTTTTGTGGCGATAACATCGACGGGATGGCGATGCTGATCGATCATCTCGCCCGCGAGGCACGACGACGCGGCGAGCTGTTGCGCCCCGTATACCTGGCGTTTGATCCCGTCCATGAAATATCCGAACAACGCGCCGAGGGATTTGCGCTCGGTTGTCGGCGCAACGACGTCACGCCGGCTGACACGATCCATCTCTCGAGGCTCTCGAATATCAACGAATCGCTGTTTGACCAACTGGCGCGCGACGGCGTCAACGCCGTCACCACCTTTGACGATGTCCTCTCCGTTTACTTCTACCAGGCGGCGATGCATCGGGGTATCGATATTCCCGGACGGATTATGCTCGCCGGCTTCGACAACTCACCGGTAATCGATCTCCTCGATCGACGTATCGACACGGTAGATCTCGGCTCCTCCAACCTCGGCTATATGGCCGGCAACTGGCTCCGATCGGTCGTCATCGAACGAAAGAACGAGCCGGTTCAGGAGATAGTCGCCTGTGAGTACGTCGCCGGCGAGACGATCGTATCTCGGTAATCGGTAACGCCAGGTAGCGTCAGAGCGCTTCGATCTGTTCGCGAGAGCCTGCCGGGAAAACGCTGAGGTCACCGACCTCGGTGGATTTGGACAGCGCTTTCCAGTGCCCGGCGAGGACCGTCCCCGGTCCGACTTCCAACAGACGATCGTAACCGTCCCCGAGCAGTGAGAGCATCTCAGCGGTCCAGTTAACCGTTGTCACAAGCTGATCGAGGCATAAGGTTCGCGCCTCGTCGCCGGTGGTCACGAGCGCTCCGGTCACGTTTGAGTAATAGCGTTTGGTCGGATTGGCAAAGGAGAGAGCGTTGAGCACCTCGGCAAACGCCTCGCGCGCACCGGACATCAACGGACAATGAAACGGGCCGGAGGTCTTGAGACGAATGACGCGCCGCGCGCCGGCACTCTTGAGGGCGCTCTCGGCGGCATCGAGGCCGGTCGCAGTGGCAGAAACAACGGTCTGTCCGGGGTTGTTGTACAACGCCGGATAGGCGTCGGCCACGGAGGCTTCCGCGAGAATACCTTCCACCGTCGGGAGATCCATCCCAACGACAGCGATCATGCCCGCCGGTCCCTCAGCGCTGTCGCTCTCGCGACTCACGCGTTCCATTATGTTACCGCGCTCGCGAACGGCAACAAGGACGTCGTCGAGCGTAATCACTTCGGCATCGACGAGCGCGGCGTACTCCCCGAGACTAAATCCGGCGGCACCGGTCGACGTGATCCCACGGTCGAGCAGAAACCGCCGCGCGGCCAGACTCGTAACCGTGATCGCCACCTGTTGCTTGTCTGTGGCCTTGAGGTCGTCCTCCGTGCCGTCAAATACAAGCGCGGCGACGTCAAAACCGGAAACCTCCGTCGCCCGTTTGTAGATCGCGCGAATCTCATCGCTCGCCTCGTAAAGGTCCTTGCCCATCCCGACGGTCTGGGCGCCTTGCCCTGGATATAAAAATGCCGTGTTTTTCATGTACTTACTCCGAGCGCCGTATACCATCACCGGATCGCGCCTGTCAACGACAGGAGCATTTGGCATGGAACGGTCCGTCTTTTGTCGTTGCAGCGTGTCTGATACGCTCGGAGGGTGGTAAATCGCAGGGATTTCCCCGCTTCTCTCTATGGAGAACTCGTCGCCGATCTTGGATCGGGTGAAATCGGAACGGTAAGCGGTCGATATGCGCGAGCCATTAATATCAGACTCGCACGCAAACCGTTCAAGGACCGACTGCTTTCCCTCATCGACAATGCCGGAAACATGAGCGATCTCGCGATTCTAATCGATCCGGACGACCTCCAGCGTACACTGCAGTCCGTCAATGACGGCGATCGCGTCGTCAAGACCGAAAACACGATCGGTTTTGATGACGGAAACCGGGCGGTCCTTGTGACGCTTGCCGACGCGGCGTCATGGTCCGGATACCTCGGCCCCGATCGAACTCCCAGCGAGCTGCCGCAATTTCTTCAGCGCGCGCACAGTCTCACCGAATACCTCATAAACGTCCCGGCTGCGGACGCCAGTCTACTGTCCGCGTTGTCCTCAACCGCGCGCGCCGGCGACGACCATTTTATCCGGCGAGCCCGCGAAGTCTTGACGCAGCTCGGTGATCCTACCGTTCTGACGCGGCTTGTCGGCCTCGGGGCCGGATTTACTCCCGCGGGGGACGATTTTGTCGCCGGATATCTGCTTGGTTCGCGACTTCTCGATACGCCGCCGGCGCAATCACTCGCCGACGCGATCCGTGCAGATCTCTCGCGAACCACCTTGGGTGGGGCGACACTGCTTGATCTTGCACTCCGCGACCGCTTTCCTGCGTATTACCTCGAGATCGTTTCGGGACTCAATGCTGTCGATGTCGATGCGCCGTCGATCGAAAGAATCGCTGTGATCGCTCGATCACACGGTGCGACGAGTGGATTGGATTTTGTCGCCGGACTGTCGTGGAGACTTGGGATACGCACAGAAAAGTTGCAGGTAATAAATTGACAGCAATGGTTCGAATGATATAATGACGGAGATTCTTCGCACTCCAGGAGCGATTCCGTGAAACAGGTATTGGTTCAAAAAGACTCCTATTTTGATTCCGTTTTCCTGATGTTGATAAATCAGGACGTGAAGAAGACCGAGGGAGTCACCGAGGCGGTCGTCGCGATGGCGACCGAGGTAAACGTCGAGCTTCTGGGTGAAATCGGACTCTCGAGCGACGAGGTCGTTGCCGCGACACCCAACGACCTTATTATCGCCGTCGAAGGAGAGTCAAAAGAAGCGATTACAGAGGCGATCGACACCGCCCGAGCGCTCCTGAGCAAAAAAAGCGGTACCTCCGAGGATCGAGCCTACCAACCCACGAGCCTCGACGCAGCGATAAAAGGCGATCCCGAAGCCAACATGGTACTGATCTCCCTCCCCGGCGAGTACGCCGCGCGAGAGGTGCGTAAGGCTCTCTCAAACGATCTCCACGTCATGCTCTTTTCGGACAACGTCTCGCTTGAAGACGAAATTTCGCTCAAGAAACTTGCCCGCGATCGCGGTCTGTTGATGATGGGTCCCGATTGCGGAACCGCGATTATCAACGGCAAACCGCTCTGTTTTGCTAACGTCGTACGGCGCGGCGAGATCGGTCTGGTCGCCGCCTCGGGAACGGGATTACAAGAAGTAACGTGTAGTATCGACAAGCTCGGAGCGGGCGTCAGTCAGGCGATCGGAACCGGCGGTCGTGATCTCAAAAGCGTGGAAGTCGGCGGGATGATGATGCTCGCGGGTATCGAAGCGCTTGCTCACGACGCGGCAACAAAGGTTATCACCGTCGTTTCCAAGCCGCCGGCGACCGAAGTCGCCGATCGCGTTATCAAAGCGCTCAAAGACACCGGTAAACCTTGTGTCGTCCACTTTATCGGACTGGGTCCTCGACAAGCCGAAGGTCTCGTTAGTTTTGCCGATAACCTCGAAGAGGCCGCGGGGATGTCGGTCGCCCTCGCGCGTGGAGAATCGTATCAGCCGCAGGTATTTACGATCCCCGAAGATAGAGTGGCGCAGATCGTCGCCGAAGAGACCCAAGCGATGTCGTCCGACCAACGATTTCTCAGAGGATTCTACACCGGCGGTACGCTCGCCGATGAGGCGATGATCCTTCTCACAGAGGCGCTCGGTGGTGTGTTCTCATTTGAATCACCGGATCCGGCATACGTGCTTGTTGATCCGCACCGTTCGCAAGACCACACGATCGTTGATCTCGGCGAAGACGTATTTACCGTCGGGCGCCCCCATCCGATGATCGATCCGTCAACGCGGACGGAACGAATAGAAAAGGAGCGGGAGGACGCCTCGGTCGCCGTTATTCTTCTCGATTGCGTCCTCGGCTACGGCTCACACGCCGATCCGGCCGGCGCGATGGTTCCGGCGATCGCCCAGGCAAAAGAAGCGGCGCTCGCGCGCGGCGGCTATCTTTCGGTCGTCGCGTCGGTCACGGGGACGAGTCGTGATCCGCAGAGCATCGATGCGCAGCGGGCCACGCTCGAGTCGGCCGGCGTGATCGTCATGCCGAGCAACTACCAGGCCGCGATGCTCGCGCTTCACATTATGAAAAAGGTAGGATCTCGATGAGACCGATAAACTCTCTCTTTGACGCCGAATTAAAGCCGATTAATCTCGGGCTCGAGTCATTCGCTGAGAATCTTCGGCGGGAAGAGGTCGAGGTCACCCAGGTTGACTGGCGGCCCCCGGCCGGCGGCAACAGAAAGATCGCGATGCTCCTCGATCGCATAGATGCCAACGCGGATCTCGACATCACGGCGGCAAACGCCGAGGCGGCAAAGCGCATTCTCGCGGGTAAGCCGCGCTTAATCGGGATCGGTCGCGCCGAAGATGACATCCCCGGGATGCAGAAACGCCTGATCCTCCACGCCGGACCACCGGTCAGCTGGGAAAACATGTGTGGACCGATGCGTGGCGCCGTCCTGGGAGGGATCGTCTACGAAGGTCTCGCCGCCGATCTTAGCGAGGCCGAAAAACTCGCCGCGAGCGGCGAGATCGCGTTTGAACCCTGTCATCATCACGATGCGGTCGGTCCGATGGCGGGCATCGTTACGGCGAGTATGCCGGTGTGGATCGTCGAGAACGCGACTTATGGTAACCGGGCCTATGCGACATTAAACGAGGGCCTGGGTAAGGTGCTGCGCTACGGCGCCAACGGTCCGGAGGTGATCGAGCGGCTTCGCTGGATGGAGACCGAGCTTGCGCCGATTCTCTCGCGAGCGCTCGATCTACACGGTCCGATCGATATGAAAAACATCATCGCTCAGGTTCTTCAAATGGGCGACGAAGGCCATAACCGCAACCGCGCCGGAACGTCGCTCATGATTAGGGAACTCGCGCCGTATATCGTTCGTCTCGATGACGACAAAGAAAAGCTCGCGCGCGTACTCAGCTTTATGCACGAAAATGATCACTTTTTTCTCAACCTGACGATGCCGGCGAGCAAGTGTACCGTTGACGCCGCACGGGGTATCGACGGGAGTTCCGTGATCACGACGATGGCTCGCAACGGGACCGAGTTTGGCATCCGCGTTTCCGGCCTCGGCGATCGCTGGTTTACCGGTCCGGCGAGTAAGGTCGACGGGCTGTACTTACCGGGATTTACGGCCGACGACGCCGCGCGAGACATCGGCGATTCGGTTATCACAGAGACCACGGGAATCGGCGGTTTTGCGATGGCCGCCGCGCCGGCGATCGTCAAGTTTGTCGGCGGCTCGCCTGCCGACGCCGTTAATTTTACGATGAGGATGTACGAGATTACCGTCGTAGAGAACGACACGTACCAGATTCCCAACCTTGATTTTCGCGGTACGCCGACAGCGATCGACGTGCTCAAGGTGGTTGAGACCGGAATTCTGCCGGCGATCAACACGGGTATCGCGCATAAGGAGCCCGGCGTCGGTATGGTCGGCGCCGGACTCGTTGAGCCCCCGATGAAATGCTTTAGCGATGCGACGGTCGCATTTGCCGAAACCTACGGACGTACGTAAAAGCGGGATCGTAGAGATGATCCCGGCTAAACACATAGATTTTGGAAAGGAGTGACAATATGAAAGCAATCGATCTAACAATACCCCTCGGGGTCGGAACACCGCCGTGGCCAACGTACATTCCGCTGCAGGTCCAGTACTTTAAACGACTCGCGCCCAACGGGGCTAACGGCCAGGTCGTGACCCATTCTAATCATATCGGGACGCACCTCGACGGCGAGATTCATTTTTATACGCCGGGAAAAGATATCGCCTCTCTGGATTTTGACTATCTGATGCATGAGGGTGTCGTCGTCGACCTCTCCGATGCTGCCGGAGACTACGACGTTTACACCAGCAAGATGGTCGAAGATCGCGTCGAGGTAAAAGAGGGCGACATCCTGATTATCAACACGGGGTACCACAAGTACGGGTGGGACCAGTGCACCGCCGACGAGGTGCGTTACATGGTGAAGCACCCGGGTCCCGATCGCGAGTTTGCCGAATGGGCGAAAAAACTCAAGCTGCGTTGGATCGGCGTGGATTGCGGGAGCGCCGACCATCCGATGAATACCAAGATCCGCGAGTGGATGCCGCGACAAGCCAAAGAAGCCGACGCCCATTTTAAGGAGAAGTACGGAAAAGCGCTCGACAAAGTTTACACCGACGACAAGTACCAGCTAATGCACCTCGAGATGTTCAACCACGGTATTATCCACATGGAGTGTGTCGGCGGCGATATCGATCTTCTTCTTAATCAGCGAGCGACGATCGCGTGCTTCCCGTGGAAATTTGTCGACGGCGAGTCGAGTATCGCGCGTCTCGTCGCAATGGTCGACGACGATCGCTACGACCAATTGATGGCCGAGAAAGCCAAGTGCAAACTCACGAAGTTTGGTGATATCGACGCCGGCGCGCCGGAGAACCAGTTCCTCTTTGATGCCGCTCGTGCCCGAGCACGAACCTAGGCGACAGGCACGCACGGGTGTCGGCCAACAAAGACCTGATCGACCGATTTAAGGAAAAGCGCGCCGAAACGATGCTGGGCGGCGGGCCAAACCGGATCGCCGCGCAACATGAGAAAGGCAAACTCACGGCGCGCGAGCGCGTCGATCTGCTCGTCGACGAGGGAACATTCGTCGAGCACCAGAGCTACGTCAGTTCGCGCAGCAACGAGTTTGGCATGGCCAACAAGCGCTTCCGCGGCGATGGCGTTGTCACCGGAGCGGGGAAGATCGCGGGTCGCCAGGTTTTTGTCGGCGTACAGGACTTTACCGTCCTCGGGGGCTCCTTGGGCGAGATGCAGGCCGAGCGTATCGCCGAGGCTCAGGAACTGGCGATGAAGACCGGGAGCCCCTATATCGCGGTCAACGACTCCGGAGGGGCGAGGATACAGGAGGGAGTCCTCTCGCTCCACGGATACGCCCGGATATTTCGCAACAACACGCTTGCCTCAGGGGTCGTACCGCAGATAAGCCTTATACTCGGCCCCTGCGCCGGTGGCGCGGTGTACTCGCCGGCGATCACCGACTTTATCTTTATGGTCGACCAGATCAGCAACATGTACATCACCGGTCCCGACGTGATTAAAACGGTAACCGGAGAGGAGATCTCCCACGCCGAGCTCGGGGGATCGGAACCGCATTGCCGAACCAGCGGCGTCGCTCATTTCCGCGCCAAAAACGAGGAAGAGTGCTTTACCCTGGTGCGCCGGCTGCTGTCCTATCTCCCGTCAAACAACCGCGAACAAGCCCCGATCGTCGTCTCATCCGATTCGCTGGATCGCCGCACGCCGGAGATCCTCGACATCCTGCCGGACGACGAGAAACGCCCCTACGACGTACGCGACATCATCGAGGCGTTTAGCGACGAGGGCAGCTTTCTTGAAGTCCACGCCGATTACGCCGGCAATGTCGTTGTCGGATTTACGCGGATCGGCGGACGAACCGTGGGAGTCTTTGCCAATCAACCGCGGGTGTTTGCGGCGGCGTTGAATATCGATGCCAGCGACAAAGCGGCGCGGTTTATCCGCTTTTGCGATTCGTTCAACATTCCGATACTCTCCCTCGCCGACGTCCCGGGTTTCCTTCCGGGGATCGCCCAGGAGCACGGCGGAATCATCCGCCACGGCGCCAAGGTACTGTACGCAATCGCCGAGGCGACGGTCCCCAAGGTAGCGCTGATTATTCGCAAAGCCTACGGCGGAGCGTTTATCTCGATGTCATCAAAGGCGCTCGGCTACGATCGGGTCATTTCGTACCCAACCTCTCAAATCGCGGTGATGGGTGCCGAAGGAGCGGCCAACATCGTTTTTCGCAAGGAGATCAACGAGGCCGAGGACGCCGCCGCGATGCGGGAAGAGAAAATCGCTGAGTTTAAACAAACGGTCATGGATCCTTTTGTCGCCGCGAGCTACGGCTACGTCGACGATATTATCGATCCCGAGTACACCCGCGTCGAGTTGATCCGGTCGCTCGAGATGGTGGCCCGCAAGCGTGAAGAAAGACCGGCCAAAAAACACGGTAATATCCCGTTGTAAAACGTAGCTATGAACGTTGAGTCGTATCGCTACACCCTTATCGTCGTTGCCCTCGGCATGGGCGTCGTTTTTGCATTTCTGTGGTTTCTGAGCGCGTTTATGTCGTTTACGCGGAAGCTGCTCAAGGATAACGGTGACGGCGAACGACGCGTGGAACCACAAACGATCGCGACAGCGTCCGGTTCGTTGGCCCGAGCGCAGGTTTCGTCGGGTCGCGCGCCCGACGCTCGAACAACCGCTGCGCCGACCGGGGCGGGGGCACCGCGTTGGGTGATTGCCGCCGCAGCGGCGTTTGTTCTATTGGAAGAGTACGATGCGCTGCGTACCGCGGAAGCGTGGCGGGCGTCTTCGGCAGCCGATCCATGGATCGATCACCCGCGGTTTTAACAGGACGGTGAGCAGGTGAAAAAGGCGATTACACTAAAGATCGACGGTAAACTCGTTCGCGTCGAAGTAGAGCGCAACGGGGACAGCTTGACGGTGAGACGGGAGGACGAGTCGTACACGGTCGAACTGGTGCCCGAGACGCGAACTACCGTGTCGTCGCGACCGGTCGCGCCGATCGTTCCACCTCGCGGCAATCCAACTCCGGTGACCGTCGGAGCGATCCCGGCGCCGATAACCGGGACGATTAAAGAGATTCTCGTTGGTGCCGGGGACGTGCTTGAGGTTGGATCGCCGGTCGTAATGATGGAAGCGATGAAGATGGATATCGAAGTTGCGGCAACGCAGTCCGGCACCGTCCGCGAGATTTGTGTTCAACCGGGAGAAAGCGTCAAGGAACATCAAGCGCTCATCGTTCTTGAATAGGGGGCCCGAGTGAGGGAGCTTGTTTCGTCGTTTGTTTATTCGACCGGCTTTGCGGCGATCACCTGGCAACACGCGGCGATGATTGTAGTCGGTGTGTTTCTCATCTATCTCGGAATAGCGCGAAAGTACGAACCACTCCTGCTTGTACCGATCGGATTTGGCGCGATTCTCGTCAACATTCCAATCTCGGGTCTCACCGATGAGGGCGGTCTCCTAACGTACTTCTATTTCGGCATCGAATCGGGGATCTTTCCCCCGTTGATTTTTCTGGGAATCGGCGCGATGACCGATTTTGGGCCGCTCCTCGCCAAACCACGAACGTTCCTGCTTGGCGCCGCCGCCCAGTTCGGGATATTCGCCACGCTTCTCGGTGCGCGAGCCCTTGGGTTTACCTTTGCAGAGTCCGCATCGATCGCGATTATCGGCGGTGCCGATGGACCAACGGCAATATTCCTCACCTCCCGACTGGCGGACGATCTCCTTGGACCGGTGGCGGTAGCCGCGTACTCCTATATGGCGCTTGTCCCGATTATTCAACCACCGATAATCCGCCTCCTCACCACCAAAACCGAACGGCAAACCGTTATGTCGGACGTCAAGCCGGTTTCTCAACGGGTCAAGATTATCTTCCCGATCGCCACGACGATTATCGCGTCACTTCTTATTCCCGCGTCGACCCCGTTAATCGGAATGCTTATGCTTGGCAACCTGTTTCGTGAGTCGGGTGTTGTCGACCGCTTGTCCAAAACCGCACAGAACGAACTCATCAATATCGTGACGATCTTTCTGGCGATATCGGTCGGATCAAAGATGTCGGCGGAGGAGTTTCTCAATATACAGACGCTACTTATCATCGTTCTCGGACTCGTAGCCTTTGCGATTGGGACCGCCGCCGGTGTCCTCCTTGGTAAGCTTATGTATCACCTCGGCGGCAAAACGATAAATCCGATGATCGGCGCCGCGGGAGTCTCGGCGGTTCCGATGGCAGCCCGAGTCGTGCAGAAAGTAGGTCAAAAAGAAAACCCGGAGAACTTTCTGTTGATGAACGCGATGGGACCAAATGTTGCCGGTGTGATCGGCTCGGCTGTCGCCGCCGGAATCCTCTTGAGCGTCGCCGCTCGCTAGGCGCAAAAGCTGCTTTATCCGTTCGATCTATTTTTGTATTTTTGAACCTTAACGGAGGTTGTTGAATGGAACATTCGGTACGGCACCTCGGCGTGAGCTACCGTCGCAAAGACGGCCCCGAGAAAGTTCACGGACGGATCCGTTACACCGATGATAGTCGAGTCGCCGGAATGCTCTTCGCGGCGGTCAAACGGAGTTCGTATGCCCACGCGCGGATCACGGCGATCGATATAGAAGAAGCGGCGGCGATTCCCGGTGTTCGTGGCGTTTTTACGGGAGAGGACTTCTCAGTTAGGGTCGGACTTTACCTCGGCGACAAGACCGTTCTGGCGAAAGAACGCGTCCGTTATTACGGCGAACCGGTTGCGGCCGTCGTTGCCGATAGCGAGCGAATCGCCGAGCAAGCCGTACGGGCGATTACCGTGAGCTACGAGCAACTCCCGATTATCAGCTCGCCTCGGGCCGCACTGGCCGCGGATGCCCCGATTCTCCATCCCGAGATGGACGAGTACGCCCACATTCCCGCGATCTTCCCGGAGCCGGGAACCAATGTCGGGCACCGTACCACGATCCGCAAAGGCGATCCCGACGGCGGATTTGCCGCCGCGGCGGTGACGGTAGAGGGTCATTACGAGTTTCCACCCGGCGACCACGTTGCTATGGAGCCGCGAATCGCAATCGCCGAAGTGACGCCGGACGGTCAAATCATCGTGCGAACCTCCAGCCAATCGCCGTACGGCGTAAGAAGCATCATGAGCGCGACCTTTGGTATATCGCCGGGCAAGATCACGGTGATCGCGCCGGCCGTTGGTGGCGGGTTTGGCGGTAAGGCCGGTATTCAGCTCGAACCGCTCGCCTATCTTCTGTCCCGATCGCTCGGCGGTCGTCCGGTTCGTCTGGCCAATACGCGCGAGCAGGATCTGGTGAGTTCTCCCGGCGCCCCGGGCCTCCAGTCTCGCGTCAAACTGGGCGCAAAAGCGGACGGTACGCTGGTTGCCGCCGATATCGAGTTTCTGTTTGATTCGGGCGGGTATGCGGATTACGCCGTTAACGTCGCCCGGGCGGCGGGGTACTCCTGCACCGGCCCCTACCGCATCCCCAACGTCACCGCCGATTCGCTCAGCGTGTACACCAACCATCCCTTTGCGACCGCGTATCGCGGATTTGGTCATATCGAGATGAGCTACTCGATTGAGCGCACGATCGATCTCCTGGCGGAAAAGGCCGGAATCGACCCGGTGGAGATACGCCTCAGAAACGCGATCCGTGCCGGCGATTCAACCCCGAGTCAGAACGTTCTCGACGCAAACACGGGCGACCTCGACGCGTGTATTCGACGCGCGGCCGACGCTATCGAATGGTCGGGCCCCGAGCCGATCCCGCACGGGGAGGAAGTCTATCGCGCCAAGGGGGTGGCCGCGTTCTGGAAAGCACCCGCGATACCGACCTTCACCGACGCCGCTGCCGTCATCACGTTTAACGAGGATGCCAGCGTAAACGTCGTGACCGGGGCGGTCGAAATCGGCCAGGGAATCTTTACGGGGATCGCCCAGATCGTCGCGGAAAGGCTCGGAATCGATCTGGACTCGGTACACCCGGTAATGGAAACCTCAACCGATCGTTCGATGCACGATTGGACGACTGCGGCGAGCAGAACGCTGTTTATGGTGGGACGCGCGGTCCTCGCGGCCGTCGATGACGCGACAAGACAGATCCGCGAGGTGGCGGCGCAGCCGCTGCGCTGTCCGCCCGATGATCTCACCGTCGCCGACGGGCGCGTTTTTTTGACCGACGATCCCGAAGTCGGATTGCCGCTATCGGCGGTTGTCACCGGTTACGTTTATGAGAACGGTAACGCGATCGGCGGTCCTATTGTCGGACGCGGGAGTTACATCGCCCGCCACCTGAGTAATCTCGATCCCACAACCGGCAAGGGACGTCCGGCGCTCGAATGGACACTTGGAGCCGAAGCGGTAGAGGTTGAAGTCGATCGCCAAACGGGGAAGTATCGGGTTCTGCGTGCGGCCTGTGCGATGGACGTCGGACGAGTGATCAACCCGCAACTCGCTCGCGGTCAGGTAACCGGCGCTATCGCGATGGGAATCGGATATAGCACTCGCGAGGCGTTTGCCTTTGATTCCCGTGGACGGGTTCTCAACGAAAAACTGCGCGACTTCAAAATTCTGCGGTACGGCGAACACCCCGAGTACATCGTAGATTTTATCGAGACGCCCCAAAAAGACGGGCCGTACAATGCGCGCGGTCTCGGCGAGCAAGGTCTCATCGGTATTCCAGGTGCACTTGCCGCGGCCGTCTCGCGTGCCGCGGGGGGACAGATCAATACGCTACCGCTAACGCCTGAGCTGATCTGGCGAACCGCCCGGGAGGCCACATGATCCTTGAAGACATCAGGTACTACCGCCCGGAGAGCCTAAAAGATGCGCAAGCGGCCTACGCCGAGGCGAGTGGAGACGGGCTAACGACACACTTCGTCGGCGGTGCAACCGAGGTCACGACCCTTGCGCGCGACGGACTCCTTTCACCCGGTGCGTTGATCGATATCACGGGTATCGGCGATACGCGTGGGATCAAGCGCGATGGGAACGATATCTGGGTTGGAGCCGCGGAGACTCTGAGCGACGTGGCGGATAACACGTACGTTCC
The DNA here is from genome assembly GCA_965601745.1 of Alkalispirochaeta sp. GTDB lineage: Bacteria > Spirochaetota > Spirochaetia > DSM-27196 > Alkalispirochaetaceae. Next base: position 2,809,814 of record OZ271836.1, read on the forward strand.
GCTACTTGCAGCCGCCGCGCGACGGATCGCCGATCGTAGCGTGCGGAATACGATCACCCTGGGCGGAAATATCGCCGGGATGCTTCCCTACCGCGAAGCGGTACTCCCCGTTCTCGCCCTCTCCGGTCGATTCGAGCTGTGCGGTCCGGGCGGAACGCGCACAGTCGCGGCGACCGAGGCGTTTGATCGGCGCCTCCGAAGCAAAGGGGACGAGTTTCTCGTCGGGGTGCGGATCGATGCCGGCGCCGCTGAAGCCGCGTGGTTTTACGATCGGGCGGAAAAAGATGCCCGCGTCGACTATCCCCTGGTGACGAGCTGCGTGGCGCGACTCGCGTCAGAGTTACGATTTGCTATCGGTGGGGCGTTTCTTGCTCCGGTACTGTGTACCTGTCCCGTGGATGACGCGACGCCGTCAACCGTTCTGGGCAAACTCGAGGCTATCGGAAAGAAGTTTCGCGAAGACGAACGTGGCAGTACCGAGTACCGAAGAGCCCGCACGCAACTCACGATTCAAACGGCGCTCGATTCGCTCAAAAAGGAGCCAGGATGAAATACCAGAGCGGGCTCGTCGAGCTCACGATTAACGTAAACGGTGAGGAACGGTCGGCGACGGTGCGATCGGGAGACACTCTGGCGCGCACGCTTCGCGAAACGCTCGGCCTAACCGGCACAAAAATCGGTTGCGAGAACGGCGACTGCGGGTCGTGCACCGTCATTATCGATAAGCGCCCGGCAAAGTCATGCCTTATACCGACGCTAAGCGTCGCCGATCGCGAGATTACGACGATCGAGGGCCTCCACGATACGCCCCTTCAGCGCGCGTTTATCGAAGAGTACGGATTTCAATGCGGATTCTGTACGCCCGGACAGATTATGAACGCGACCGAACTTCTCGAGCGCTCGCCAAAGCCGACCGACGAGGAGATCCGGGAACAGATGGAGAGCAATCTCTGTCGGTGCACCGGGTACGAGGGTATAGAGCGAGCGGTAAAGCGAGCGGCGGGAATCGAGCTTCCACCGCAGCGCGGCTCGCATCGATAGATCCGAATCGTTTTGTTCGGTCCGCGTTAAAGCGGTCCGGCGAGTAACCGTGGTTAAAAACTAATCCGCAACGATCGTCGTTCCGTCGGTTCCTTCGACCGCGGCGACCAGATGTTCGACGTCGGTGATGACCACGCGATTTGTACTTCGTGCTGCGACAAAATCGATCGCGGCCTGGATCTTTGGCCCCATCGATCCAGCGGGGAACTCGCCCGCCTCGAGGTAACGCCGCGCCTGGGAGACCGTGATGCGGTCGAGGGCCATCTCGTCGGGCGTACCAAACCGGATCGCGACTTTGGAGACGCCGGTGATGATAACAAGCAGTTCAGCCTCCACCTCAAGCGCGATTTTCATACTCGCCAGATCTTTGTCGATTACCGCGTCCACCCCGTGTAGGGCGCCGTCCTCGGCTTGATAGACGGGGATACCACCACCTCCGCCGGTAATCGGCACGTACCCGAGCTTCAAAAGTGCCTTTATCGCCTCGCTCTCGATAACGCGGACGGGATAGGGCGACGGTACGATACGGCGATAACCGCGTCCCGCGTCCTCGCGAACGACCCAGCCGTTTTGCTCGGCCAGAGTCTCGGCCTGATCTTTATCGTAAAACGGCCCGATCGGCTTGGTAGGATTGCTCATAGCCGGATCGTCGCGGTCGACGACGATCTGAGCGGGAACCGTAACCGACTCGCGCGTCACGCCACGACGCTTGATCTCGTTGCGAAAGCACTGTTCGATCATGTAGCCCATCGAACCGCAGGTCATCGCGTCGGCCACGTGAAGGGGTACGGCCGGGACGCTCGTGGCCGCTTCGCTCTGGAGCATAATTGCGCCGACTTGGGGACCATTCCCGTGTGTCAGGACAAAACTGTAACCGTTTTCGAGTAAATCGACGATCGGAACCATCGAACAGCGGGTATTGGCGAACTGCTCACGAAAATCGCCGCGCTCGCCGGAATGGATAATTGCGTTTCCGCCGAGGGCGATTACGGCACGTGGGCTTCCTTGTGATGCCATGCTGACTCCTTTTTTTACCTGCAACAAACTTACACTACCACGGAAGTTTTCTGCGTGCAACAAAGGAAGAGAGCGGTTTCGACGTGGCGGTCGATCCTACGACTCGGCGAGTGGTACGATCTCCGTCGCCCGAATCAATCCCGATCGACCGGGACCCGGTATCCGTTCGACCGTCCCGCGAACCCTGACCAGCCCCGGCGGTACGGGGTCATCGAGCTGTTCCGGCGTCAAGCCGGCCGCGACAAACGCGTAACGTCGCCGCTCCCGGACTCCCTCCGGATCGAGGAAGGTATCGATCGCAATCTCGGTAAACGGCTCGTTGCCGTACATCGCCAGGCGCCCGACAACCACCACAGTACTCCCCGGCTGGGGATCCTCGATCGCCCAGGCGACCTCACCCTCATCGACGACGACTCGGATTCCGGGATCGGCTGGATTCGGCTGGCTCTCGTTAACGCCGAGAGCCCCGACCAGTACCGGTGCGAATAGGCAAATAATACCGAGGAGTAAAGCTCGCGCCGCGCGGCGCGATGATGTGTCCACCATCAACGCGTCAGGACCGTGAGCGTGGTTAGCGCCGGGAGACTTGCCGCTACCGTATAACCACCCGTGGGCACCGTACCGGCGATTACAAATCCGTTGGCCGCCGGAGCCACCGGCACCGAACCAAACGCGGCAACCCGCCATATTGGCAACGGCGTGTAGTTGTAGGCGTTGATCGAACCGAGCCGATAGGTTTCGCTTCCGGCGGTACTGGTAAACCAGTCGCCGCGGTTGATCCGGTACTGGACGGGTACGTTGGTGTCGTCTGATACGAGGTAGGCGACACCCCAGCGCCGCAGTATTTCGGCAAAGTCGACCGTCTCTGATCCCATCGCCGACGCGGTGCGGGCGATCGCCGCCGTCGTATATTGAAGCTCAAACGAAGAACCGCTCGCGACGTTGTCGGCAAAGAGATTGGTAAAAAACTGAGCACCGTACACCCGACCGACGTAGGCGCCAAAGGCGTAAGAGATCGAGTAGTTGTCGAGGCTGTTGGTCCATCCCGTGAGGTCGGTAAGCGATCCGACGGCGTTGTAGCCGGGCAGACGCCCCGAGCTGTTGCCGACTGATCCGGCGGAACCGTCCGTATACGCCACTCCACGCGGACCGTCGTTTTCGATCGCCTCGGCGACGAGGTCCTCGGCCATCATAGAGTTGGCCTCGTTGAGCCACACCTGGAAACTCCCATCGAGACTCCCGTCGGGCGACACAATTCCGCGCTGGTAGAAGTGAATCATGTGCTGAAACTCGTGGGCGAGCGTCGACACGACTTGCGCGGGCCAGTAGTCGGTGATGCTCCACGGTCCCGGGGGTGATGTGTCTTCCTGACCAAAAAGCGCGGCGTCGAGGTGAAACATGACGAGTCGATTGCCCGGCTCGTCGGTAAAGTTGTCGACTCCGTAGAAAAAACCGACGATCCGAGATTCGTCTTCGCCAGGATTCTCCGGAAACTCGCCGTCGCCCTCGATGTCGTACAAGAGAACGTGGACGTTACGCTCGGCTCCGCTGACCAGGTTGCTGTACGGGTGGCTCCCCCACGGGTCACCAAACGCGTTGGTGACGAGGTCAAAGATATCGGCGTCGGTGGTGCTATCTAGAAAGATATCGGCCATTTCCTGGATATTGGCGTTGGTAAGATCACCGTCGGCATCGGTCGCCACAAGACTCTCGTTCCCGGTGGCTGCGGTTACAAGCCAGATGTAGAAGTCCCACGACGCCTGCGTCGCTTTGGCCGCGAGACGTACATCGACGGTTGCCGGAACGGGCGATCCGTCCAGATTGGTCCAGGCGATCATCGTTTCCGTGTCGTCGACGTTGTAATCTGTGCCCGCGGTCACGGCGAGCGCACCCGGGCCGGCAAGCTCAAGCGCGGCGGAGAGTCGGGCGTTGGCTTCAGTTATCCTCGGATGACCGCGTTGCGCGGGCGAGGGGGTCGTTTCGGCGGCAAGCGCAGGTTCAAAAACCAGGCCGTCTGCAGTGGCATTCATCGTGACGATCGAAGCGCCGTCAAGCGAGCTCCCGACGACCGAGGCTGAGGGAAGCGTCGTGTTGACGGGGACCGATCCGGCGTTGGTAAACACGTAGAAGAGGTTCCGCCCCGCATAGGCTCCGTCAACAGTGACCGATGAGCTACCGGTAATCGAACCATGCTCGGTCCATACGGCCGCGTCCCAGTTGCCGACCGGCGGTGCGGTCGACCCGGAAGAGCCACCTCCACCACCACTACCAAAAAGGATATCGCACGAGCCAAACACAACGACGATCAGCGCCGTTAGTAACACGCCGATCAACAAGCGGCGTTTTAGTCGCCATTTGCTTTTAGAGATAATCACAGACTTAAATGTAGCATACGGAGAGCAAATTGTCCGAGATTCAGCCGTTAACGGTACGGAGGGGGTACTCCTCTGAGACGTACGCGCCTTCAAATCCTTCGATATCGGTGATCCACTCGAGAAACTTCTCTGCTTCATCGGCGCTTGGATAGGGACCGACGCGGAGCCGATAGAACACCGTACCGCCGACCTCGCGGGTCGTAATTCTGCCACCGAGACTCACGTCCGCGAGGGTGATCTGAGCCTGCTCAACCCGGTCGCGGCTCGGCGAGGCGATCAACTGAATCCAGTACTCGGTAACGCGCGTCTGACGTGGCTCGGGAACGCGCTCGGGAGCCGGTGGTACCGTCGCGACGCGGGCCGGCGCTTCGACGATTCGATCATTCGAGATAGCCTGCTCGGTATCGCGGGTAACGGTGATCTCACCGATTGCCGTGTCGCGCTCGGTGAGCGGGGTCTCGAGGCTTTCGTCGGACGGAGTCTCCGTCCCATATACGATTATCTCCGGCTCCTCCGTGTCCGATCCAACGATCGGGGCGGTGTCGGGGCGACGGATATACTCGATTGGATCAAACTCTTCGATCGATCCGGCGATCTCATCGCCCGTTTCGACGTCTGAGCGGGGATAGAGAAGCGCGACGCCAACGCCAATAATCGCGGTAAAAAAAATCGCCACCGAAACGATGACCATCAAAACTTTATTTTGCTCCATAGCTCGTCGCTTCTCCAATGCCTAAACCCGGAATCGAGGCAAGGCGGGCATACACGTCCGCCGGGCGTTTGCCGTTCCTTACCCTAATAACATCGGCATCGGAGGAGCGAGCTTGAGCGTTGATGCTCCGTTGAGCACGCAGCCGAGCAATGATTCGTCGCCAGGAGAAACCGTCTCGGCGACGCGCCCGGCTTACGCGCACCCACAATGGTGCTTCCACAAGAACAACAAGATCACAGAGTGAATCGAGCGCCATATAGAACAACAGGGCGGCATTTATCACCAGTCCGCGCGGGACGTCGCGGTCTTGTTTGTCGCCCCCTTGCACCGCGCGAAACGACTCTGTCTCTTCACGGACGCGTGCTCTCATCCAGGGATGAACGATACGTTCGAGTCGGACCAGGCGATCTCGGCCGGCAAAGACAACGGCGCCCAGTTTAGCGCGATCGATCGTACCGTCCTCGGCGAGGATCTCGTCGCCAAAACTCGCGACGATCTCGTCACGGCGTGCAACAAGGGCCTCGTGACCGATACGGTCAACATCGATAACCCGCCACCCATGTTCCACGAGATGGTCGGTGACGAGGTCTTTACCGCTGCAGCATTTTCCGGCGACGCCGACGATAAGGGGGTCGGCGCTCATTGGTGCATGGCGCCCCAGCGTGTACCGTGCTCAACGCTGACGCGTAACGGGATCGAGAGCTCTACCGCGGTCGACATCTCCTCCATCAGAAGAGCACGGACGCGGTCAAGTTCCTCAGGCGGAGACTCAAGAATAAGCTCATCGTGAACCTGGAGAACCATGCGCGCTGCCAACCCGTCGCGCCGGAGGCGTTTGTCAACCTTGAGCATCGCCCGCTTGACGATGTCAGCTCCGGTGCCCTGGATCGGCGTGTTGACGGCGATCCGCTCGGCGCCCGCTTTGACGGTTCGGTTGCGGTTGTTGATATCCGTAAGCGGCCGCGGCCGGCCGAGAAGGGTTCTGATCTCGCCATCGCGCTCGGCTTGGGCCACCGTTTCATCGATAAAGCGACGGATTCCGCGATAGGTGCCAAAGTACGCCTTGATAAAGCTATCCGCCTCGCCCCGAGGTATGCCGAGCTCGTTGGCGAGCCGAAACGCGCTCATCCCGTACATAACGCCGAAGTTAATCGTCTTGGCGATCCGGCGCTGTTCGCTCGATACCTCTCCGGCATCAACGCCAAAAATGAGACTCGCAGTCCGGCGGTGGACGTCCTCACCGGTCGTAAATGCCTCGCGCAACGCCGCGTCGCCCGAAAGGTGCGCAAGAATAACAAGTTCGATCTGCGCATAATCCGCACTCACAAACACCCATCCCGGTCGTGGGATAAAGGCGTCGCGGATACGCCGTCCCTCCTCGTCCTTGATCGGGATGTTCTGGAGGTTTGGGTCCGTGCTTGAGAGCCGCCCGGTCGCCGTTCCAGTCTGATTAAAGCTGGTATGTAAACGCCCGGTATCAGGGTTTACCATCGTGGGTAACGCATCGACGTAGGTACTGCGCAGCTTACTGAGGAGTCGGTAACGCAGGACGAGGTGAGGCACGGTGTCCTCACGCGCGAGTTCCTGCAAGACCGAGTTGTCGGTACTAAAGCCGGTTTTGGTTTTTTTGATCGGCTGTAACTTGCGTTCCGTAAAGAGAACCTCTTGCAGCTGCTTTGTACTGGCCACGTTAAACTCATGACCGACCTCGGCAAAGATCGCGGTCTCAACGCTCGCGATCTCTTCGCTCAGCTCGGCGGAGTATCGTTCCAGTTCGCCGACGTCGAGACCGATTCCCTCCCGTTCCATCTCGGCGAGGAGCGGCAGCAAAGGCATTTCAAGGCTTGCAAAGATCTCACGAACACCCCGGAGATCCAGCAGGCGCTCCAGGACGACCGCAAGTCGCAGGGTTACATCGGCGTCCTCGGCGGCGTATCGCGTTGCCTCCGCGAGCGGGACGTCGGCAAAGGTGCTTCCTTTGGCAACGACATCGGCGTAATGAACGGTCCGGTACAAAAGGTACTCCGCCGCGAGTCGATCCATTCCGTAAGAACCGGCGCCGGTATCAACGAGCCATGCAGCGATCATCGTGTCGAATATGGGAGCGCTAATGGTGACTCCCCACGCGCTAAGGACCTGCATATCGTACTTGAGGTTCTGACCGACGATGGTGACCGTGTCGCTCTCCAGGAGGGGCCTGAGCCGGTCGCGGACGATCTCCTCGTCAAGGACGACGCCGTCCGGACCTTTGAGGGCGATATAACACGCCTTTCCCGGCTCGATCGCAAGCGAAAATCCGATCGGTGACGCCCGACGAGGGTCTAATGAGTCGGTTTCGCTGTCAAACGCAATCCGTGGCGCCGCAAGCGCCGCCGCGATCCAGCGATCGAGCGCTTCGACCGCGTCGACGAGTTCGTAATTGCCGGCCGCCGCAAAGGACCGCTGCTCCTCGGCCGACAGAATCGCGGCTGCACGATCGGCGGGCGACGCGGTGGGTAAAAGCTTAGATTCTCCATCACCGGCGTCGTCGACCGCCGGAGCGCGAGCCCCGTCCGACGACAAAACGGCACGGTCCTGCGATCCGAGTTCTTCAAAATCCTCGGGATTGAGGCCGAGCTCCTTTACGACGGTGCGCATACCCTGGGCGACAAGCAACGGTGCCGCGGCACGATAATCAAGGGTATCAACTCTGTAGCCCTCGAAATCCTCGGGAATAGGGGCGTCAAAACGGAGACGGATGAGGTCCCGACTCATAAAGGCGCTCTCGCGGCCCTCCTCGAGTTTGGTACGCCAGCTATTTGAGCTCACTTCTTCGAGAGACGCATAGAGGGTATCGAGATCGTTAAACTGCTCGAACAGTTTAACCGCCGTCTTGGCGCCGATTCCTTTGACGCCGGGGACGTTATCCGAGCTGTCGCCGACGAGCGACAAATAGTCGAGGATTTGCTCCGGCCAGACACCCCAATCCCGAAAAACTGCGTCGCGATCGAGCTCAACCGTACCGGCGCGGTCCGGTTTGAGCACGCGAACGGTTTCACCGACAAGTTGAAGCAGGTCTTTGTCACCGGTGATCACGCGACACCCGTGCCCGCGCGCGCGACACTGGTCGGCGAGGGTCGCCATGATGTCGTCCGCTTCAAATCCATCGGCCCGGATCATTTGAATTCCGAGCGCCCGGCAGATTTCCTCGATAATCGGGACCTGTGCATGAAGATCGTCGGGCGCCGATTCTCGATTCGCCTTGTACTCCGGGTACCGCTCGTGGCGAAAGGTCGGCCCCGGTGAGTCCATCACGACGACAAACTGCTTGGGATCGTGCTCAGAAAACAAGGAAAGGAGTGTCCGGACAAAGCCAAAAACCGCCGAACTGTTCTCACCGCGGGGATTACGCATTGGTTGGCGAATAAACGCAAAATAGGACCGATAGATAACGCTGTATCCGTCGAGCAGATAAAGAGATCCTGCCATCGATTTTTTATACCACGCCGACATTGGATTGAACAGGCGTCGGTTCCGCTCTACAATACCGTATGGGAAGACGGGGAAAACGATCAAAAAAGCGAGCTCAGGAAGCGGAAGCGCTTACTGGAGCCAAACAGGTTAAGAAAAAGAAGAAACGAAGAACGCCGTTTGATCCCGCGATCCATCTCCTCCCGGATCCGATTCCCGAGCGTGAGCGCGAGCCGTGCCCGATTTCGGGGGAGCCGATCGACGACATCCTCACCGCTATCACCCATCCCGCGAGTGGTCGACCAGCGCGTTTTGACGCCGTGATCGGCAAGATCGCCGAGCATGAACAACTCGAAGCCGATGAGCGTATCGCCTATATCGGCCGCGGTAATTTCGGAATCGTCAAAATGGAAAAAGACGAATACGGACAGCCGCTTCTGGTCGTGCGCAAGCGTATCGTCTACGAGGAAGGCGGCGACAAAAAAGACTGGCGCCGCGAGCTCGCCCCCGGGATCTCCCGCGATTATCCACCGGAGCCCCGGCCCCTGTCGGAGCTGTATTCCAGCGAGGAGCTTTCCAGCTTTCCGCGTTTTGACGCCGGCGGCTCAATGTACGTTTCTCGGGGAAACTAACACTCGTACCTTAGATCGTTTGCTGGCGCCGTCAGATTAGAGTGAAATATCGACCATCGCGCCGTGATCATCGCCTCGGCGAAAGACCGATCGAGCGCGGGGAGGCAGGACGCCCGTCCCGAGATGGGCGCGAATATCGGCGCGACGATTGGCAATAGCGCTGCGCACTTCGCCGTGACGACGCCGTATCCTTGTCAGTATTGCTTGCCCTTCGTTGTCGAGTTGCTCGTCGCGCGCGTCGATCGTCCGAACGGCCGCGTCAATCGTCTGGAGTTCCTCTTTGATATGTCGCTCGCCGTCGAGCATCCGCGCCAAACGCGTTATATCGTCGTTCTCCACGGCGACAAAAATCCCATCCAAGATGCGAAGATATCTATCAAGAGTCTGGTTGCGACTGATCAGGCGTCGTCGGGCGATCGACGCCAGTCGAGCGGTCATACTACCCCGCTATGTTAACACCACCTGCGGGTGGTTGTCGTTCAACCGCGGTGTTTTCGATCTGTTTCCAGGCGTCACGGAGATCGGCGAGAAGGCGGCGCACGCTGCGCATCGCCGCGGCATCTTTCTGAAAGTTTGCCTCGCGCAAGGTGTCGTTGAAGTAGAGGTACAGTCGAAACAGGTTACCGGCGATCTCGCCGCCCTGCTCCATATCGAGACTTACCATAAGCTCGGTGATCACGTCCTGGGCTTTGAGCACGGCGTTGTTCACCTTGTCCAGTTCCTTGGTGTTCTCGTCGAGTAGCGCTACCGCGGTATCGATCTGTCGTAGCGCCTCATCGTAGAGCATGACGATGACACGCCCCTGAGAAGCTGTCTTTACCCGAGTTTGCCGATACGCCTGTACTGACGATTGCTGATACGCCATTGTCCCCTCCCTACCTTGCGTGTTCCATCAGGGTCGATACCGGCACGATCTCGTAACCCCGTTCGATTAAACCGTTAATCAGGACATCCAGTCGGTGAAAGAGGTAGTCATCTCGACCACCGTACGGTCGATCGTCACCGGGGCGACCAACGCTCATTGCGATGATCGATCCTGGTTGCTTCTCCTCGATAACCGTCTCGATGATGTCCGCCGTACTCCGATAGAGGCGCGACAATCCGTTCTCGTCGCGTGTCGGCACCCAATCACGAGAATCCACGTCGCGGCCGATATACGCGTAGTTCATCTCTCTTGAAGCCGAGATAATCTCCGGACTGACAAAGTAGAACGGCGCGTGCCACATGAGGGTGAGCTCCCGTCCGGTCGTTTCAAAGTACTCGTCCTCGTTTCGTGCCAGCCCCTGCTTGATAAAGTCCCGCGTGATCTGGAACCTACCGCTCGCCATATCAAAATAAGTGTAAAACAGACTACCAACTTCGTGCCCGCTCTCGGCGATCTCACGCACCGCCCCGGGGTGCCGCCGGATAAAGTCACCGTTCACAAAAAACGTCGCCTGGAGGTCGTATTCGGCAAGTGTGTTTAAGATCTCGGTCAATCCCGTCACGGAGTCAATCGCGTTGAATACAAAGGAGACTTCGCGGCGTCGTATCCGGGATCCACGAGAGAAGTTTGTGAAATCGATCGGATCGTCCTCAATCGGGAAAGGTTCGTATTGCCTCTGAGGTCGCGGGAACAGTGGGACGGTACCAAACGAGGCGACGTTTCGTACCATGACCATGTTCTGATAGCTTCCACTCGCGAGGTTCTCGAGGTAGACGCGGTAGTCCTCACCGGCTACGCCCGGCTCAGATATCGAGAGCGCCTCAATCGCTTCCCAGCCCTCCGCGGCGAGGCGGAACCGCTCACCGTTTGCCACGATCTCTATCGCGCCGGTCTCGGCGTTATACCCGTACTGCTCGGCTTGTGAGAACGCCAACAGGGTCGCCGGCGTTCCGCTTTGCCCGAGATCGACAAGTTCGATTCGATGTTCGCCGCCTACGAGGATTCTTCGTTCGCTGTGCCACATTGCGTGAAGCACGCCGGCGTGCTCGATCTCAGTTTCCACGGACCAGCTGGCGTAATCACGTACTTCGATCGCCGTCGGCGTCCAAACCAGCGCCCGGGTACCGCCGGGAGACAACGATACGCCGAGGACGTTCTCGTCGCCCGTCGCCGTAAAACGGCTCCTCGTTTCGGCATCCGCGAGGTTAAGGCGATAGACGCTACGCTCGCGCTCTCCGGCGCGTATGCTCCCCGCGAGGACCGTTATGATATCTTCCTCCGACCACAATACCTGCTGAACGCGCGTGTTCCGTGGGAGGTAGAGGTACGGAAGTGAGATCGTGTCACCGGTGCTGAGGTAGTCATCCTCGCGCAGGAAAAGCACATTGACGCTCCGACCGTCTTTGCTGAGCAGGATCTTTTCGCCGTCGGGAGATATCCAGAAGCGATCGAAATTCGGATCGATGAGATAGGGAAGCTTTCCGGCGACGGCGCCGATCGTGAGAAGGTCCTGGTAGAGCGATCGCGTAAAGAACTCAAGCGCGCTAATTCGATAGACGAGCGATCCACGGACGTAGTAGAGGGTATTACCCGTATCCCAGCGAACGCTCTCAATCGTTCCGTCGCCGATTCTCCGCAGCTGCTCGGAAATCGTTCGATTTGAGGTGTATTGACGCACGGAGTAGTAAAACAGCTCGCCGTCACGCGCGTAGACAAAAAAAGTGCTATCACCCGACCACCGCAACGGTGCGCGGTCTATCGACAGCTCGACACCGCGGCTCACGAGTACCTCGGTATTCCGGGTGAGATCGTAGAGCATCAAGTCACCATAACCGGGTGAGGTCGGCGAGAGGTAGCTGAGAAACCGTCCGTCGGGGCTCGAATCGATCCCCATTACTTTGCCGGTTTGGATATCCTCTCCGTTTACAAACGCCGGAAAGGTACCGACCGGCGTAAAGCTCATTGTGGGTCGCGGCGCGGTATCTTCGGAAGCGACTGACTCGTCAAGATCCGCGGCGTCGCGTTCGTCCTGGCTGGGATCGCCTGCCTCGCTGCGGAAAACGCCGAATCGGTTTTGCACCTGTATCGTGCCGCTGGAACCGAGAATCGTCATCCGTTCGGGAAAAAACGTGAGTTGTCGTAATTCCGCGGCGGGAATGTCGGCATAAAAAAGCGTGCGATATTCGTCGTACTGAGGTACTTCGGCGACGGCGGAGAAGAGCAGCTCGCTGGATCGGTTGAGATCGAGGCCCTCAAATCGGACCTGCCCGGAGAGCGTTACCGCCAGGAACAATACAAGAGCAACTGTCAGGACAACGCGTTTCAAGGCTCTACCTCCCGGTGACGTTACGAGTGTCGGCAGGTACGGGCCGGAAGTTTAGCAGAAGTTTCACCTTTTCTCAGATTAGCAGTTGGCGGCCTCGAGTAGCGCATCGAGATCTCGCTCTATCGAATCGAGTTGTCGATCGAGTTCGTCAAGGCGAGTGAGTACGGTATGAGGCTGTTGTTGCTCCAGTTCACGAAATGGATCGTCGAGCAACTCGTCAATCTGTTTGGGGCTCCAGGGGACGCCCTCGGTAGGTTTCACGCCTCTAATATACGACTAGAGCAACTCCGCCGCAAGTTCTGCGAGGTGACTTCGTTCGGATCGGGACATCAAAACATGTCCAAACACCTTTTGCCCCTTAAACGCCTCGACGAGATAGGTCAGACCGTTTGAGTTTGCGTCGAGGTAGGGACTGTCGATCTGAAACGGATCGCCGGTCAGTACTACCTTGGCATCGGCACCCGCTCTCGACACGATCGTTTTGACCTCATGCGGCGAGAGATTCTGAGCCTCGTCGATAACGATGTACTGACTCGGGAGCGATCGCCCGCGGATATAGGACAGAGCTTCCAACTCGATTACGTTACTGCTGATCAGCTGTTCAGGTTGCTTGAAGTTCTGCTTGTGATAGACGCTGATGATAAACTCAAGATTATCGAACAACGGTTGCATCCAATGAGACAACTTCTCGTTTTTTGCGCCTGGAAGGTAGCCGATGTCTTTGCCTAGCGGAACGACCGGGCGACTCACAAGCACCCGCTTGTACTGTTTCTCCTCAATCGTCTGTTTGAGGCCCGCGGCGATCGCCAGAAGGGTTTTTCCCGTTCCGGCCTTTCCGACAAGCGAGACGAGTTGAACATCGGGATCGAGAAGTAGTTCGAGGGCGATCCGCTGTTCGCCGTTAAGGGGCCGAATTCCGGCTACCGACTCCATCCGGTAATCGACGTAGCGAAGTAAACGCGCGTCCTCGTTGTAGCGGCCGATCACCTCATCCGAGTGGTCCTTATCGCGGAGCATCAGAAAGTGGTTGGGAGTCAGCTCTTCCGGCCAGTCGATTTCACCTTCCTCAACCAGCTGGTCGTAGGTTTCGGGGCGCGTATCGACGGTCGAAAATCCCGTGTAAAGGGTGTTGATGTCGATCGTCTGTTTCTCGTAATCGACGGCCTTGATACCAAGGGCGGTCGCTTTAAGGCGGGCATTGATATCTTTACTTACAAAGAAAACGGGTTGCCCGCCTTTTTGGATCTGCCAGGCGGTGAGGATAATCTTGTTATCGGGTTTATCTTGCAGAAAATCGTTGGGGATATCGTCCGGCTGCGTCGATACGACTTTGAGAATGGATCCGTTGTCGATCCGGACGCCTTCGGCGAGGTTGCCGTGCCTACTCGCGCCGTCGAGAAAGCGAATCGCCTGTCGCGCGTTGCGCCCGCGCTCGTCGGAAAAGGTCTTGAGGCGATCGAGCTCCTCAAGGACCCACATCGGCAAAACGACGATGTTGTTTCGAAAGCTCATAATCGCGTCGGGACGATGAATCAGAACGTTTGTATCGATAACAAAGTTCTTACGCTGTCGTTTGTTTTCCGGATCCGGGTTTCGACGTGACATACGGCGCTAGTGTACTACCAAACGGGTCGAAACATCTTCCGAAATTCGATAGAAATGATCGGATGTCCTCAGCACTGATCGTCCAGAGCGACCACACCGTTCTTCTCGATGTCCACGATCCCGAGGTCGAGGAGGCGCGCAACGATATTGCCGCCTTCACCGAACTCGAGAAATCGCCCGAACACTTCCATACGTACCGGATCACTCCTCTGTCGTTGTGGAACGCCGCGTCCGCCGGATTTGACGCTGCGGCCGTCGTCGACGCCTTAGAACGACATAGTCGCTACCCGGTGCCGCCCCACATCGCCCAGTCTATCCGTGAATCGATCGCGCGCTACGGTGCGCTGGTCCTCGAAGCGACCGACGACGACTACACGCTTCGGCTGATCGTCCGCGATGAGGATATCGCTATAGAGCTTAGCTCGCGAGCCGAGACCGCCCGGTATCTGCGACCCGATGGATCTGATAATTCATTTCTGGTCGATCTTACCGATCGCGGCACGCTTAAGCAGGTGCTGATCGGGATCGGTTACCCGGTTGACGATCGTGCCCCGCTGACAAAAGGCGAACCGATCGAGTTCTCGCTTCGTGACAAAACGACGACGGGTCACGAGTTTGTTCTGCGTGGATATCAGCGTGAGGCCGCGGCTGTTTTTCACGGCGATAACCGGCCCGGTGCGGGCTACGGCGCAGTCGTTCTCCCCTGCGGCGCCGGCAAAACGATCGTCGGTATGGCGGTGATGGATCTCCTTAAAACAAGCACTCTCATCCTCACGACAAATGTCGCCGCCGTGCACCAGTGGATCGACGAACTCATCGATAAAACGGAGATCGATCCCGAGACGATCGGCGAGTACACCGGTACGCAGAAAGAAATCAAACCAATAACGGTTGCTACCTACCAGATTCTCGTCTGGCGCCCCGATCGGGATGCCGCGTTCCCTCATTTTGATCTTTTCCGGCGGCGAAACTGGGGGCTGATCATTTACGATGAAGTTCATCTGCTGCCGGCACCGGTCTTTCGCGTGACGGCGGAGATACAGGCGATCCGCCGCCTGGGCCTTACAGCGACGCTTGTAAGAGAGGACGGGAGGGAGCGGGATGTATTCTCTCTGGTCGGACCAAAACGCTACGACGTACCGTGGAAAGAACTCGAGCAAAAAGGGTGGATCGCGGAAGCAGTCTGTTACGAGATCAGGCTCGATCTCTCGCGCGGCGAACGACGACGATACGCGATTGCCGAAAAACGAAATAAGTTTCGGATCGCCAGCGAAAACCCTCGTAAAGTCGAGGCCTGCGTACAGATCGTCGCTAACCACCGGGAAGACGCTATTCTCGTGATCGGGCAATACCTCGATCAGCTTGCGGAACTGGCGAAGGCGTTGAACGCGCCGATTATCACCGGTAAAACACCAAACGCAAAACGAGAGGAGATCTACGCCGCGTTTCGCAACGGTGAGTTACGAGTGATCGTCGTCAGCAAAGTCGCCAACTTTGCGATCGATCTCCCCGATGCATCGGTTGCGATTCAGGTCTCAGGCGCGTTTGGCTCCCGCCAGGAGGAGGCACAACGCCTCGGACGGATTCTACGACCAAAGAGCGGCAGGCGACGTAACGCCTCGTTTTACAGCCTCGTGTCAAATGAGACGGTGGAGGAAGAGTTTGCCGCGAATCGCCAACGCTTCCTGACCGAGCAAGGCTACTCGTATCACATCGAGCACTGGGCGGAGCCGGATGCGTAGAATCCAATCGCTCGAGCACTACCTGTTGGCACTCGACGACGACTCGTTTTTTGCGGTGATTCGCAATTACCTCGGTCCTGTCCAAACGCCCTATCACAAACACGATCTTGTCACCCGTCTTATTGAGTTTCTCGGAAAGCCCCAGACGTTTCGCCGGATTGAGTCGCTCCTTGGCGATCGTGAGCGACGAGCGCTTGCGGCGATCGCCCTCCTCAACGGTCCAACGATCGAGCAGCTCTGTCGATTTCTCGGAGAATCGCGCGGGGCGGTGACGACCGTCGTGCTCAACCTGCGGGACCGGCTCCTGGTGATCGAGGACGCCGAACGACTGGCAATCAATCCGGTTCTCGAAAAGGAGCTTGTCGTTGATGCTGCCCATCCTCAACGAATCATTCGCGGTGAGACGATCGCCGTGTCCGATTCGGACGATGAGCCGCCGTGGTGGGGTCTCGCGGTCGCGGCCGCGTTGTACGCCTTTCTCCGGGATAACCCGGATATCCATACCCGCAACGGAGCGCTCCGAAAAAAAGTGCGGAGCGAGATCGAAGCTCGATTTGGCGGGCTGTTTATCGGCGACGTCGGCGAGCAAAGGTTTGAGGAAGCGCTCGCGTCCCTCGAAAACCTTGAACTGGTGACGCGCCAAGACGGATCGGTCACCGTCCATCCTCGCAACTGGGAGGCTCTCGCCGAACTCCCGGAAGCGTGGTCCGCGGCGCTGCTGTGGTCCGCGACCGTTACGGGCAGTCTGAACGCTGCGTTCCGACTTGCTCGGTCGCTGCTGGAGATTGGACGAAACTTGCCCGGAGATCAGGCGTTTGTTACAGCCGAAATGACCCGCCTGCTGTTTTTGGCGGTTGGCGACGACTCGCTTGCGGTAGACCACGAAATGGTGACTCGCTTGATCGCGGTGGGCGTTTTTGTCGCCGCTGATTCCGACGACACGCTCGTGCGCGTAAATCGGCATCTCTCGGACATCGAGCGCGATTTGGCGGAGGCGCGTGTTGTCGTCCTCGGCAACATGGAAGTGGTGGTACCGCCGAATGCTCGTTTCGAGACGGCGATCGCGGTTGCACGCATCGCTCAACTACAACGATACGATCGGGCGGCGCGCTATCTTCTCACCCGAGAGACGATAACGAGTTCGATCCGGGACGGTGTTGCTGCCCCGATAGAGGTCCTCGAGACGGTCGTCCGCGCGGAGGTACCGCAGAACGTTCGCTTTTTACTTAAACGCTGGTCCTCCCGATCACGCGCCCTCCGGCTCATCGATGGCGCGGTTCTTATCGCCGAGCCGGAAGAAGCCGAGGTCCTGACCGACTTTGCCGATTTTGCTGAGCTCGTCCAGGAACGACCGGCACCCGGAGTATTTGTTATTGCCCGGCGATCCGTATCGCGAGCCCGAGAGGTCATCGATCGACTTGGTCTGCGGGATGTGCTTTCGGTTGAGATGGGCGAGATCGATCGGAAACCGGTACCGGACTACGAGGTCCAACATGCGCGCGCCACCCAACCGGCGTTGCGCGCCGGACCCGACGTCGTTTCTATCCTTAAGGCAGAGGTTCCCGTGACGCGAGAGGTGGCCGATCCTCGCGCGGATCTACATCAGGCGCTCGATGAACGCGACATAAGCGAGGATGATCGTCGAGAGCTGGCCCACCGGATCGATCGCGGCCTCATTCTCTTCGCCGATCAGCTGCGGGGAGAGGTACGGTCGAGCTACGCAACCGAGGCTCGCGGGCTCGACTACCTCGGTAAAATCCGCATCATCGAGCAGGCAATCTCGAGCGGAGACATGTTGGAGATCGTTATGCGTGACACAAGCAATCCCCATCGCCTCCTCGTCCGACCGCGCGAGGTGTCACGTACCGGCGAGGATCTTATGCTCAGAGCGGTTCAAGAGCCCGAGGCAACTGCCGTAAAAATCCGGATCCGAAGAATATCGTTGATCAGGCGTCTCAGCGGAACGCTCATCCGGAGATAATCTCGACAAATCTGCGATACTGAGCGGCGGCTTGCGCCTCAAACATCGCCGTCCCGGTCACAACGCGACACCCCGCCGCCCGGGCGCGAGCCACAACCGGTGTCTCGAGCGGATCGTAGATCATCTCGTACAACGTTTCTCGACCGCCAAACTCGTAGCGGGGCATCGGATCGGTCACACCGTCGAGTCCGGCGCTTGTTGTCTGAACGATCAGATCCGGCTCGATCCCGGTTCTTTCCATCCAGGCGGTGATCCCCGTTCCGCTGTCGAGGGATTGTGCCGCGTCGGCGGGAAGTTCAAAATCGGTCACCAGGTCGCGGGCGCGCTCGGGAGTTCGGTTAAACACGAAAGGTCGATAGCCCAAGCGAATAAGGCCGGCAACTGCCGCCCGCGCCGCCCCGCCCGCGCCGATTACTGCCGCCGCGGCATTGCCGTCGTCGAGCGAGGGGGTACCTGTATGTAACGGGGCGAGAAAACCTTCAACGTCGGTGTTTGCGGCGATCCAGAAAAAACCATCGGGACCGCGTTTGTACAACAAAGTGTTGGCGGCGCCGATTCGCCGGGCCTCGTCCTCCGACTCTCCGGCAAACCGTAGTGCAGCCCGTTTGTGCGGGACGGTCACCGAGACGCCCGACAATCCGAGCAGCCGCGCCAGGGGTTCAAACTGGTCAAAGCGGTCGATTCGTATCGGCACGTAAAGTGCCTGAGCACCGTCGCTCGCAAATCGCTCGTTGTGGTAGCGCGGCGAGGCACTGTGGGCGATCGGATCGCCGACAACCGCAAAAACCGGCCAATCCGGTTGGGCCTCGTTGATTCGATAGAGCTGGGATAAATCGTGTACCGATATCTGCCCGGGGGCGACGGCGTTTTCCTCGACCGCGTAAGTCCAAAGGCTACCGATCCGCGTCGGCAAGAGACGGGTCGGACGCCCGTACTCGCCCATACCGACCCAGACCGCCGTCCGCCGATTCATCCGCGTCCGGAACTCGGAAATCGCTTCGAGATAGCGGACCAAATCCGCCGTCGACGCGCAGGGTATCGCGAGTTTAGGTATTTCCTGTGGATCGGCTGCGAGAAGCGCCATCGTTCCGGCGAGATCGGTCGGCATCTCCTCGGCCTCATGATGTGAGCGGAGCACCGTGCCCTCCTGGGCACGAAACATAAGCGCGAGTTGATCCCAGCCGGGATTTCCGCGTCGATCGAGTTCGATATCGATGTAGTCGGGCATAATTGCCGGAATCAAACGCGAGTAGAGAAACAAACGTTGCGCCTCGTCGCCCTCCCAGCGACCAAGGTCACGGCGGCGACGAATCGTCAAAATCGAATCCAATCCACCGCCATGTTGTTCCCACCACGCGCCGAGCGCTGTTGGGGTCCTCTCGGCCGGACGCAACAGATCGACCCGCATTTCGACCATACCGACGTATTCCCGGTTTCGGTCGATCTGCTGAGTCCATTCATGTCTCGTCTCGCCCGTGAGGCACAGACAAATCATCTCGATGCTCCCCCTAACAAGAATAGCCGATCCGCGCTTCCTATCCAAAGGGGGTAGGCGTGCGTATCGGGGACGAGGTTAGCGACTCGTGTATCAACGACGACTCGTGGTCTCAGGAATCCGCTCAAATCTTGGCGCACTTCGCCGGTGTTTACCGGTATGGTCGCTCGGGGGGGATACGGCGCGTCGGTCAGCAGCAACGCGGCGGCTCGCTGGGTGGGATCAAACAACGCCGAAAGATACTCGCTCGGACCACGGACGGCGATCTCAAGATCCTCCGGTCGAAAGACACTCGCGAGGTGCTCGCCGATTGTCGTCGACGGTACGAGAAAAATCTGCGGGCGCGCGGAGCTATTGCTCGGAATCGGATCGAATATCACCCCAGCCGGCTCCTCGTCCGCAAGATCGCCCCAAAGCGAGGCCTCGATCACGGCGGGCGTCAGCTCGGGCGATACACCCCTTCCGATGAGCTCGACGCGTCGAGGAGAGCGCGAACCGAGAGTTACGCGGACATCGAGCGTTGCCAGAGCCGCGAAATCGGTCGTCATCGGTCCGACCTCGGCGAGTGCGATCTCACCGGTAGAGAGCAGACGCAGCGCGTCGTTTGCGTCCGCTATCGTGGCAACGGAGAGGCGATCGAGGTACGGCAGCCCGATTCCGTTTTCGTCGATGATCGGGTAGACCTCGTTGCGGCGTAGCTCTATCCCGTTCTCGTCGACCGAGTCCAACACAAATGGCCCGCTATACGCCCACGATGATGCGGGAAGAAAATCCGGGGCCTCTCGTGGATCGGGCGCCCGCAGGTGACCGGCATCAACGACTGCGCGCGCGCCGCCACGTCGACGGATCGGATCGAGAAGGTGAAGCGGGAGCGGAGGAACTTCAAGTGCTCGCAGCGCGAGTTCACGACCTTCCTCGTCGACTGGTTCCACTACGACGCGAAGTTCGGTCGGGGATTCCGCGATCCACGAGATGAGGTGTCGCGGTGGCCGCAGAACGGGATGCCATGGCCCGGCGATTGTACGATCGAGGTAGTACTCCTCGACGGAACGTACCCAGGTAGCCGCCGTAAGCGGCGTACCATCGGACCACTGAAGGTCCGCCCGAAGCCGCACCAGAATCTCGCGATCGGTGACCCGAATTGCGTCGGCAAGCCACGCTTCGCGTTGTGTCCCATCGGGACTACGCCTGAGGAGCGCGCCGTGCCAGAGGTTCTGGACTCGTTGCTCCCGTCCCTCTCGGGCGGCGATCGGATTTACCGTCCGAGGTATAACGCCGACGAGCGGAACGCCTATCTGTCCGCCGCGCACGCCACCGACAAAATCGGGATTGCGAACGATCTCAATGGTACCGGAACCAGGCTCGGCGCGAACACCGCCGGCGGGCTCCGCGACTGTGTCCGCCTCGGCGATTTCGCCACGAGTGGTCGGTATACACGCCGAGAGAGCAAACGCCCATAGAAGCAGCGCAGGGAGTCGGCGTAGCGATGGAGTAACAGACATGATCAACACTTATCACATGATACATAAGAAAAGACGGCCTCGCGGTAGTACCGACGAGACCGTCCAATTACAGGCGCAACGTATTTCTAGCGCTGATAGAGCTTGCGTTCAACGTAGTGGGTGTGCAGGAGTCGATGCGACTTCTCACCCAGTGGTTCGCCGAGAAACTCCTTGTAGATCGCCTGAATCTGCGGATTCTCGTGGCTGCACCGATATGTAGACTGCTTATCGTCGGCGTAGATCCCGGCCATCCGTTGTTTGCGAATCTCGTCGGTAGCGCCGTACGGCTGACCGCCGCCGCCGATACAACCGCCTCGACACGCCATAATCTCAATAAAGTGCCACGGCGGATCCTCACCTGCGGCCTCAGCCGCTTGGATGCGCTCAACTACCTTGCGCGCATTTCCCATCTGGTGGGCAACCGCAACCCGAACCTCCGTCCCCTTGATGTCGACTTTGGCTTCTTTGACACCCTCGAGGCCGCGTACAGCTTCAAACTCGATCTTGGCGAGGTTTTCTTCGGTAACAAACTTGTAAGCGCTGCGTAGCGCCGCTTCCATGACACCACCGGTCGCGCCGAAGATCGTACCCGCACCCGAGTACATACCGAGTGCCGGATCGACCTCCTCATCCGGGAGCGTCTTAAAGTCGATTCCGGCGCTTTTAATCATGCGCGCCAACTCGCGAGTAGTAATGGATATGTCGATATCCTGAGCACCCGACGAGTACATGTTCTGATCGCGTACGATCTCGTACTTCTTTGAGGTACAGGGCATGACCGACACGTGGAAGATATCGTCCGCGGTCTTACCGATCTTCTCGGCGTAGTAGGTCTTTGTGAGCGCGGCAAGCATCATCTGCGGGCTTTTGGCCGTCGAAAAGTTGGGGATCAACTCGGGGTAGTACTTCTCCATAAAGTCGACCCAACTCGGGCAACAGGTCGTGATCATCGGCATCTTGCCTTTATTCTTGGCAAAGCGCTCTACAAACTCGCTGGCCTCTTCCATGATCGTGAGGTCGGCGGCAAAGTTAGTATCAAACACAACGTCAAAGCCGAGACGTCGAAGTGCGGCGTACAGTTTGCCGGTTGTAACCTCGCCCGGGGCGTACCCAAACGCCTCGCCGATAGCGACGCGCACCGCGGGAGCGACCTGTACGACGCTCGTTTTGCTTTTATCCTGGATACCGCGCAGAACCGCGCCGGTCTGATCGTTCTCGTAAATTGCGCCGACCGGACAATGGGCCGAACACTGGCCACATTTGATGCACGGACTGTCGTTCAGGGCGATATCACCTGCCGGGGCCATGCGCGTCTCGTCACCGCGACCGATAAACTCAAGCGCCCAAACGTCCTGCATTCCCTGGCAAACGGCAACGCAGCGACCACATTTAACGCACTTCTCGGGATCGAGAACGATCGAGGGAGTCGATGCGTCTTTTTCGATCGGCTCGATGTTGAGTTCATATGGAATCTCGCGGATGCCAAAGTCCGCCGCCATCCGCTGCAATTCACAGTTTTGATTGCGGGGACAGGTAAGACAGCTGTTGGGGTGGGTCGAGAGAATAAGCTCGATCACCGTTTTGCGAACCTGATGTAACTCGGGATCGTGGGTGATTACCTTCATTCCCTCGGTGACCGCCGCGGCGCAGGCGCGGACCATCTTGGGAGAGTTCTCGAGTTTAACAACGCAGATTCCACAGGCGGCCCATGCGGGAAGGTCCGGATGGTAGCACAAGGCAGGAATCTTTACGTTTACCGCCGCGGCCGCCTTGAAGATGCTCGTACCTTCCGGCACCCGTGCCTCGATACCGTTTATCGTACAGCTTATCTCTTTCATATCGTTATCTCCTCGTTACCGCGTCAAACTTACACGCGCTGTAACATTCACCGCACTTGATGCAGCCTTCTTGATCGATTTCGTGGACCTGCTTGCGCTCCCCGCTGATGACGTTAACGGGACAACGTCGCGCGCAGAGCGTACAACCGATGCACTTGTCGGGAAGAATAAAAAACTGAACGAGGTCTTTGCAGACGCCCGCCGGACAGCGCTTTTCGGTGATATGGGCCTCGACCTCTTCGCGGAAGTACTTGAGAACCGAGAGTGCCGGGCTCGCCGCCGTTCCACCAAGTTGACAAAGCGAGGCTCGATTCATCGCCAAACCGATATCTTCGATCTGCTGGATATGCTCGAGCTTGCCCTGGCCTTTCGATATCTTGTCGAGGATGTTGTATAGCTTGCGTCCGCCGACTCGACAGGGCGCACACTTACCGCAGCTCTCTTCGACCGTGAAGTCGAGGTAGAACTTGGCGACATCGACCATACAGTCGTCCTCGTCCATGATTATCATTCCACCGGAGCCCATGATCGATCCCAGAGCTTGAAGGTGTTCAAAGTCGATCGGGGTATCTATGTGTTCGGCGGTGATAACGCCTCCGGACGGGCCTCCAGTCTGAACGGCTTTAAACTCTTTGTTGTTGTTGATACCGCCACCGATGCTGTAGACGATGTCGCGCAAGGTTGTTCCCATCGGGACTTCGACGAGACCGGAGTTGCGTACCTTACCGGTGAGGGCAAATACCTTGGTTCCGGTACTCGTATCTGTCCCGATCTTCGCAAACCAGTCGCCGCCGCGCATGATGATTACCGGGATATTGGCCCAGGTTTCGACGTTGTTTATGACCGAAGGCTCGCCCCAGAGGCCTTTTACCGCCGGGTATGGCGGCCGTGGGCGCGGCATTCCACGCTCACCTTCGATAGAAGCGAGGAGCGCGGTCTCTTCGCCGCAGACAAACGCCCCGGCGCCGAGTCGAATCTCAATCGTAAAACTGAAGTCCGTGCCGAGGATGTTGTCTCCCAGCAGTCCGAATTCGGTTGCCTGTTCGATCGCCCGCTGGAGGCGGCGAATGGCGAGGGGATACTCGGCGCGAATGTAGATATAACCGTGGTTGGCGCCGGCGGTGTAACCGGCGATCGTCATCGCCTCGAGGACACTGTGCGGGTCACCCTCGAGAACGCTGCGGTCCATGTACGCGCCCGGGTCGCCTTCGTCGGCGTTACAGACGACGTATTTCTGGTCTGACTCCGCTTCCTTGGAGAAGAGCCATTTGCGCCAGGTCGGATAACCGGCGCCGCCTCTTCCTCGAAGGCCCGACTTCTTGAGTTCCTCAATTACATCGTCTGGGGACATCTCATGAAGAACTTTCTCGAGCGCCACGTAGCCGTCGCGAGCGATGTACTCTTCGATATCCTCCGGATCGATAAATCCGCAGTTGCGTAGCACGATGCGGAACTGTTTCTGGTAAAAGCTGATCTCATCGATGCGGGCGTGTTGCTTGGCCTCTTCCTCTTTATAGAGAATTCGTTCAACAACACGCCCTTTGACGATGTTTTCCTCGACGATCTCTTTGGCGTCTTCCGGTTTTACCTCGACGTAGAACGCCTCGTCCGGAAGCACCTTGACGATCGGACCTTTCTCACAAAAGCCAAAACACCCGGTTTTAACGACCTGGACCTTACCGGTCAGACCGGCAGTTTCCACCTCGCTCAGGAGGTTGTTAAAAATCTCGTCAGCCTTGCTCGACTCGCAACCCGTGCCGCCGCAAACAAGCAGATACTGCGTATAAGCCATGTCGTCCCCCTACTCCTGATTCTCAACGATATCCGCAGCCGGCCGATCGTAGACGTGTTCGTTGACAAGCTCATGGTTCATGATGTGTCGTCGGACAACGGTTCGAGCGACGTCGGCGGTTACCTTACCGTAGATTACGGTCGGCATCTCCGGCATACGTACCTCGACGGTCGGTTCGGCGTGGTCGAGTCCAAGGCCTCCGACTTGACGGACTTTGACGTTTGTCAGCCCTTGCGTCTTGAGCTCGTCGATAAATGCGTTGAGCGTGTTTTTGGCGCCCGCGGCGATACCGCTGGTACCCATGCCGACGATCACCTGGACCGTTTTGTTGTCCGTCGATCGCATATCCATATCTACCTGTTTCTCTTTGCGAAGCTTTCGCAGATCATCAAGTGTCATCTTTGCCATATTCTCGCCTCCCGTTATCGTTAGGTCCCTTCCTGGGACTCGACAAAACTCCGTACTAAATCGTTCGCCTCTACGCTCTCCAACTCGCCGATCGCTTCGACGAGTTCGGTTCGTCGGATCGTGTAGGTCTCTCCCCGATGCGACCGCTTGATCGCTAACTCGTGTTGGCCACCGGAGGTGAGCAACATCGTGAGGCACCCCGCCGGATCGCTAAACGGCGGTGCGTCCGGGTGTTCCGTCGGGATCTCTACCTCGACGGTCGTCCCGCGACCCGGTTTGCTTTGCAGACCAAAACGTCCGCCGGTCGCCTCGGCGATTTGCCGGACAAACGGTAGTCCGAGACCAACACGCCGCCCCGGATGTTTCTTTCCATCGGAATAAAACGGATCGAGGGCACGCTGCTGCGTTTCCTCATCCATTCCGCCGCCGTCGTCGCGTACAACAACGCGTATCCGACGGTCCTCTTCGCTTACCTCAAGATCAATTCGACGCGCCCCTGAAGAAATCGCGTTCTGAACCAGATCGAGGAGGTAGTCCTCGAGACCGTAGTGCAGGTCTAGTCTCCCCGATGCTTGGCGATGACCTCGGCCATGTCGCCCTTACCGAGCTTTCCGTACACCTCGTCGCTCACCACAACAACCGGAGCGAGCCCACAACATCCGACACAACGAACGGATTCCATTGAGAACTCGCCGTCGTCGCTCGTCTCGTTGACGCCGATACCGATCAGGTTTTCAACTTCTTGGATCAGGTCACCGGCCCCTTTGAGGTAACACGCGGTCCCCATACAGACCTGGATCTTATGGCGCCCCGGTTTCTCAAGTTTGAAGTAGTGATAAAAGGTGATAACGCCGTAGATTTTGGCGAGGGGGACATCCATAACGTGGGCAAGCTCGAGCGCCTCGGCCCGCGGTATATATCCGAAAATCTGCTGCATACGATGCAGAATCATTATGAGGTTACCGGGCTTATCGCGCCATTCTTCAACAAACGCCAACAACTCCTCGGGGAGTTGGACCGATTCAGTCGCCTTGGTTGACATCTCGATACTCCTGTAATTGGAACTCTCTTTCGATATTCAATTGTACCCTGATGCTCAATTAAATGCAATAAGCGGAAATATTGTATCACAATTCACATAAAAAATTATTGTGTATCTTTATTGCATTGTTCTCCTACGTGGTGTATTATTTACGTAATTTATGTGAAAAAGGTTTCATGACTATGGAAACAAAAATTAACCGTGGAATAGTTTTAAGACTTGCCAAGTATTTGAGAGTTCTCAATAAACTGAAGAGTCTTGGATTTGTAAAAGTTTTTTCCAATAATCTCGGCGATGCGATCGGGGTTACGCCGGCGGTTGTCCGCAAGGACTTCTCGACGATAAACATCCCGGGCAACAAGCGCGGGGGATACAACATCGACGTGATCGTCGAGGAGATCGAGCGAGTGCTCGGTAAAGAAGGGCATCAAGAGATAATCGTTATCGGTTGTGGACGCATCGGCCAGGCTCTTATGGATTACCCGGAATTTGACCGCGAGGGGATCGAGGTCCTTGCCGGATTTGAAGTTGATCCCGAGTTGATTAACCCGACCGCGACCCCGCCGATTCTCCCCCTTGAGGAGCTTAGCGAGTTTGCCAAACGCCGCTCCGTTCAGGTTGCGGTGCTTGCCGTCCCGGATCAAGCCGCGACGGAGGTTTTTGATCTTGTCGTCGACGCTGGAATACCGGGAGTCCTCAATTTTACGTCTGTTCAGCTCAAGTGCACCAAATGTGACTACGATAACTGTCCGCTCCGCTGTATCGTTCAAAACGTAAACATCGGACTGGAGATTGAGAATCTCTTCTATCTGGTGCGTATGCAAAACGCGGACGCGCTCGCCGATGCCCGAAGCCGCGAAGCTCCCGTAGAGACCCACGCGAGCTGATCGCCGCGGTTCACTGTATGACGCTTTCTGAATGTGTAGAACGCCTCGGCGCGCGATGGATCGTCGAGGGAGACGGGTCGCTCGAGTTTCATGACGTCGTTGTGTCGGATCTTATGAGCGACGTCCTCGTCGCCGAACGAGAAGATTTTCTCCTCGTGACGTCTCTCGCCAGCGAACAGGTCGTGCGGACGGCGCATATCGTCGATGCGGTGGCTATCGTTTTGAGTAACGGTAAAAATCCGCAGGCGGCGATGGCTGATCTGGCCCGCGAGCAGGGACTTCCGGTAATCGGCAGCGAGCTAGCGACCTTTGACGTCTGTCTCGAGTTGGCGGGCTGCAAAGGCTCGTAAGAATGAGCGTCCTGCCCCGAATCCCGATCGATACCGACCAATCATCGCCGATCATCGTCGAGCTCGTATATCGCCTCAAAGTTCGCGACGTTATGACAAAAGATGTCGCCGTGTGTACGCCGGACGCATCGATGCGCCAGGTCCAGGAGGCACTCCGTGCCGGCGGGATGAGCGGGCTCCCGGTTCTTGACGGCGACAGGTTAATCGGCATCGTGAGCGTCGATGACGTTATCAAGACGCTCGACAACGGGCACATGGACGAGCCGGTTTCCGAGTGGATGACGCGGAACGTTATCGTGCTCGAAGACGATATGCCGCTTAGTTTTGCAATCTCCCATATGGACAAGTACCGCTTTGGTCGCTTTCCCGTTTTAGACAGCAACAAACGGATGGTTGGGATCGTCACCAGCCGAGACGTTCTCGTTGCCCTTCTCATTGAGATCAATCAGGAAATCGAACGATACGAGTCCCAGGAAATCGAGCGCGAGGGCAGCGACGAGGGTTTTCGTCTCGAGCAGGCCACGAGGAAGTTCGATTTTGAAACCGCGGGGCACATCTCCACCGAGACAAAAAAGATGCTCAAAGAGCGCGGTCTCCCGACAAAACTGATCCGCCGCGTGGCGATCGCCAGCTACGAACTCGAAATGAACCAGGTTGTTCATTCGGTCGGCGGCACGGTCACGGTCAAGTACTCGGGAAGAGACGGGACGATAGACATCGTCGCCGTCGACAACGGACCGGGCATTCCCGATATCGATCGAGCTCTCACGGAGGGCTATTCCACCGCAACTGAGTGGGTGCGCAGTCTTGGATTCGGTGCCGGAATGGGTCTCCCTAACGTTCGCCGGGTCGCCGATGAGTTTGAGATTTCCTCCGGCGCGGAAGGTACGCGCGTCCACGCGCTCATTCGAATTCGAGGAGGCGAAGCATGACGGTATCCGAACTTGCGAGCGAGCTGGGTCTCAAAGCGGTCCAACGCCAGTATGAGGATCGAGAGGTCGCCGACGCGTATACCTCCGATCTGTTGAGCGACGTTATGGCCCATGCCGGTGATTCGGATTTGCTCATTACGATCCAATCCCACGCCAATACCGTTGCGGTTGCCTCACTCGTCGGTGCAGCGGCAATCCTCCTCTGCAATAACCGTCCCGTTCCGGACGACATGATACAGGCTGCGGAGCGCGAAGAGATCGGTATTTTTCTTACCTCCGAGAACCAGTTTCGCCTCTCGGGCCGGATCTTCGCCCTT
The DNA here is from genome assembly GCA_965601745.1 of Alkalispirochaeta sp. Lineage (GTDB taxonomy): Bacteria > Spirochaetota > Spirochaetia > DSM-27196 > Alkalispirochaetaceae. The sequence goes on from OZ271836.1 coordinate 2,838,183, forward strand.
ATTTCTCAGTAACGTCGTGGCCGCTCGCCTGAGGAAAGAACGAGCAGATCTCCACAACCATTCCTGTCTGTCGCCCTGCGGTGACCTCGACAACTCTCCAATTGCGATCGCCCAACGCGCCGCCGAGCGCGGAATCACGGTCATGGCGCTGACCGACCACAACAGCGCGCGCAACTGTCCCGCGTTTGCGCATGCCTGCGAGCGCGTGGGGATTTTTCCGATCTTCGGTACCGAGACAACGACGCGCGAAGAGGTACACGCCCTTTCGCTTTTTGCCGATCTCGATGCCGCGCTTGACTGGGGATCCTGGGTATACGAGCGACTTCCGCCAATAATCAACGATCCGGAGCGCTTTGGGGAACAAATTATCGTCGACGTCGATGAGAACGTACTTGGATTTGAGGATCGCTTTCTCATTCCCGCGATAGACGCCTCGCTCGATGAAATCGGCGCAGAAACGTTTGATCGAGGCGGGTTGTTTATCCCCGCTCACATCGATCGGACAACGACGAGTATCTCTTCTCAGCTCGGATTTCTTCCGCCCGGTCGCTATAGCGCCCTGGAAGTCACGCGGCTTCCGCCGCCGATCGATACGGCCGCCCACACCTTGATCTGCGATTCCGACGCTCACTACATCGACGACGTCGCCCGACGGAGCTTTACCTTTGATCGCGCCGAAGATACTCCCGTTTTTGAGGCACTTGTTTACGCTTTGGAAACCGGTGCCGTCGAGCTATCGATAGGGGCGCTCTAGTGGACGCGCGTACTCAGGTGCCCTGCGCAATCGATTCGGTAAGACGCTCGAGGCCACCGAGAATCTCGCGAAGCAAACGATCCGCCTCGGCGCTTCCCGGCTGTGGGATAGCTCCCGATCGATCCGCGACCGTTGCCGAACGCTCGGATAGGATCGACTCAAGCATTACGGCAAGTCCGGCTAACGCTTTAACCTCGGCGTCGGCTCGCTCCGTCGCGACGAGATCGTCAAACATCCGTTGGGTGTCATCATAAAGCTCGGGGAACTCCGACCTGATCGCTTCTGAACGGGTGATCCTCAGAATAAGAAGTTTGGTTTCGAGCAAGTCGATCGCCGACCGGCGCCCCGCCGTCCCGGCAAGATTTACGCTCGCGTCGTAGCGGCGACGATACGAGCGGACAAAGCTCGCGTACGGCGACGGCCCGGATTCCACGGCCGGCTCTCTACCGGCCAGCTCGGCCAACGCCGCCTCGGCCTCAACGGCCCTCTCGGTCGCTAATCGCGTGTCCTGACGGGCGATTTCCAGCTGCTCCCGGAGATCACTGAGTTCGTCGCCGGTAGCCGCCCCCTCGTCCTGCGCCGATCGAAGTTCGGCGGCGCGGAGTTCTACCGCTGCGGTCAACTCGGCGATCTGGTTCTCCAAATCGGCTATTCGCGCGGCGGCCGCTTCGGTCTCGGTGGCGGCGGCATCCTCGACGGCGGCGATCGCGTCGCGCTGCTCGGCGAGCAAAACCGCCGCCCGCAATTGATATCCGGTATCGAGAATACTGGCGTAGAGCGCCGCGTCCTCGACCGGGAGGTAGTCAACCACCGTCGCGTAGCGCTCGGCCGCAAGGTCGTACTGGGCCGCGCGATAGGCCTGATTTGCCGAGCTCACGAGCTGGGCGAGGACCAGATCGTCCTCCGCGGATGCCTGGTCCTCGAGCTCCTCGAGTCGTTCAAGCCCAACAGCCGTCGCGGGGATGCGATTGACCGCAGCCCGGTAGAGCCGGGCGGCCTCCTCCGAGTCGCCGCTTTCGAGGAGCGCGTCGGCGCTGGTGACCAACTCGGCCGCCGCCTCGACGAGCGCCGCAGTAGCGACTAACGAGGTTGTGTCCACATTTTGCTCGCGCTGGCGCGTGACGACGAGTTCGGACAAGGTGTCACTCAGGAATATGTCGACGTCGCGCCGTCGCTGGATCGCGGGTAAGGCGACCACGCTCGGCTCACTCAAGAAAGCTCCGATTTCGTCGATCTCCTCGAGCGCTCGCGAGTAATCGGCGTTTACGATCGCCCCTTGAGCGGCGGCGTACAACGCCGTGAGACGGGCCACGGTAAACTCCTCTTGCTCCCGCTGGGTGCGTAAATCGTCGAGAGCGCCGATCGCGGCAACGCGCTCCGCTTCTATCGCGGCGGCCTCCGTTGCGGCCTCGGCGCGCACATCTTCGATTTCAGCGGCGAGTTCCGCCTGATAGCGCGCTTCGATCTCGCTACGTTCGGCTTCGAGTCCCTCACGTTCCGCTTCAGCCGAGGAGAGACGGGACTGAAACTCTTCTTCGAGTTGGGCGATGGCCGCCTCGCGCTCGGCGATCTCAGCCTCGGCCGCGGCGCGCACCTCGTTGATCTGATCGGCAAGTGCCTCTTGTTGCGATTGTTGCAGCTGGGCGATCTCGGCCTCGACCTCGGCCGCGGATAATCCCGTCGCGCTGAGACGTTCACGTTCCGCCGCGATCCGTTGGTCAAACTCGGCCCGGATAGCCGCCTCGCGCTCGGCGACGATCGCGTCCGTCTCGCTGGCAAGGCGATCTCGTTCGGCGTTGATCTCGGCCAGACGGCCCTCGATCGATCTAATCTCGTCTTCTTTTTCCGACAGGCGGGCCTCCGCTTCTTCCTGGAGTGTCTCCAGGAGGAGGCCCTCAGCCGATACAAGCGCGATCTCGGGCGCAACGAGCGTTTCCTCTTGTTGGTCGAAGTACCACAGCGCGCCATAGAGACTCCCACCGACCAGAAGGAGGGCCAGGATGTTGACGGCGACGACCATGACCCAGCCGCGCTTTGCCGGTTTAACGCGAAACGTCTCCGCGTTTATGCTGATACGATTGCTTTCCACGACCGACTGAATCTGGGCGGCGATGCGACGACGCTCGTCTTCGCTGATCCCGTCCTCGTCGGACTCGGCCTCTTCCTGCGAGAGTACGCGCAGATAAGGATATTGTTGGACGAGGTCCTTCGCACGTCGCAGCAAACCGGGCATATATTCTCCTAGTCTAGGATACTAAAAGGTAGTGAACCGAATTATCGATTTCAAGATCGCTTCTTTCGCTCCGATACCATAAAAAGGTCGCGTTATGAACATACGTTCCAAAATGGTTCTGGTTGTACTTCCGCTTATCGTCGCGCCACTCGTGGTAACCGGACTCATATCTTCATTATCGGCACGAAACGGAATAACCGGCATTGCGACCGAGTTTCTTCGTTTTAAGGCGGAGCAGATCGTCACCTACGCCGAGGGACAATGGGATCTTCTCGAGCAAAACGCCCTCGACACCAACGAGACCTACGTGTCTGCTGCACGCGGCGCGGTTGCGTCGTTTGCCGCCACGGTGGTTCGCAGCCCGACCGAGCGAATCCTCGGAGTTAATAACGATGGTGCGATCGAGTTTCGGACCGCGGCGATCACGCCGTCGATTCCCGAAACCGCGTCGCTCGCCGACCTACACGCCGCGGGTGAGGACGGTTGGCGAGAGATCATCCTCGCCGGGACGCCGTTTGTCGCCCACGTGGCTCAGGTACCGGATTTTAACCTGGCAATCGTCGTGGCCGAGGAACGCGACGTGTTCTACGCGACGATAAACGAGATCATTATCCAGGTGGCGATTATCCTCGGCGTGTCGCTTTTTTTCTCATTTACGATGCTCCTCGTCTTCTCGGGAGCTTTGGTGCGCCCCCTCCGATTTGTCGTCAGCGCCATGAGCGACATCATCACGACCAACGACCTGTCCAAGCGCGTTGATGTTCTTTACCGCGACGAGACCGGTCAGCTCAGCCAAACATTTAACGTGATGGTTGAGGAGCTCCAGGCCGCCTACGAAAACGTTAAGTCTTACGCGTTGCGAGCGGCGATCGCTCAGACAAAAGAGCAAAAGATTCGAACGATCTTTCAGAAATACGTGCCCAACGATGTCATAGATCAGTTTTTTCGTAACCCCGAATCGATGTTGGTCGGCGCCAATCGGGAGCTCGCGATCTTGTTTTCCGACATTCGTTCATTCACTTCCATCTCCGAAGCGCTTCGGCCGGATGAGATCGTTGAAAGCCTCAACCGCTACTTTGAGCTGATGGTCGACGCGATAATGGAGCGCCACGGCGTCGTCGATAAGTACATCGGTGATGCGATCATGGCGTTTTTTGGAGCTCCGGTTCGACGAGACGACGATCCCCTCCAGGCCACGATGGCCGCGCTCGAGATGCTCGATCGACTCGACGACTTTAACTCCTGGCAGGTCGGTAAGGGCCGGCCGGAGTTTCACATCGGTGTCGGTATCAACTTTGGAACGGTTACCGTCGGTAATATCGGCAGCGAGAAAAAAATGGACTATACGGTCATCGGCGACATGGTAAACGTCGCCAGTCGCCTTGAGGGCCTCACTAAAAAGTACGGTCAGGGCCTCCTTGTCGCGGAGGGCGTCTTCGAGCGGATTGAGGGCCACGTGCCGACTCGGCTCGTCGATCGCGTGAAGGTTAAGGGACGATCCGGTAGTCTCGGGATTTACGCCGTACGCCGCCGACTATCGGACGAAGAGATGGAGGCCTGGGCGCTTCACGAGCGGGCGATGGATGAGTTCTACGCTCGCCGTTTTGAATCGGCGGCCAAGCTGTTTACGGCGATCACCCACGCACTACCGGATGATGTTTTGGCCGAGCGCAAACTCACGACCTGCCGTGAACTAATAGCCGCGCCCCCGGATTCTAGCTGGACGGGTGACGTGGCAATGACCGAGAAGTGATCGATTGTCCCTTTCCGGGACTCAGCCTTTGTCAAACACGCCGTTGTCGATGAGCTGGGAGAAATGCTCAACTGCCGTTTCTCGTGTGTCGCGATAGTCGATTCCGAGGATCTCCCGACTCCGCGAGTTATCCAAACGAAAATCGATGCCGACGTTGCGCGCGACAAAACGTCGCTGTAGCCCGACGCTCGGCGCCAGGAGCCAGAAAAGCGGTTTAGGAATCCCGCGTTTTGGGATCGGATAATCCACGCCAAATCGTTTGTACAGGACGCGCGCAGCATCGCTGAGACTCGCAACGCGATCGGCGAGAATAAACCGACCTTCCGCTTCCGACCGTTGGAGCGCTCTAATGTGGGCGAGAGCAACATCACGGACGTCGACAAAACCGAACACAAGCCCGGGGGCGCCTTGCTTAAACGTCCCGTCGCCAAGCTGCTTGATCAGCGCGACTGAGGTGCCGTCGAGACGCCGCGAGAGCGACGGCCCAAGAATAAACGACGGATTTATCGTCACTAGATCCCAACGCTCCTGGCGTCCCGCGATCTCCCACGCCGCGCGCTCGGCTGCCAGTTTTGAGTAGCTGTAGGGTTGGTAATCGACACTGCTCGTTTCGTTCCAACACGATTCGTCGATGAGACGGTCGGGACGGGATTTGGCTTCAGAAGCCTCACCCATTACCGCCGCAACGCTTGAGGTCAAGACGACGCGATGTACGGACGATGCCTTATCAACGGAAGAGAGGACGTTTTGGGTGCCCTCGACCGCGGGTTTGACGAGCTGTTCGTACCCGTCCTGCACGTGCTGCGTGAAAAACGGCGAGGCTGAATGAACGACCGCATCGGCGCCGGATACGGCTTTGTCAAACACGCCATCGGCGAGCAGGTCAGCCGCGTACAACGTCAGACGATCCGCGCCCTCGAGGGCTCTGAGATGAGCCGTTTTTTCCTCGTCATCGGGATCGCGAACCGTCCCCCGTACGCGATAGCCCGCGTCGAGGGCGTGCTTAACGATCCAACTGCCCAGGTATCCAGATGCGCCGGTAACGACTACCGTTGTTATTTCCATCGCTAGAAAATATGTGTGGAACGCGGTTCGGGCAAACGCTCAACGATCGCGGTTCTTGTAATAGCGCCGAATCTCCTTACTAATCGACTTCCAACGCGCCTTTGTATCCTGGTAGCCGGGATTACCGGGACGCGCGTCGAGATAGGCGAGCTCACGCTGCAGTTCAAAGTACCGTTCCAGACGGGAGGCTTGCAGTTTCCCCTCGGCCACTGCCTGCTGTACCGCGCAGCCCGGTTCGTCTCGGTGCGTACAATCGCGGAAGCGACAATCGGCCGCGAACGCGGCGATGTCGCTGAAGGTCTGTTCGAGATCCTCGCCGTCGGCCCATATACCCAATTCCCGCAAGCCGGGCACATCGGCGATCAGGGCGCCCGACGGTAGCTGGTAGAGGCGTTTGTCCGTCGTTGTATGGCGACCCTGCAGGTCGCCTCGAAGCGAACCCTCCTCCGCGAGAGGATCAGAAGAATCATCCGTCGAGTTTAGCGCATTCACCAAGGCCGACTTTCCCACGCCGCTCTTTCCGAGCAGGGCGACCGTCCGTCCCGGCGCGAGAAACTGATCTAACTGGTCCAGACCCTCGCCGGTCCGCGCGCTGACCAGGAACACCGGTACGCCCGGCGCGGCCTCGCTTGCATCTACGTAGAATAGGTCCCGTTGGTCGCTTTCGACGAGGTCGGTCTTGTTGAGCAGGATGACAGGCGTCGCTCCCGATTCCCATGCAACGGTCACTGCGCGCTCGAGAAGACTAATCAAGAAGTTGCGACCTCCGTCGAGGCCGAAAACGATAAACAGAGTATCGATATTTGCGGCGATAACCTGCGCCGCAGCCGCTCCGCCCCCGACCGCTCGACGACGTACCGCGCTTCGTCGCGGTAGAACCGCCACGATTCGGCCCGACCCGTTTTTATCCACACGATCGACGGCAACCCAATCGCCGAGCGTCGGGTACTCCTCTGCGCTTCCGGCCGCGTGGGCAAAGCGTCCGCTTATCTCGGCGCTAACGTTGTGGCCATCGTATCCGGCGACAAGCTGATACGTATGGTGCTGATGCGCAAGAATGCGGGCAGGTACAACGTTTGTACCAAAAGACTCGCATAGCTTCGACCAACTGTTGTCCCAACCCCATTGCTCCAAATTGTTCAATGTCCTTTTCCCTTTGTGGCGCGCCAGGAGGCGCTCGGCGCCAATGCGCCGTTATGATTCCAGTGCACAATCGAATAAAAAGAGAACGTCATCCTGGTGTGGGGTTGTTAAAAAACGATCGAGACTATCCAAACCACCGACACAGGATGCGCTGAGATACAATGACCAACATGTACGCTACCTCCTGTACTTTGGTTTAGAATAACAGCGTACGTCAGGGTGCGCGTCCCGTCAAGACACGCCCGACGACGACAAATCGACGACTCGGAGAAAACCGTATGAACGGGCAAACGGATCGGCTTAACCGCTGGTGGAAGCGTTCGGGGATCGTCTCGGCAACCGTCCCACCACGGTTTGGCATCGGCAACGGAATGACCGCGGAAGCGAGTTACCTCGTCCCAGAGGATACGGCGCGCGTACGCGATCAGGCAGCGAGGACGTGGCAGTGGTCGGGCGAAGCGGTACCACATGTCTCGACCTACATCGGACCCGGTAGTCTGGCAATCTTTCTCGGTAGCCGTCCGGAGACGGTCGATTCAAGCGTGTGGTTTCATCCCGTAGACGATTGGTCGCGTGATCCCGGCGATCTCGTCTTTGACCGTGACAACATCTGGTGGCGAAGAACTGTCGACCTGATTATGGCGATGCGCGCCTACGCCGTTTCTGGCGACTATCTCGTCGCCTGCCCCGATTTAGTGGAAAACTGGGACATTCTGGCGTCGTTGGTCGGCGCATCCGAACTGTTGATGCTCATGATCGACGAACCGGAATGGGTGGCGGACTGTCTCACCCAAATCGAGACCGTATACACGGAAGTATTTGATTCGATCTTCGAGCTTATCAAGACCGACGACGATGCGATGTTCTTTGGGCCGTTTATGCTCCACGGTCGCGGACGAACCGCTAAGGTTCAATGTGATGGATCGGCGATGTTCTCGCCCGATATGTTTGCCGAGTTTGTCCTTCCCGGCCTCTCGCGCCAGTGCGCATGGCTGGATCGCTCGTTATATCACCTCGACGGCACGCAGTGTATCGGCCACCTCGATCACATTCTCTCCATCGCCGACCTCGACGCGGTTGAGTGGACACCGCAGGCAGGTATTCCCGGGGGTACTGATGCGCAGTGGTTTCCCATGTACAAAAAAATCCTTCAGGCGGGGAAGAGCGTTCAGGTGCTCGTCGACGATCTTGACGGCGTGCCCGACCTCATAAACGCGATCGGCACCGAGGGGGTGTTTCTCCTGGGAACCGGCGTTGATGGATCGTCTCTTGCGGACATCGTCGCGCGATTTCGTGGCAAATCTTACTAGCGCACTCTATAATATCGTAAAGGATCGCACGACGTCGGCAGGGTGAGGTTAGACGCAGGGAACGTGAGTCGACGAAATGCGTAAGGAAGGCAGGCCGGGGTCATTTTGGGGATCCCGATAAGGAATCGATATGGAGAACAGGCAATCTATTCTCGTCAGGTATATGGTGATCACGATTCCGATCGTTGTCTTGGTTATCGCGTTGCTCGGCGCGGGCGCGTTTTGGATTTTTAGAGAATCGATTTTTGAGATTAACCGGGACCTAGGGCGCGCGATCCTCGAGAACGACATTATCGCGATAGATCTTTGGTTGGAGGAAGAGGTCCGCACCGCCCAGGTGCTCGGAGACGACCCCGCCATTCAGGCGCTCATTCGCAACGCCGAAGACGAGGAGGCGCTCCGTGCCGCCGATCGCGCCCTCGGCGCCTTGGTCAGGAACTACCCATACTTTGAATACGTCGGCGTGTTTGGACCGGACGGCAATGTTCTCGTGGAGACCGGCGACAGCGCCTATGCATCCTCAAGCGAGGGTATGTCTCTCGTCGCCGCGGCCGAAAGCGATGGCGAAACCGCCATCGGCGACACGTACCTCGGGATCCTCGATCAACCGGTCATGCCGGTGGCCGCACCAATCCGCGGCGATGGCGGATCGGTCGGTGCAGTCGTTATTGCATCCCGCCTCTCCCAACTGACCGATCGGTTTATCGATCAGGAGGCGCTCGGTGAAACGGCATACCTGTTTATCATCGATGAGCGAGGCGAGGTGCTCGCCCATCCAAATGCCGACCTCGTCCTTACCGAGGAGGGTCGCGACGCTACTCGTCCGTGGTTTGTCAGCGCCCAGAACGGTATCGCCGAGTTTACGCGCGATTTTCAGGGTTCGGTCAATCTCTATCTGATGCGCAGCTACGCCCCCGGTGACGATCAGGAGGCGACTGGATGGTACGTCTACTACCGCAAAGGTTTGGATGAGATCCTCGCCCAAGCGCGACGTCTGCTTTATGCGATCGCCGGTGGAATCGTCCTCGTTTCGTTGATACTGGCGTTTGTGCTGTATCGGGCATCGGCGGCAACGGTTACCCGTCCGCTCTCTCGCCTCGAGAACCAGCTTGATGCGATTGCGTCGGGCGGTGGAGACCTAACCGTCGCCCTCGAGATTCAACGAAGAGACGAGATCGGTGCGATCGGCTCAACCTTTAATCGCTTTCTCGAAACGCTTCGCGGGATAGTTTCGCGCATCAAGACGACCGTCGGTCTCAACCTTGAGATTCGCGACAACCTCACGAGTTCGACGACGCAAACCTCGGCCGCGGTAAACGAAATAATCTCTAATATCGCGTCGATCGAATCGATCATGGGTAAGCTCGGCGGCGAGGTGAACAACGCAGCGGCCTCGACCGAGGAGATCCAGCGTAACATCGATCTGCTATCCGGACAGGCGTCGAGTCAATCCTCCGCCGTCGCTGAGTCGACGGCGAGCGTAGAACAGATGATCGCCTCACTGCGCAACGTTGCGGCGATCACCGAGAAGCGGTCGAGTGTCGCCGAAAACCTCGTGCACGGCGTCGAGGAGGGCGGACGGCTCCTCGGCGAGACGGGACAGACGATCGAAGAGGTTACCCGAAACGTCGACTCGATTTTGGCGATGACTTCCACAATCGCCGAAATTGCCAACCAAACCAATCTCTTGGCGATGAACGCCGCGATAGAGGCCGCCCACGCCGGGGAGGCGGGACGAGGTTTTGCCGTCGTGGCCGAGGAGATCCGTAAACTCGCGGAAAGCGCCGGGGCAAGCAGCAAAGATATCGCCACAAACGTTCGTACGATCGTCGATCAAATTCACTTGAGCGGCGATAACACGGGGCGGCTGCAAACGCAGCTTACGGAGATTATCAGCGAAGTACGCGAGATGGCCGACGCCTTTCGCGAGATTCGTCATACGACAAGCGAGATTTCGGCGGGTAGCGACCAGATCCTCAAGGCGATGTCCTTACTCAACGATATTTCCGCTCAGTTGGCCGGCGCTGCCGACGAAATGAAGACCGGGGCGGAACAAACGAGCGACAATATGGTAAACGTTTCCGAATTGACGGGGACGGCCCGAGCAGCCGTCGAGGAGATTACGACGGGGAGCAATGAGATCCTCTCGGCGATGACCAACCTCCAGGACCTCACGACCCGGCTCAGTGATCGAACGGTCGAGCTCCAGACCGAAGTCGACCGCTTTGTAGTTTAACCGAGTGACGGGACTGCGCCGGACGATTGGAAGCCTTATCGGTCCGGCCTATGTCCCGATGTTTTTTCTCGCGTTCTCAACCTCGGTCCTTACCCCTTCATTTCCGGGATACCTGAGTACACTCGGGGCCCACGTGGCGGCCGTCGGAATCGTCATTGCGATGTATGGGGTCGGACAAGTGACCAGCGACCTTCCCGGGGGACTGTTGATCGCCAGGTTCGGTATCGTACCCGTCGCCTTTGTCAGTTCGGCCGTATCAATCGCCACAAACGTCTGCCTCCATTTTGTGTCGAGCATTTCCGCGATCGGCGGATTGATGTTTCTTTCCGGATTTTTTGCATCGATCCTGATTACAACGTTTATGGCCTTTATCCGTTCAACGGTCGACGCAACGCAGCGGGGGCGCGCACTCGCCGGGGTCGGCGGTGCGCTTCGGCTCGGGATGCTTGGTGGTCCGATAGCCGGCGGCTTTATCGCCGAGAACTTTGGCGTACCGGTGGTCTTTCTCGTGCGGGCAATCTGCTTCGGCGCGGTAATCGTGGCAACAACGGTATCGACGAGTTCTTCGGGTGTTAGAGCGCCGGATTTGTCGGCGGACCTGCCCTCTCAAAAGGAAACAGCCATCTCGCGACTCAGGGCAGGACTGCGCGGCCGATGGTTTGCGGTCATGACCGTCGGCTTTGTGATTCTCTCGCTCACGATCCTCCGGAGTTCCCGGCAGATCATCCTGCCCCTTTGGGGTGAATCGATCGGTCTGTCGCCATCGCGGATCGGGGTCGCGTTGAGTATCGGTGCCGCGTTTGATCTCTTGCTGTTTGTACCTTCGGGAGTAATTTCCGATCGCTACGGACGCAAGGTGGCGGCGACGATCTGCCTTCTCGGATTCACCGTCGGTCTCGGCGTCCTCGTGCTCTCGCGCTCGTACGCGTTGTTTATTCTCGCGATCGCCGTTGTCGGTCTTGGCAACGGATTTGGCGCCGGTATAAACATGACAACCGGGGCCGACCTTGCGCCGACAAACGCGATTGCCGAGTTTTTAGGGATCTGGCGGCTTTACGGCGATATCGGAGCGGCGATCGGTCCGGCTTTAGTCGGCGCGTTCACGGCGGTAATCGCTCTTGGCCCGACGATTGGCGTCATTGCTGCGATCGGTGTTGGCGGAGCGGTCGTCATGGCGTTCATCGCGCCGGAGACGCGGGACATAGATGAAAGGAGCGCGACTAAAAGCTCTTTATAGAACGACAATCGCCTTTTGCACTCTTTGCGTTGTGAATTCGCTCCTCCGGGGTTACCCTTGCCTTATACCGCAACAAAGGAGTTCACAATGGACTACACCGATCGCGTTCTCGATGAGGTTCGCAAACGCAACGCGGGCGAACGAGAGTTTCTCCAGGCAGTAGAGGAAGTCCTTCCCAGTCTCAAGCCGGTTATCAGTCAACATCCTGAGTACGTGGACGCCAAGATTCTCGAACGCCTCGTGGAGCCGGAGCGGATGGTTATCTTTCGCGTCCCGTGGGTCGACGACAACGGCGAGTGCTTTGTTAATCGCGGATTTCGGATTCAATTCAACAGCGCGATCGGCCCCTACAAGGGCGGACTTCGCTTTCACCCGACGGTGAACCTGAGCATTCTCAAGTTTCTCGCCTTCGAACAGATCTTTAAAAACAGCCTCACGACGCTCCCGATGGGTGGCGGTAAAGGCGGGAGTGATTTTGATCCCAAAGGTAAAAGTGACAACGAGGTCATGCGATTTTGCCAATCGTTTATGACGGAACTTCAGCGCCATATCGGCGGATATACCGATGTCCCCGCCGGCGATATCGGTGTTGGGGCGCGTGAGATCGGCTATCTTTTTGGCCAGTACAAACGCCTGCGTAACGAGTTTGTCGGGGTTCTCACGGGTAAGGCGCTTAACTGGGGCGGTTCGCTCGTCAGACCCGAGGCTACCGGTTACGGAAGCGTCTACTTTGCCGAAAACATGCTCAGCGGACACAATGAATCCCTGGAGGGCAAGACCTGCATCGTCAGCGGATCGGGAAACGTCGCTCAGTACACGGTAAGGAAACTGCTCGAGCTCGGCGCAAAGCCCGTCACGCTCAGTGATTCGAGCGGCTTTATTCACGATCCCGACGGAATCTCTGCCGACAAGCTCGAGTTTGTGATGGAGCTTAAGAACATTCGACGGGGGAGGATCAAGGAATACGCCGATGAGTACGGCGTCGAGTACTTTGAAGGACAGCGTCCGTGGAGCGTTCCCGGTCAAGCGGCGTTCCCCAGCGCAACGCAAAACGAGATCGATTTGGGCGATGCCGAAACGCTCGTGAAGAACGGAGTCGTCGTCGTCAGTGAGGGCGCCAACATGCCGACCACGCCCGACGGTGTTAACGCTTTTCTGGCGGGCGGGGTGTTGTTCGGGCCCGGAAAGGCGGCGAACGCCGGGGGCGTCGCGACGAGCGGTCTCGAGATGAGTCAGAACGCAATGAAGATCAACTGGTCGTTCGACGAGGTTGATAGCCGTCTTAAAGAGATTATGAAGTCGATCTACGTCGCCACGCGCGACGCGGCGGAGCAATACGCCGAGCCGGAGAACTTCGTAGCGGGAGCAAACATCGCGGGCTTTATCAAAGTCGCCGACTCCATGCTCGATCAGGGAGTGGTTTGAGGTCGCAGGATCATACCGACGGACCGTCGTCCGTCGATCTTGACGGCAAACGGTTTGTCGAGGCGAACGTGACGCACAAATGGCGTCGTCGCCACCGTTGGGAGCGCGGAGATCCACTCCCAATCGATCGACTCGCCGGCCTCTCCATCGCGAACGTGGAAATAGCCAAGGCGAAGAGATACGAGATTGTGGTGAAAGTGGCTGCCCTGTGACGGATCGGCACGGAGCAGACTGTGCTCGGCCTCGACGATTACCTGCGCCGTCGAGATCTCGTGCCATTCGGCGGGGATACCAAGCCAGCGGTCGGCGGTTCCCCATCGTCCAAATCCGATGAGGATACAGCGGCGACCGTCTTCCGCCAGGCCCTGGTTTATCTCGCCGATTTCACGCGCGATCTGCTCGGTCTTGGCAAGGTCAAAGCTCTGCGGATCGACGTAGACAAGATCGTATATGTCGACAAACGAGCCGTTGCCGAGCGCCGCCGCCGACCTCACGACGGCGTGATCACCTCTGGCGTCGACCACGGAAACCTCGTTGGATTCCCGGCCAAGAACGATCGGCCGAATCTGAAGAAACGCGAGGCGCTGTCCCACTGTCTGTTCGTCCTCGCCGAGGCGCGGAAGCTCCAGAGCAAACTCGATCTCGACGTCGGTTCCAAAGCCGCTCCGCCCCATCGCCAATAGCTCGCGCAAAATCGCCGGAATCTCGGATTGAGCGCTCGTGAGCAGCCGAGCAAAGTTGACCAGTCGCGGCCCGTCCCCACTTACCGTATTGCGAATGCGACCATCCCTCGCATCATACGTCGCACCGACGGCGTGAAGCGTGCCGTCCTTTTCCGCGTCCCCTAACGCGCCACGAACCATCGTACAGCGTTCGTCAGATTCAACGCGGCGATCCGGCTCGGATAGATCGATCGCCCAGAAATCTCGTTGGGAGCGATCCAGCAAGACCTCCGGTCCCGATACCGGCGGCGTCCGCCGCGGGTACGCCGGCGAAAACCGATAGACGGGCGATCCGTCGACGATACTCCGGCCGAGCCCGAGCGCGAGGTGAACGACGCCGTCTTCCGGCTTGGACGAGCCGTGGGGGTAAAAGTTGTACGTTTGCGCGACGCCCGAAACGGTCGGATAAAACCGCGTGCCCGCGTGCCGCCCTACCACCTCCTGAACGATGACGGCCATCTTCCCTTCTTCGAGACGGAAACTGGCGTTGGCAAGATAGGAGCGCGCTGAGGTGTAGAACAACGACGCATAGACCAGTTTCACGGCGGTCTCGAGTTGCTCTCTACGTACGGTCGATTTTTCGGAGTTGTTGGGAAGCATGTACGTGTTGTACAACCCGGCAAAGGGCAACTGGGGCGAGTCCTCGAGTACGCTTGAACTCCGGACGGCTAGGGGTGACGAAACGTGTACAAGTATGTGTTCAATCTCAGCCCGCATCGACGCCGGTAGCTCAGCGGCGACAAATCGTCGAGAAAGCTCGTCGTCATCTATGGCGGATAAATCGTTAAAGCCATTGATCTCAAGGAACTGGTCAAAAAGATCGGTCCCGAACACGTAACTCGTCGGAATGTAGATAGAGACGTTCGGGTACCTTTGACGTAGATCAGATCCGGATAGGAGCGAATCAAAAAAGGCGAGCCCGCGCGCCTTCCCCCCGAGCGATCCCGTACCGATACGAACAAATGCGTGTTCGGTGCGACCGGTGATTGCGTCGGGATCCGTAATCGTTCCGGCCCGATTCTCTTCGAGATAGGTGCGTAGCATTCCGGATAGAAACGCAACCATCTCCGTATTGTCGACAAACGCGTCCGGAGAAAGCGGCCGCAGTTTTTCCGCGAGGGTAAACTCGGTGCGCGCCCTTAACCAAATAGAAATATGATTGTTGCGGGCGTGATACTCGACCGATTCGGCCGGTACCGTGCGAAGGAGAGACTCGAACTCCTGAACGTTTCGTGCCCGTGCTACCTCCCGACCGTCAGGTAGACAGAATGCAAAGTCGCCGAAGCCGAGATGGTCGGTCACAAAGCGACGCAGTTTTTCGAGCATCTGCGGATCGCCTTTATATAAAAAACCAGCCCCAACCCGTTCGGCTCGCTCACGCTCGATCCGTCTGGTTGACTGAAGCAAGACGGGTAGATCCGAGATCTCGTGGACGATGGCCTCAACGAGCCTATATCCGGCGTCGGGATCTATCTTCCCCTCGCGAGGAAAGGCGATGTCGGAGATGATTCCAAGTACGTTTGATCCGTAACGCCGAAAGATGCCTAACGCTGTTTCGTACGATTGGGCCAGGAGGATTTTGGGGCGAGCGCGCATCCGAAGAAGCCGGTGATAGTCGTTGATACTCTCGGAGATCAAACGCTGGGTTTGAATCACGAGTTCCGTATAAAGAATCGGAAGAACGGTCGAATAGACCCGAGGATCATCCTCCACGACGATGATGACCTGGACGCCGGCGGTGGTATCCTGCGGCGCATTGGCCCTGTCCTCAATGTACTTGATTGTCGACAACAAGATCGTGCTGTCACCCAGCCAATAAAAAATCGAATCAATGGTATCGGCGCAATGAAAGCGATCGAGGGTCGGAGGATCGAGCGCCTCGAGCGCGAGCAGGACAACGGGGATTTCGGGCTGCGCCGCTTTCGCGCGCCGGCCAAACTCAACCGGATCGATCGTCGCCAGGCGTGCCATCGTGATTACGAGATCAAACGTACGTTCTCGTAGTATCTCTAACGCTTCTTCGGCGTCGGTTACGGACGTGATCCGAGGGATAAAACGCAGGTTGAGATCGATGTACCGGCTAAATATCTGCTCGGCGAGTCCGCCGTCCTCCTCGAGGACAAATGCGTCGTACGGCGTCGCCACGAGGAGAATCTCACGCACTCGAATCTGCATGAGGTTGTGGAATCCGTGGAATGCTTTCACGGTCGAGATTGTTGCCGTCTTTTTATCCACGATACCTTGTTTCCAATTATCCCCATCGGGAGTATATCATAGAGACGTGGCTATCCGGAGCGCATCGGACGCCCCGATCGCATAATATTGATTTCTTTTGAATTATTTTATTATTAATCGCCATTTAGTCGTATTCGGTCGCAGGCTCGGTTTCCATCCCGTTTCCGGGCGGATATAATGCCCTCGGGATAAGTACAACGCGATGAAACTCATTGTTTTTGTTCTCAACCGCGAAGAGCTCCTCGAACGCGTGCTTGAAGCCTACGTCGAGGCGGGCATCACGGGCGCAACCATTCTCGATAGCGAGGGAATGGGCCGTTTCCTGACGTTTGAAGTTCCCCTCTTCGCCGATTTTAAAGAGTTTATGAAGGGCAACAAACCGTACAACAAAACGATCCTGTCGGTAGTAGACGAGGAAGAAGCGGTCGAACGCCTCAAGGAGATTCTCGACGAGGTGACCGGTGGTCTTTCGCTCCCGGGAACGGGGATTCTCTTTACGGTGCCGGTAGACTACGCCGTAGGACTCGTCGGACAATCGATCCCGGAATCGGAGGTAGGTGATGGCTGATTCGATCTCGGCGATCCTCGGTGTAGAGGCGGTTTCGCTCTCGATAAGTGCAAAGAAAAAACCGGAGATCATTCGCGAACTCGTTGAGCTCCTCGCGGCTACCGGCGTCGTTAAGAACAGTTCGACGGTGGCGGACGAGGTTATCGCTCGCGAGGAGGTCGCAACCACCGGTATCGGCAGCGGCGTCGCGATACCGCATTGCCTTTCGGCAGAGGTATCCGGTACTGCGATCGCATTTGGACGCCGTATACCGGGAGCGAGATTCGACGCGGTCGACAAGCAACCGGTGCAGTTGTTTTTTCTCATGGTTGGCCTGCCCGGGGCCCACAACGAGCATCTTCGACTCCTGAGCAAGCTTGCGCGGTATCTGCACGATCCGGATCTCAAGGCAGGGCTTCTCTCGGCCGCTACGCCCGAGGAGGTTGTCGAGCTGTTTGCCCGGCGCGAGCGTTGAGGCGAGGTCGCTATGGAACCCGGTGTACGCTGGAACATCACGCGATTCGCGCTGACAACGGTGTATCTGTTGGTCGGCTGGATATTATTTACCTGGTCGATCGAACCGCGCACCGTCTTGCTCGGTCTTCTCCATAGCACGATCGTCGCATTCCTGACCTACAGCGTATTTATCGAGCATCACGAAGTCGCGCGGCGGAGCCACGTTCCGCGCCTTCATCTGTTACTGGTCTATCTGGCGATCCTTGTGTTTCAGATGTATATCGCCAGTTTTAAGGTTCTCTGGCAGATTCTGCGCGGTAAAATCGACCCCGGCGTTGTTCATTTCCGGTCCCGGCTACGTAGCGACATCGCCCGTGTCGCGCTGACCAACTCGATAACCCTCACGCCCGGCACGATTACCCTGCTCCTCGAAGATGACCACCTTATCGTCCACTGGCTCGACGCGCGGACAACGCATTCGCGCTACGCGTGGAAGCTGGTCGCCGGTCTCTACGAGCGGCTTCTAAAACGGATCTGGATATAAACATGGATACAGTCCTCGGCTGGGCAATCTGGTTTTTTGCGGGATCGGTACTGGTGAGTATGGTCCGCGTCCTCATCGGCCCGACGACGGCAGATCGAATGACCGGGCTCAATATGGTCTCGGCACAGATCCTTGCCCTTCTTGTTCTCATCGCCGTCCGCGCCGAGAGTTCAACGTACCTCGATGTGGCGCTCGTCTACGACATCTTTGGTTTTATCACGATCCTTGCCATGGCTCGTTTTTTTGGGAGGGAGCACACATGAACTGGCCCGCGCTTGTTTTTCTCGCTCTCGGCGCAATCTTTGGTATCATCGGGAATCTCGGCGTCCTGATCCTCCCCGACGTGTATACCCGTCTACAAGCGTCGTCGACGGCGAGCACGACCTCAGTCGTTTCTGCGCTCGTTGCCGCAATGCTCGTCGCCGGTTGGAGTCCCATGACGGGAAAGATCGTCGTTATCACGCTTTTCTTCTTTGTCACTAGTCCGATCTCGGCGCACATCATCGCGCGCTACGCCTTTTACCGAGACATCGTTCCATGGCGGCGGAGCTATGCAGAACGACAGGTCCTCCACGAGGAGCGGGATGATGACTGAGCTAATCCTTTTTGTTCTGCTCGTTCTGGCGATTCTCGCTCTGCTCGTCCGCGACCTTCTCGCAGCGGTGATCTTTGTCAGCGTTTTTAGCCTCGTGAGTTGTCTACTTTTCTATTTCCTCGGAGCACTGGACGTCGCGCTTACCGAGGCGGCCGTGGGGACGGGAGTAGGTAGCGTGGTCCTTATCTGGATCGTGTTTAAAACCGAACGGAGAAGCGGAAATGACGCGCGTCGTTGAGATCATCGCCGTCGTCCTCGTCGCCCTTTTCCTCTTCGCCGCGCTTTCGGGGCCACATCCCGAGGAAACGCCTCTCCGACAGGAGGTCGTCGATCGCGGCGAGCGCGATACGGGCGCAGTCAACCTCGTGACGGCGATTTACCTCGGTTATCGGGCATTCGATACCCTCGGCGAGACGATTGTGTTGCTCCTCGCCGTCAGCGGAGTGGTCGTTTTTGTCGGAGCCAAGCGATGAGGAAAACCGATATTCTCGACCTCGCCGCCCGTAAGCTCGCACCGTACATGTTTCTGTTCGGCCTGTATCTTGTGTCGTTCGGCGGAAGCTCGCCCGGCGGCGGTTTCCAAGGAGGCGTCGTTATCGCCTCGGGTCTCATTCTCGTTGCAATGGCGCGCAACGTTTCGACCGCCGAGCAGCTTTTTCCCGCTCAGCGCGTCGTTGCGCTTGAAACGGTAAGTTTTGCCCTCCTCCTGATGGTCGGTACGTTGGGCGTTCTTTTTGGTGCCGGTTTTCTCGCGCCGCCGTTTGGCACCGGCGGATTTATTTTTATCCTCAATATGTTGATTGGGATAAAAGTCGCCGCCGGTGTGAGTCTTATCTGTCTGACGTTATTCCGGGAGGGGTGAGGTGGCGTGGTACCTGATCGGTGCAATTTTTCTCGTCGGTCTTTGGGGCGTAATCGCGATCCCAAATCTTGTCCGTAAAGTAATCGCCTTGAGTGTCGCTAACAGTGCGATCATCATGCTCTTTGTCTATTACGCCTCTCTCTCCGGCGACGCAGCACCGATCCTTACCGAAGTCGGAACTCCGGTGGATCCGGTACCCCATGCGCTTATGCTGACGGCAATCGTCGTCGGTATTTGTATCATCGCTTTGGCGTTGGCCCTGGTCTACCAACTCTACCTACGCTACGAGACGTTGGACATGCGCGAGATCGAACGACGCGTTTGGAGTGAGAACGAGTGAGTACGCCGATTCTCCTCATCGTTTTCCCGATGTTCGGCTCGCTTATCGCCCTCCTGGGTAAACTACTCCCGGCGAGAATGAGTCGCGCGATGCGTCCGCTTTCGATCCTACCTTTCGCGGCCTCAGCGTGGCTCCTCGTACGCGCCCTGCCACTTATCCTCGTTGAACCGATCAACATCGTTGTCGGCGGATATCCACCGGGGATTGGCATCGCTCTGATCCTTGACGGAGTCGCCTGGATCAGCGCGACGCTTATCGTAGTGATGACCACGCTTATCGCGATCGCCTCCCTTCCCTATGAGAAGTTCGACGTCCGCTATTTCTTTTTCCTGCACATGCTTGCCGCCGGAATGCAATGCGTCGTTTTGACGGACGACGTGTTTACGATGTTTGTGAGCTTCGAAATCGTCGCGTTGGGGGTGTACGTCCTCATCGCCTGGGAGAAGTCGTCGCAGGGACTCCTTGCCGGTCTCAAGTACCTCTTTTTGAGCTCGGTCGGGATTCTCTTCTTTCTTTTTGGCGTTTTTCTCATCTATCGCGACCTCGGCACGCTGTCGTTGAGCGTCATCGGTACGCGCGTAGCCGAAATCGGCGCGCTCGGTCAGCCGGTAAACGCGTTTCTACCGGGTCCCGGACGCTCAATCCCGCTCGCGTTAGCGGCACTCTGTGTCGGCATCGGCGTCCGAACGGCGTTTATCCCGTTTCATACCTGGTTACCGGAGGCACACTCGTGGGCGCCGCATCCGATATCCGCGCTTCTCTCGGGCGTGCTTATTAAAGTCTCGTTTCTAGCGATGATACGGATCATAGATCTATTTGGTACGGCCATTCCGCATTCGCTCCTGTTGTGGATCGGAGCAATTACGGCGGTCGTCGCCGTTATTTGGGCCCTCGTTCAGCACGACGCCAAGCGGCTCCTCGCGTTCCATTCGATCTCCCAAATGGGCTACATCCTCGCCGCGTGGGGTGCGGCCGGTACGCTCGGTGAGACCGCAGCCTACGCCCACGCGATCGCGCACGCGCTCTTTAAGTGCCTTTTATTTATCGCCGCTGGAATTGCGATCGATCGAATCAAATCGCGGGATCTTTATCAGATGGCCGGAGCAACAAAGCGAGCACCCGTCCTCGCGGTAGCGCTCGTTGTCGGCGCGGCGGCGATTTCCGGAATACCGCCTTTTAACGGCTACGTCAGTAAGCAGCTTGTCTCGGCGGCGCTCTACGACTCAAACGCATATTCGCTTCTGTGGATCGCCGGAGTCGGCACGATAGCATCCTTCACTAAGTTCTCGCTTATTCTCCGCCGTGATACCGCGAACACCGTCACAGCGAGCGAAGGCCCGCCATACTCGCCCGGGCACCTGCCCATCGTTGAAGGCTTTGTTCTTGCCGTTCTGATCCTTCTTGTACTCGCGACCGGCGTGTTCGGTCGCCGAATCGTTGGCGCGATGGAGCGTCTCCGCTCCGTCTCCGTGGTAGGCGCGATGCACGTCGCTGAGGGGTCCAACACCGCCGTAGAACCGGTGGAAGTCCCGCCGATGTTTACGATCACAAACATACGCGCGCTGATACCGCAGCTCCTTGCCGGTTTCGCGTTGGCATGGGCGGTCATGCGACCGGGAATCCGTAAACTCGCCCACCGTGCGTCAGCTATCGCGCCTCAGCTCGGTACCGTACTCGCGTTTTTTGTTATCGGTCTTGTCGTGTTTGCGGCGGCACCGTTTTTCTAGAGACGTTTGCTCCCGTCGCTGTATCAAACGCCCGGCGACGAAAACGTGTGAGCGCGGCGACCCCTCGTTCGGAAACCTCAATCCGGTCGCCCGAGAAAAACAGATGCCCTGTCCGCCGCAATCGACGAAGGTGCCGATCAATCGTGTCCATCGTCCACCCGATGTCGCCCGCCAGATCGCCACGTGTTATCCGCCGTCCGTGATGATGAGACAGGTGACCAAGCAGGACCATTTCGGAGAAGACGCGGCGCTGCCGGTGACGACGAAACATCGCCGCGACGAGCCCATATCGGGGAGACACGAGGAACGCGCCGATAAAGAGGACCAACATCATTAATACCATCGATGCTGAGATCGAGGTATCCCAATTGTCCGACAGAGAAACGCCAAACAAGCGGCCGCGGGCGAGGTCGTAACCCCAATATGATCCCGCAGCGCCAAACGCGATACTCGTCCCGATCATGACGGCGAGGTGATTAGTGAGGAGATAGGCCGTGGCGGGAGGAATGATAAAAAAGGCGATGACGAGTATCGACCCGACAGCGTCAAACGCCGCGACGCAAGCGAGACTCACAACGATCATAAGTCCATAGTTGAGAAGCCGTGGGTTTTTTCCTAACGAGCGGGCGAGCGCCGAATCGAACGTCGATAACTTGAGCTCCTTGTAAAACACCAGAGTAAAAAGAACGGCGGCGAGCGCCGCGATCAACGTAACGGTCACCGCTTTTGGCCAAAACACCACGGACGGTGGCGACGTGATTAATCCCGCCGCGAAGGCTTGCGTCGGAGAGTACTCGCCACAGTTGTCGCATAGCTGTTCAAACTCGGCTTCTTCGTCGCGAGGCCCGATACCGTTTGGTGAGCAGTTGATACAACGGCGCGAAAACTCGGCGCGCGGATCCTCGTCGGTAATCAGAATCGGTTCCCAATCACCGATCGGATGGCTGTTGGTGTTGGCCCAGGCAACACCAATCTCGCCGACCATCACCGCATCCTCGTCCATGTGTACGTCGTCGACATAACGCGAAACAAACACGACGGCCAGCGCGAAAAGGAACGGAAACGCCAACCCGAGCGCCGCATCCTGCTTCATCAACCCGGACGCGTGGATCAGCTCGGTGAGGACGACCGTCACGACTCCGGCAAAGACGGCGCCAAGGATCAACCATGGGGACGAAAGGTCCGGCGCACTATCGGAAAGCCGACTCATAACCATAAAAGAGACGACGATACCGAGAAGGACGGTGTGGCTAATTGCGTCGCTCGTCAGCGCCATTCCGCGCAGCAGGAGAAAGGTACCCAGCGTACCACCCGCGACGGCGATCAGGACGCCGAGGATGCGCGCGGTCGTCCGCGGGTCCCGAAAGAACTCGTTTATGACCTCAAACTCGGCGATTGCGGTCACAAGCCGGACGAGAACCGCCTCAACCGCGAACATGGGGCTCTCCCTCTCGGTCGCCGAGAAACTCCTCAAGGCTATCTACAGCTGCGTCGGGCAGCACGGCGCGAATGTCTCGCTCTCGTTGTTCGGCGACCATAGGTAGTTCAAGCCTTACCGCAAGCTCGCGATACAGATCCCATAGGCGCTGATTTCGGGCATCGGTAAATGCGATATCGGCGCCTGCATCGGTCGTCATCCAAAGTGCACCGGCCTCAGGATCCTCGATCCGTCGGACAAGGCCGCGAACAAACAAACGGCGCAGAGCCTGTCGACCGGAACGTCCTCGTACGCCGATCAGAAACGCTTCCGGAACTCCAACCCCGTTGTGATCGTATGCGTAATGGTAGATATCGCGGAGCATCGTCCGAACGGCGAAGACGCGAGCGTCTTTCGCACGTCTGACGAGCAGCCAGATAACGCCGCGACGCGGCGCAAACAGTACCGAGGCGGCCACAATCCCGGAGACCGATAGGATGATCATCGGTCCGGTGGGCAGATTGGCGTCGATGGCGCTGAGTATGGCGCCCATGCCTCCAGCTGCCGCGCCGAGGACCGCCGCGAGAGGAACCATCATTTCGAGGCGGTTTGTCCATTGGCGCGCCGCAACGCCGGGGGCGATGAGCATACCGACCATGAGAATGACGCCGGCAAGCTGCAGACCCATAACGATAGCGACGACGATGAGCGCGGAGAGTAACCCGCTCCAGAGGGCAACGGAAAACCCGTTTGCGCCCGCAAACTCGGGATTAAAGGTGATCAGCTTGAACTGTTTCCAGAACGCCAGGAGAACGACGGCGATGACGACGGCGACAATCCCGAGCACGACGACGTCACTGCGCCCAATCGATGCGGCCTGTCCAAAGATAAAGGTGTCGAGACCAGCCTGACTGGCATCGGCACGACCTTGAATATAGGTAAGTCCCACAATCCCGGCCGCAAACCAACCGGATAGGACGATGCCCATCGCGGCGTCGTCACTGATCCTCGTTGTTGTGGTGACCAGGCGAATAAATGCGACACCGAGACAGGATGCCACTGCCGCGCCAATCAGAAGGGCGGGCAGATTGCGACCGACGAGGAGAAACGCGACCGCCACTCCCGGTAGCGCTGCGTGCGATAGGGCGTCGCCGAGCAGGCTCTGACGACGGAGAACCGCAAAGCTCCCGAGGCCGCCGCTTACCGCCCCAAGCAATGCGCCGCCAAGTGCGACTACGCGGAGCGTGTAGCTGTATCGTACGCCCCAGAGGAGTTGGCTTAGCGGTATAAACAGAGCGCTCAAGACGATCGCCGCGGCGAGCGCAATCCAGTTCTTTGAGCGCGCCGGGATTTCGAGGATCATACGCCGTCAATCCGGACCGCTCCGGCGGTCGATACGCCCCCGCCGTAGGTCTTACGGAGGTTTTCCTCCGTAAACGTCTTATCCGTTTCGCCCGAAGCGAGCACCTCAACGTTGAGCAGCGTGACCCAGTCAAAATACTCGCGCACCGTTTGAAGATCGTGATGAACGACGATGACGGTTCGCCCCCGATTCTGTAGCGCCTTGAGAATCTGGACGATCGCTCGCTCGGTTACCGCGTCTACCGCGGCAAACGGCTCATCCATGAGGTAGAGTTCGGCATCCTGGACGAGCGCCCGCGCCAAAAACGTGCGCTGCTGTTGCCCGCCGGAGAGTTCGTTGATTTGGCGTCCCGCGAGGTCCCTGAGCTGTACCTGCTCGAGGGCCTCCATCGCGAGCGCGCGCTCGCGGCGCCCCGGCGGTCGCAAAAGCCCCAGGTTTCCGTAGAGACCCATCGTGACGACATCGAGAACGGTCGTCGGAAAATCCCAATCGACGCTCCCGCGCTGCGGAACGTAACCAACGAGCGATCGGGCACGCTCAAACGGTTTGCCAAAGACGCTCACCGAACCGGCAGCTCGGGGAATCAGCTTGAGAATCGCCTTGAGTAAGGTGCTTTTTCCCGCTCCGTTCGGTCCGACGAGCGCCATGAGCACCCCCGCTGGTACTTCGAGATCGACGTCCCAGATCGCCGGTTTACTATGATAGGCGACGGTGAGATCCTCGATCTCGAGGGCGGTTGTTTTTGTTGCGTCCCCGGACCTCCGCGGCTTTGGCGCTCCCCCTTTACCGGCAGGCGACATTGATGATCTCGTCGGGGGGTATGGGTAAAAGGCCGGGCCAATTCGGTATTTCGACGTCTACGCCGGCACAGGCGTACGACTGCAGGATCGTCAGAACGTTCTCGGCGATCATGCCGACGTAGGTCCCGCCAAAGGTCCCCGGTTCACCCATCGCATCGGAATAGAGCTCGCGAACGCCAAGGCGTACCGAGCCGCCCGCCACGTCGATCGCCTCCTGGACGGCCTCGATCGTATCCGGTGGAATACTGCTCTCGACAAAGAGAACGGGAATCTCGTTGTCGATAACGAAGTCAACCGTCTCCTGGACGTCGCCGACACCCGCTTCGTCTTCGGTGCTTATCCCCTGAATAGCCGCCATTCGCCATCCAAACGCCGCGCCGAAGTACTGAAACGCGTCGTGGGAGGTGACCAGATAGCGTTGCCCCCCCGGGACCGTTCTCATCCCGCGATCGGCCCAGTCGTAAAGCACATCGAGGTCGGCGGCGTAGGCTTCCGCGTTGCTGAGGTAGACGTCGGCGTGATCTTCGTCGTACTCGCCGAGCGCCTGGGCGAGATCGAGCACGGTGATTCGCCAGTTGCGGGGATCAAACCAGAAATGCGGATCGTCTGTGCCCAATTGCGCGAGTTCAGCGTCAAAGGCTCCAATGACAAACCCGGCGCGGCGCACCGGCTCCGAGACGGCGTAGATAAGCACGCCTCGTTCGCTCAACGCCGCAAAGACCGTGTCAAATTGCCCCTCGAGGTGTAAGCCGCTGTATACGACGATATCGGTGCGGTTCATCGCGGCGATGTCTCCTTCAGTCGGCTGATAGAGGTGCGGATCGACCCCCGCGCCCATCAACGCGGTGATCTCTACCGAGTCGACACCGGCGGTGAGGATCGTAACGAGATCGACCGCTTGCGTGGTGGTCGCGACGATCCGCAGCGTACCGTCCGCCCGGCGATCGGCCTGACTCGAGATCGCTTGGCCCGACGTATCGTCGCCGGCTGATTCCTGGCTTCCTCCGGCCGCGAGAAACGCTGTGACACTGACCAAGAAAACAAGACTCAAGATCGTCGGACGCGCCAGGGTTCCCTTGTTCGGTTTATTTCTTCTCATAAGCATTTTTGTTGCTCCAATCAATTTTGATTAATCAAAATATATACTTGTATCAATCGAAATGTCAAGTGGCTTTTTTTAAATGCACTTACATCGTTCGCTTTACACCGTTCCGGCGGTTCAGTACGTTAAGGTCGTGAAAAACATCCGCCGGTACGCCCAGATCGCCGTGCTCGTAGGCATCGTCATCGCGATGGGAGGCTGCATGACCTTTCGTAAAAGCGATCGCGCGTTGGAGCGCGAATTTTCCGAATCAGAGGCAAACACGGTCCGGATTCACCGGGTCGAGATCGGCGAACGTGACGTTCGCTACGTCGAAGCCGGCGAAGATACCGGGATTTTGTATTTTTTCATCCACGGCGCGCCGGGATCGTTAGACGATTTTCTCGAATACGTTGTCGATCCGACGATGCAGAATGCGGGGCGTCTTGTTTCGTTTGATCGCCCGGGTTACGGGTACTCAGGCTTTGGCCGCTCGGAGAGATCGATGGAGCGACACGCTCAAATCGCGTTCGAGCTGCTCCAGAAGGTGAAGGGCGACGACCGCGTTGTTGTGGTGTCTCACAGTTACGGTGGAACGGTGGCGCTCCGTATGGCGGTCGATTACCCGGGCGTCGTGGATCGCTACGTGTTGATCGCGCCATCCGTATCGGCGGAAGACGAGATAATCTTCTGGTTTAATCGCCCGGCCGAAAGTGTTCTCATCAACTGGATGCTCCCGCGGGCGTGGCGTGTCGCCAACGCCGAGAAGACGTCCCAAGTCGAAAACCTTCGCGGTATTGCCCAGCGTCTCGGCCGCGTCGAGGATAAAGTCGTTCTCATCCATGGAACAAAGGACTCACTCGTTCCTGTGGAGCATGCCTATTTCCTCGACCGCGCGCTCGGGCCCGATTTGATCGAGACAACGATCCTCGAGGATGAGGATCACTTTCTCATCTGGAGCCATTTTAACGAGCTTCGGACGCGCCTGCTCTCCTACGCCGCGGAATCGTAATCCCGAGAACGCCAAGGTTGATCGCGACAACGCCGAACCAGCCAATCCCGCCGATCATAAATCCGGGGAGCGCCGCGAGCTGAACGACGATCGGAATCGTCACGTAGGTCGCGCTGGCCGCCGCGATCATCACCGCGGCGCGACACCCGTAAAAGTACCCCCAGTTTGTAACGAGAAACGCCGCGAATGCCGCGACGAAACTCGCCACAAACGCGAGCCAGGCACCCGGCGATGTCGGGAGGACGGTACTTGCTCCTGTACTCGCCTGACCGATCGCTTTAAGCAAAGGATCCGAGGCGGCAAGGAGTCCTGCGGTAATCCCGAACGCAAGCTCGAACGACGTGCGAGATTGCCCGGCGGGGGCAACCGAAATCTGCGGTATATCGCTCGCGGGAGATAGACCTTCGTCAATAACGCGGTATCGTTCTCGTCCGGCTCGAGAAAGCGTTAGCTGTACGGCAAGAAATGCGAATGCCGCCAGAAGAGTGCCCGCCAGGACAGTGAGCGCTCGAGAACGGTCGATATCGTGGATCATTGGAACCGGCAGGCGGATCGGTACGGTGCCCAACGCGACGGTGCCGATAACGATCGCCATGGCACCCAGGACGTGTCGAGCGAGTATCGTCTCGCGCAGGACAACGACGGAATAGGCAAAAAGCGCGATGAGACCAATACCGTACATAGACGTGTAATATGCCGGTGCGGCGTACAGATTGGCCCAGATGATCCAAACAGGGTTTGTGTGGTTAAGGATGATCGCCGCAGTGTAGAACACCCAGGCGGCACGACGCGTTTTTATATCCTGCGAGCGGGCGCGCTGTACCAGCGTAACGCCGTGCCGCATCATACCCTTGGAAAGGTGGAGAACGATTGTGCCGAGAACGCCGATCTGCATCGCGCGCAGCGCGGAGTCGGCAAGCGCCGTCACTCGCTCGTCCAGATATGCTGGAGTACCTGCTCACGAAGCGCGACAAATCGAGTATCGGATTTAATTGCGCGCCCGGACTGCGCCCCGCGCTCTCGGCTAAACGGTGAATCTACCTGAGCAAGAATCTGCCCGGGTCGCTCGGAAAGCACGACAATTCTCGTTGCCAGAAAAACGGCCTCTTCGACGCTATGGGTGACAAATACAACGGTCTTTCCGGTCGAACGCCAGATTTCGAGGATTTCTTCCTGCAGATGCTCGCGCGTCAGGGCATCTAAAGCACCAAACGGCTCGTCCATCAACAAAACATGAGGATCGTTGGCGAGAACTCGCGCGATCGCAACCCGTTGCCGCATTCCACCGGAAAGCTCGTACGGACGGCTATCGCGAAAATCCCACAGACGGACAAGCCGGAGGTATCGTTCGGCGAGATCGCGCCGCTCCCCGGAGGCAACGCCTCTCATCCGCGGTCCAAACTCCACGTTCCCGGCGACCGTGAGCCAGGGGTAAAGTGAAGCGCTTTGAAAAACGACACCGCGTTCCCACCCGGGTTCGCGAACCTCGTGGCCCTCAAACACCACGGAACCCTCCGTGGGCGTCAGAAAACCCGCGATCAAGCGCAAGAGCGTTGTCTTCCCGCTCCCCGATGGTCCGACAACACAGAGGAAGTCGCCGGCGTCTACTTCGAGATCGATGTCCTTGAGGGCGGCGACCTCGCCGCCCTCCGATCCATAACGGACCGAGACACCGGTGAAAGAGAGAAACGACACCGCGCTAGCGGAGTGCGTCCTGGAGATATCTGGGATTTATCGCTCCCTCGAACAGTTCGCGAGGCGGCGCCTGGCGGATCGTTCCCTGCTCGAAAAGAAACGCTCCGGTCGCGACAAACACGTCCGCGAGCGCCCCGATTGAGTCGCTCGTTCCGAGATAGTCCGCAGAGAGTTGTTCGGAACCGTCGAGCCACACAAGACTCGCCATCTGGCGGGCGGCCTCCTCCTGAGGGATGCCAAACTCGCGCGCGACCGCCGCCGAAGCTTCGTCCGGATTGTCTCGGTAGAAGCGCACTGCGCGGTCCAAGGTCGCGAGGTAGGTCGCCACGACGTCGGGATACTGTTCGGCAAACTCCGTCCGCACAAGTCCGATATCCCCGGTCAGGTAACCGCGAGCAGCAAGCTCACCACTCGAAATGAGCACACGCCCGTCAAACTCAAGCATCTGAGCAAGCGTCGGCTCCCAGACAAATCCCGCGTCGATATCTCCGCGCTGCCACGCGGCGAGCATCTCCGGCGGCTGCATATCAAAAATCTGCACCTCCTCGGGATCTAGTCCAAAC
The DNA here is from genome assembly GCA_965601745.1 of Alkalispirochaeta sp. Lineage (GTDB taxonomy): Bacteria > Spirochaetota > Spirochaetia > DSM-27196 > Alkalispirochaetaceae. Next base: position 2,867,298 of record OZ271836.1, read on the forward strand.
TCGGCGAACGCGGCAAGGAGATGGTAATGGGTCGTCGCCCCAAATGGCGCGGCGACACGTTTTCCGGCAAGATCGCCGATTTCTTGAATGTCGCTATCGGCCCCGACGACGAGCGCCTCGTTTTCGCCGATGATGTCATAAATCCAGAACACCTCGCCGGGTACACCCTGGGCGATCGCCGCCACGGTCGTGCTCGATCCACCGAGACCAAGATCGATACTCCCGGCGGCGATAGCCGTATTGAGATCGCGTCCCGAGTCGATTTGCACCCAACGCACCGGGATACCGAGCGCCTCTTCATGCCAGCCAAGGTTCTTGGCGATAATCTCGCCGTTGGGGATTACCTGATAACCGATAACGATTTCCTCAGGCAGGTTACCCTCAGCCGAATCCGTCTCGCCGGAACCGCCGGCCCAGCTCGACATTACGACGGCAACCAACAAAACCAGTACGGCGATCGTGCGCCGTTCTATCGTCTTCCTCATCACAAACTCCTTTTTTATTCTTTCCCGTTCCACGGGATTGTTTTGTTCTCCAATAGGACGATTCCTCGATCGAGCAATACGCCCGTCACTCCCATAACCAGAATTCCCATAAAAATGACGTCGCTCCGCAAAAAATTGCTCGCGTCCAGCACCATCCACCCGATACCCGATTGCGCCGCGACGATCTCGGAGGCGACCAAAGTTGTATAGGTAAAACCGATACTCACGCGCATACCGGTAAAGATACTCGGCAAGCAGGCCGGAAAGATGACGTGCCACATCACCTGACGCGGCGAGGCCCCCAGGGACCGAGCGGCATGGATTTTCTCGGGCGAGACGCTCCGCACCGCCGAGGACGCACTAATTGCCAACGGCGGGAACGCAGCGAGGTACAAGAGGGCGATTTTAGATTCGTCATCGATCCCGAGCCAGACGATCAGGATCGTGTAGTAGGCGAGCGGCGGCAGGGGACGATAAAACTGAAGGATCGGATCGAACGCCGCATACACGACGCGACTATGACCCATCGCGATACCGAGCGGAACCGCCGTCACCACGGCAAGCGCAAATCCGAGGAACACTCGGAACAGGCTGTCACGGAGGTGGAACCAGAGCGTTCCGCCCCGGTACCCGTCGGTGGCGATCTCCACAAACGCCCGGGCAACCTCGGTTGGATGCGGTACAAAAAGCCGCGGAACAACTTCAAGCGCCGCAAATATCCACCATGCCGCGAGAATCAGGGCGACGACGGCGGTCCCAATCGCGAATTGGGTTACGCGGGTTAGCTCCTGAGTTTTCCGCACGCGGCGGCTGTGCCGATCCTTCACCTTTGTGCTACTGAACGCTCTGACGGACCGACGGCCAGTTCTCGTCGGCGGACGAGATATTGCGCCCCAGGTTGTTCTCAAATCTAAACTGCGTCCAACCCGAGAAGTTGAGAAACAAGCGTCCGTCCTCGATGATCCATTGATCGGGATCTATGTCGGCGACGGTTCCCCTTCCGACCGCCCAGGCGCAGTACCCACCGTAGGCCGGCGCGTAGCGTTCGGGGTCGCCCTCAAACAGCTCGAGGTTCTCGGCGCTGGCGAAATACCAGGTTGCGCCGCTCCAGTCGTAGCTGTAGCGTTCGCTCCCGGCGGTTGGTTGCCCCTCGGTGAAGTAAGCGACCGGATCGTAGCCGTGAATCGCAATGCCGTCGTCAGCGTTAATCGGTTCATTCGCCCACATAACGCCGGCGACAAGAAGCAAAGCGCCGACAAGGGCGCCTCGTGTCATTTGGCCCATCGTGTTCCTCCTTTTTTTGGAACCACTTGTTGAATCGCTATCCGGAATCCCGCTCCGCGGCGCGTACAAACACCTCGGGTCGCAAGCTCTCGTAGCGATCGATATACGTCCGCTTCATTTTGCTGTTTATCTCATCTATAGGGACGAGTATCGCCGTCTCCTCCACGTCACCAAACTTATCGTTTTTTGCGGTACCAAACACTCTCATCGCCGGTGTAAGCCTCATATAGGCATGAATTAGCGGTGGAATCGTCTCACCAAAGTCCGACAACGCCTCGCTCAGTCGTTTTGAATCATCGTCAAACATCCCGAGGCCAAAGTCGAGGTCGTCGCTAGCGGCGGTACCGCGGTCAACGGCGTACTCGGTACGCGGGCGCACAAGCTCATCGGCGTCTTCAAACCAGGTCCGCAGAAACCTGTGCAGCAAAGCGAGGGCCCTGCGGTCGTAGCGATCGTAGGTTGTCACTTTGCCAAAGAAATACCGTGCCTGAGGATATTCCGATACAAGCGCCCCCAAGCCGGTCCATACGGCAAACAAACCCTTGAGCCGTCGTTTGGCGGCGCGATTAACAACCGAGCGACCGAGTTCAATCGTCAGCGGCAGGTACTCGTCCAAGAATCGCGACGAGAACGAAAAAAGGCGCCCGGTGGCGAGCTCCGTGTCGTACCGTGAGGGATCGGCGACCCATCCCGGTAAAAAGCGGTACATCGCCACAATTTCGCGGTTCTCCCAATCCCACGCTACCAACTGTCGATAACTGGGCGCCTCGAGGTCGAACCGATCGATATCTCGCGGCTTTCCGGTGCCACCACCCTCCGCACGAAACTCGACCTCGCGGATACGACCGATCTCATCCATAAGGTCCGGCGTTTCGCGTCCATCAACGAGATATATCCCGATTCCGGGCATCTCGGTAATAAGACGCTCCTCGACGAGTTCGCGTTCGAGCGCAGCGGGATCGACGGGAGAGGCAATTGGTACGATACTCATGCAAACCTCCGACGAACGCCGGCGTGCCGGCGGATAGCGGCGATGAGTTGCCAGATCGAATGCGATCGCGCCCCATCGCGACGGTTGATTCGAGAGATACGGGCAATTAATCGCCAGTGCACGATAAGATCGCGATAAGCGCGCCATATTGAGTTTTCCGGATCGTATATATGAGCCGGTTCCGAGTTAACGCCGTTGAGTTCGATTATTGAAAACTCACCACGTTGAAATGCGGCCCGATCCACGGCCTTTACGTCGTAACGACCAAAAAAGAATCCGGGAATACGCCGACTGATCTCGTGAAACCGGGAAACCAGTGCCTCGTCGATGAGGGTGTTCCCGTCACGAAACGTCGCGCCTCGTGAGTGATTGCCGATGTCGGCAATCGTGACGACTTCGCCGAGATCCGGAACCTGCCTGAGCCGCGCTCCGAGCGACGCGCGTAGCTCCTGACGATGTGGCCGCGCCCGGTCGGAGTCGTCGATAAGCTGACCGATAGACAAGCGCCCGTCACCGGTGAGGCGAAGTTGTTCCTTGACGACAAGACTGGTCACGCCGTGCTCGTCGCTGTCGGGGATACGGTAGTAGAGAACGCCAAACTCGATATCGCCGGGGACAAACGCCTGGACGAGGGTATCCCACGGCACCTGACGCAAATATTGCTCGAGCGTCCGACGGTCCTCGATTTTCTGAACTCCAAGCCCGCGCTCGCCACGATCGGGTTTTACGATCACCGGAAACTCGATAGCCGCGGAGGATATCCGCCGCCACGCCTCGTCGACCGGAGCGCCCGCCTCGACCAAAACGGTTCGCGGCACCCGTTCGGGCGGCATAAAGCGGTGGAGATTCCACTTCGAGTAGTCCACAAACCCGCCGAGGAATATTCCGGGATTGGCGGCGGTAAAAAAGGCGGCCGAGCGCTCACGAAAACCAAGGGCGAGGACCACGACGTAAATCGGCGCGTAGAACAGCCAATACGGCCAGAACTCCCAGCGAAAGATTCGATCCCAGCGCTCCATCGGATCATCGTCCCTCGAGCGCAGCGACCCAGCGCAAAAACGGGAGTCGCGGGTGCGCGGCCAGAAGATAGACGTAGCGCCGCAGGAGTTCGGCCCACCGAGCGTCGCTACGGCCTCGGTCAAATGCGGTAGCCGTTATCGGCGGGCCAAATACGATGCGTAGTCTCCCGCCTCGTTGTCGAAACAGCTCGTCGACCAAAAGGATCATCTCGATGTTGAAGCGCCAGCCGGAACGCGCCCGCAGTTGCGCAAGCCGGTAAAATCGATAGGAGTTGCGTCCGGCAATATATGTCGGAATGATCACCCGTTCCGCATCTCGCGATTTGGCGATAAAAGACTTTTGCCATTGGAGATCGCGGATCAGGTGTCCACGGCGCCGGGAACACAAGCCGGCAGGGAAGTGAACGATCGTCTTCTTAGATGTAAATACATCGATTAAGTACAAAAAGTTACGTCGATTTGAACCGTGCTTGTTTACCGGCGCAAGAAGCGGCCTGAGGTTGGGGACGCTCATGAGGAAATCATTAGCCGGGACGACAAAGTCGCCAAAACGTCGTCCGACGATCGACATCAACGCCAGTCCGTCGAGACCGCCGAGCGGATGATTTGCGGCGATCACGGGCGCGCTAACCTCGGCAAGGTACTCATCGCCGACGGTCTCGATCTCCAGGTCGAGAAATTGACACACCGCATCAACAAAAGCCCGGCCTTCCAACGCACCAAAGCGTCGCATAATCGTGTTGATTTCGCGGACGTGCAGGATTCGATTGAGAATTCGATAGGCGAACGGCGGGATGTGTTCGGAAAGCGACTGATTTTTCCTCGCGACGACCCGTTTGAGATCGATCGTACCTACCATTGGCGTGGATAGTACTCTCCACCCGATGCTGTGTCAAATCTCGTTGATACCGCACGTTATACCCCGTAGGCCCGGGCGAGGCGTCGAATTTCCTCGCGATACTCCTTGCGAAGCTCCGCGGGCCGGATGATCTCGACCTCGGCGCCCCATCCGCGAATCCATGGATACATCTCCCGTGGATCGTCGATTCGCGCCCGCCAAACGAGCTCTCCGGATTCGAGCTGGTCGATCGTCTGCGATTGATGCCAGCTCGTTTCCAAAACGCGGGGAGCAACTTCCGCAGAGAACCGCAACTCCACGTCAACCGGTTCATGGTCGACGGTCAGAGCGCCCCATGAGCTGGTACTTTCAGATGTCGTCGTCGCTTGGTAGTACTCGGCGGGCTCACGGAGTGACACGGCCCGTATGTGGTCGAGCCGAAAGGTCCGCCGGATACTCTCTCCCACCGTCGTTGCCACGACGACGATCGTGTTACCGGCGGCGTAGGGGACAAGCCCATCGATACCACAGCTGTACTCCTCGTGCTTGCTTCGCTGGGTAGAAAAGTGCAGGAGATCGACGACCCGGCGCTCCGCCCACGCCTGAGTGATCGTCTCCAGCCCGTGGACAAATCTGTCGTCCCGATGGTTCTCGGCGCGGCGCTCAAGTCGGTCGGCCTCGGCCTCGAACGTGGCCGCGATCGCCGGCGCAATCGGGTCAAACGCGCGACCGATCGCGCGAATGGCGATCGTCGCGTGCGGATTGTAGCGACTGGAGTACTCGCTCATCAGCTCGGCCGCCAAATATAGTGCCGTCGCTTCGTGGATAGAGACGCGTAGACGCGGAAGGTAGTGCTGCGGTCGCAACGAAAATCGCCCGGGCGCTACTTCCTGGACGGGCTCCACCTCTCTGAGTTCCTCCAGGTATCGCGCCGCCGTCGCACGGTGAACTCCCAGCTGTCGTCCGATCTCCGCCCGGGTGATTCCGCGTGGCGATTGGACCAGGAGGCGTTCAAGGCTGGCGATCTGTTCGGTTTTTGATGTCATGCACGTTGTAACTTTTGCAACAAAATATCACGGAGCGAGGAAAAAACAACGATGAGGCCGACAAAGAGGACGACTAGCGCATCGAACGGTAATTCTTCACAAACTGAACGCGATCATATGCGGCGGGATTGGCGACGTTGGCCTGGCTCATGATTCCGCGAAAATCGGCAAGGCTAGCGTATTCCTTCTCCGCCATCCACTCACGAAGACGGGACGTCATTTGGCCTACGCGATCGTTACCGTTCGCGTACAGCGCCGAAGCGATCTGGACGGCATTAGCGCCGGCGAGGATCTCTTTGATGACGCCGTCGCCGTCGTGGACGCCGGTTGACGCGGCCAGATCGCACGGAACTCGGCCGTGCATCATCGCGATCCATTTAAGCGAGATCGCCAGGTCGTTAGGCGTACTGAGTACGTTGGTCGGTACGATTTGCAAGGAATCGAGATCGTAATCGGGATTAAAAAACCGGTTAAAGAGCACCAAACCCTTGATTCCGAGCTCGGCAAAGTTTTTGAGGGTTCGGGCAAGCAAGGTAAAGTAGTAGCTGACTTTGACGGACACCGGTATGGTGACCTGCTCCAAGACGAGCTCGATGATTTCGTAGTAGACGCGTTCGAACTCGGTGCCGCTCTCGACGGAAAGATCAGAGGGCATGCGAAAGATGTTGAGCTCCAGGGCGTCGGCGCCTTCGTCCTCGATCATCTTGGCGAAGTACGTCCATTTCTGCGCGGAGAAACAGTTGATCGAGGCGATGACCGGGATGCTCAACGACTTCTTGCTTTCCCGAATCAGCTCGAGATAGTTGGCCACGCCGTTCTCGGAGTCTATCAGGTCATCCATGTCGCTCGTTTCCGGAAAGGTGTATCCGGGGCGCTGCATCTGCTGCTGCGTTCGAGCTACCTCAGCGACGATCTCCTCCTCAAACAACGATTTGAGGACAACGGCGCCGACTCCGGCGCTTTGCAGCTGTTCAAGTTTCTCGACCGCGTCGGTCATACCCGAACTCGCGGCGATCACCGGAGATTCCAGCTCCAAACCCAAATAGGTCGTCGAAATATCAGTACTCATAATTCAAACTCTAAAATTATTCGAGATGGCTCACAAGAGCTTTGCGTCCACTGCCCCACAAAACGCGGCGATATCGCCGTCGATGCGGTAGTCCGCGGCGTCGTCCAGTGGTGTTGGTCCACGGGTAATTATGGCGAGTGCCGCTCCCGCCCGTTGCGCAATCAGCGGAAAGCTTGCAGCCGGGTGAACGGTTAGCGTGGAACCGAGTGCCAGCACTAAATCACAATCGAGGGTCATCTCCTCGGCGCGCGCCAAATCGATCGAGCGAAGACTTTGACCAAACATTATCGTCGCCGGTTTGATCAGTCCGCCGCAGCGCTCACAGCGCGGGGGAACGATAGACCGCGGATCGACGCTCATGTTCGCGGAGCGCGAATCCTCCCCTGACCGTCTACTGTTACTCGCTGCCGCAACGAGCGGATCGAGAGCACCGCCGGCGCTACTGCGACGACCACAATCAAGGCATTCGACCTCGAGATTACTGCCGTGGAGATTTACTACCTGATCGGTCGCGAGCCCCGCTTTCTCATGAAGCCCGTCGATATTCTGCGTTATGACGCCGCGCAACGATCCGCGCCGCGCCAGGGTGACGGCGAGATTATGCGCCGGGCCTGGATGCGCGTCTCTGAGCGCCGGCCAAACCGAAGCCTTGTGGGCCCAGTACTCTTTTCGTTTGTCCTCACTCGCGACAAACTCGTCGAAGTAAACCGGTTGGTACTGCGAGTACTGGCCGCCCGCGCCGCGATAATCGGGGATACCACTGTCGGTCGAAACTCCGGCCCCGGTAAACATCACGATGCGTTCCGCGCTAACCACGGCATCGACTACGTCGCTCATGTGTGCTCCTCCTTACAGCGATATTCCCCGAGACCGCATGGCTCGGCGTGCCGACGAAGAGTACACGAAGAGCGCGATAAGGGTCGCCACATACGGAACCATCGCCGTGAACTGTGACGGGAGGACGCGCTGGAGCAGCAGACCAAGACCGTCCGTAAATCCAAAGATCAACGAAATGACGGCGATCCCCCACGGATTGCCGTTCACGAGGATTATCGCGGCCAACGAAATCCATCCGCGCCCCGCCGACATGTTTTCGGAGAAGAGCGTGACATATCCGAGTGATAAGAACGCGCCCGCCACCCCGCAGGCCACGCCGCAGACAACCAGTGACCACGTCCGGATGCGCCACGTCGCCACGCCACTCGAGTCGAGCGCCTCGTGGTTGAATCCGGCCGCACGCAAGCGCAATCCAAACCTCGTCCGAAAAACGGACCACGCCGCCAGAATCGTGGCCGCGGCGGTGAGATACACGATGAGGTTCTGGCCGCTCAGGATCTGCCCGACGACGGGGATCGCGCGGACGATCGGGATCGAAACGTCCGGAATAGCGATGATACCCGGATCGGCAAACGCGCCCTTTACGCCGAAAAACTGGCGCATCATGTACGTGGTTGCCCCGAGGGCGACGAGGTTAAGAGCGATGCCGGTAAGGAACTCATCGGCTTTTATGACGATCGCAAAAAGTATAAAAAGGATCGCGACGACCGTAGAACCGGCCACCGCGGCGAGGATTCCAACGAGCCACGATCCGGAGAGATACGAGCCGAGCACGCCGAAAAACGCGCCGGTCAGTATCATGCCCTCCATCGCGATGTTAAAGATGCCTGCGTAAAAGGTAAACGTCCCTCCGAGGGCGGCCAGAAGAATTGGCGTCGCCCCCGCAATCATTCCATTAATCAATCCGATAGCTATGTTCATTCGCGTTCCCGTATCGCTCGACGCATCGCGCGTCGATTAATCACAATGTCAAAGGTCCCGCGCCCGGCGACGACGACGAGTACAATGACCGCTTGCAGAACCAGGACAAACTCGCTCGGAACCGCTGCGATCAACTCCATTCCAAGGGCACCGGTTTGCAGAACCGCGAAGAAAATCCCGTAAAGGAGCGTCCCGGTAAGCCGGTTGGCCGCCACAACCGCAATCATCACACCGTCCCACGCGTAGTTAGCTCCAAGCCCCTTGAGAAATCGTGCCGGACCCGCCATCACGACAAGTCCACCCGCGAGCCCGGCGAGGGCCCCGGAGGCAAGCATCACGGCGACATAGTTCTGCTCGACCGGACACCCGCCGATACGGGAAAAAAGCGAGTTATTGCCCACGATGCGCCATTCGTATCCCGTGACGGTGCGTCGCGCCACAAACCACAACGCCCCAAACGCGACCGCCATCACCAGGATGCTCGCGTTAAACCCAGCTATCTCGGGGAGCACAGCGGAGGGCGCGATTCGTCTCGTCATCGGCGAGAACGCGTCGGGGTCGTACAGCGGACCCGATATAACCCAGAGCGTAAAGAAATCGGCGATCATGTTGAGCATCAGGGTGGTGATAAACTCGCTCATGCCAAACCATTGACGCAACGCGGCCGCCAATCCCGCCCAGAGGGCGCCGCCCACCGCGGCAAGTACCAGGAGAACCGGAACGATCAGCACCGCGGGCAGATCAAGAAACAGTCCCCCCAGAGTCGCAAAAAGCGCCCCGATCAGGAGCTGGCCCGGCCCGCCCAGATTGACCGCCCCGGATCCAAACGCAAGCGAAGCCGACAATCCGGTGAGGACAAGCGGTACCGAGTTAGCGAGCGTTGTCGCCATCGCCGAAAGACCAACTATCGAGAACGAAAAAAGCGCGGCATAGGTCGCAAGCGGTCGGTAGCCTTGTGGCAGCATGATAAGCGCGCCGATGAGAAAGGAAACGGCGATGCCGAGCAGACCGCTCGCGAGACGTCGGTTCACGCGATATCTTCGCTTTGCCCGGCAAGCATCGCCCGGCCGACCGCCTCGGGATTTGTCTCGCTTACCGCGACATCCATCGCTTTTGCTCCGCGGTACAAGACGACGATCCGATCGGCGAGGCGAAATAGTTCTTCGAGGTCCGCGGAGACCATCAATACCGCCCGGCCCGCCTCGCGTAGACCGAGGATCGTGTCGTGTACGTACTCGATCGACCCGACATCGAGCCCGCGTGTCGGTTGGTCTACGAGAACAAACGGAGTATCGAGCATCAGCTCGCGGGCAAGAATCACCTTTTGCTGATTACCGCCGGAAAGCGAGCGAAACGGCTCCCCCGTTCCCGACATAACGACGTTAAACCGTTCGCGCGCTTCCTCGACAAAGCGTTCAGCCACCGCGTCGTCGAGCACCCAACCGCTCCGATCGGTAAACGCCGCGTTGAGACGATGATGGGTCATACGCGCGTTGTCGAGAATCGAATCCCGAACGCTTGCGCCCATCCTGGACCTGTCCTGCGGGACGTAGGAAATCCAGCGGCGCCGGTCGAGGACGCTGGACTCCGTGACGTCGCGCCCACCCACGACAACGCGACCAGACTGCGGGTGAAGAATGCCGATGACGGAGTTGACCAGTTCGAACTGTCCGTTCCCCTCGACTCCGGCAACGCCGACGATCTCGCCTGATCGAACGGTGATTGAGACGTCGTTGAGGCGCCGTACATCGTCGTTGTCGCGATATTGCAGGTTCTCGACCGAGAAAACGGTATCTCCGGGGTCGTGGTCGCTTCGCTCGTGCGTGAATAGAACGGGTCGTCCGACCATCAACTCGGCGAGTTCCTCCTGAGAGGCGGAGGCCGCGGGGAGCGTCGCGACCATCTTACCGTGCCGCATAACGCTGACGCGATCGGAAAGCTCTAAAACTTCGTCGAGGTGATGTGAAACAAACAGGATCGTCTTTCCGTAGTCGCGCAGGCGTCTGAGCTCGTCGAACAGTTGCGGGATTTCATAGGGCGTCAGGACGGCGGTTGGTTCGTCAAATACGAGAATATCAACGTCGCGGTACAACAACTTGAGGATTTCGACTTTCTGCCGTGCCGCGATCGACAGCGTCCCGACGGGCGCGTCGATGTCCAGGCTAAATCCAAACTCGTCGACCCGCCGCGCCACCACGTCGCGAGCTTCACGCCGCCGCAGCGCTCCACCGACGCCAACCGGTTCTGCGCCGAGTACGACGTTCTCCCACACCGAAAACTCGGTTACCAGAACGATCTCCTGGTGAACCATGCCGAGTCCGGCGGCGATCGCCTGGGCGGGCGAGCGATGCATGGTTCGCTGCCCCTTGAGATAAACCTCGCCGCCGTCGGGTCGCTCGAGACCGTAGAGCACTTTCATAAGCGTGCTCTTCCCGGCGCCGTTCTCGCCGATGACGGAGTGTATCTCGCCGGCGTCAAAGGCGATCGAAACGTGATCGAGGGCCACAACGCGAGGCGGAAACGCCTTTATCAGGCCGCGCGCCTCGATGATCGGGGTCACGCTCGAGTTAGTCTCCGCGATACCGCTCTATCACCAGATCGCCGTCGATAATTTCCTGCCGGACCGCATACACCTGGTCCTGGAGCGATGCGGGCAGCACCTCAACCTGCGCGTCAAAGACGATATCGACGCCGCCCTGGGCTATGCCGTATTCGAGGACCGAACCCGGCGCGTAACTCCCGTCGCGAATCGAAGAGTAGACTTCGTAGATCGCCTGCCCGACGTTCTTGGTGTTACTGGCGACGACATGCCCGGGGACGATGTCGTTCTGGTTAGTATCAACGCCAATAGCGTAAAGACCGCGCTCTCCGGCCGCCTGAAGGACGCCGAGGCCCGCGGCAGCGGCGATCTGGAAAACGACATCGGCGCCGGCGTCGTACAGCTGGAGCGCGGCTTGTTTGCCTTTTGCCGTATCATCCCAGCTCCCAAGGTAGCGACGTTCAACGGTTATGCCAGGCGCTACGGATCGCGCGCCGTTCTCGTAGGCAAACATAAACGCGTTTATCACGGGATCCACGTCGCCGCCTACGGCGCCAACCATGGCGTCGGCGTTGACTCCACTGAGCGAGACATCCGTGGTGGCAAGACCAGCGACAACACCGGCGAGGTAGGCGCCCTCTTCTTCGATAAAATCAACGGATGTAATTGTAGCGCCGTCGTTCTGCACGACGGTATCGATATTGACAAAGGTCTTATCGGGGTATTGATCGGCGTACTCGCGAAGCTGATCCTCAAAGCCGTAGGATATGACAAATATCACGTCGGCGTACTGTACCGCGGCGTCAAGCGCCGGTTCGTACTGGGCGGCGTCGAAGTTGGTCTCGATCGTCCGCGTTTCTACCCCAAACTCGGCGGCGATCCGATCCATACCGCCCTGCCCGGAGTCGTAGAAGGCGTTATCACCGAGTGCTCCGTTGATTACGTAGACGGCGCGTTCGACCGTCTCCCCTTCGCTACTTCCTCCCGCGATAACAAGCGCCGTCGCAAACAGAAGCATCAGCGCTCCCGTCAAGAACTTTTTCATGGCCATCTCCTTTGTTCTGTCTCGATTATAGCTCCACCCCCGACGTTGTCAATTTGCTCGCCGAGCGATACTGTATCGACCATGTATTCTCCAAACGCGGCTGGTCGCGGCGGTCGCGCCGTCCTGCTCGCTGTTTTTTTTGTGAGCTTTCTTGCCGCCGTCGTACCGGCCATACCTCAGATACCGCCCTCATCATCCGGGAGCGCACTCCTCGAGGCCGCCGAGACCGCGATATACACCGGGCGGCCGGGCGACAACGAACGGGAAGTTCTCGCCTTGCTTTCCCAAGCCCGCCAAGAGTTTAACGGAATCGACGATCCCTCTCTAGCCGCCTACTGGTTGGCCCGCGCGGCATTGCTCGAGGGGATGCTCTATAACCAGCAGGACGAGGAGCGTCGCGCAGTTCGTGTTCTGGAAGAGGGTTTGGATCACACCGTAACCGCGTTGCGCGGGGGTCCGTTTTCCGAGGGCTTGCGCGTTCGCGCGGACCTTCACTCACAGATGATGTTTGCCCGCGGCCTTTTCTACATGATGCGCAACGGCGACGACGCGCGCGACTCGACATTTGCCGCGTTGGAACTTGAACCGGAAAACGTCCGCGCGCATATCACTGCGGCCGGGTTCTACTTAAACGCTCCGTCGATCGCGGGAGGCGACCCGGCGGAAGCGATCCGCCTTATCGAGCGAGCGATCGATCTCAGTCCCGGCCCGAACGAGCGCTATCTTTTATACGTCTTTCTCGCGCAGGCCCGTGCACGAATCGGAGACGAACAAATCGCGACACAGGCGCTCGAACGTGCTGAGGCGGTATATCCCGGCACCGAGTGGGTCCGTGAGGTTCGCCGCGAACTCGACCTCGACTAGCGCTACTCGGACCGCTTACTCTCGAGGGGCGGTGTCGCGCATCATCGCGTCTTCAATTGCGACCGCTTGCGCTTCGCGTTTGGCAAACTCCTCGGCGCGCTCTTTGTTGCGACGTTTGAGAGCGAGCTGCATCTCGCGGATCTCGGCCATCTTCCGATTAACCTCTTCCTGGTTATCCGGCGCGTAAAACTTGGGCGCCCAGAGAAAACTAAAGCTTACCGCGCCGCCGCGCATCACCGTTGCGTGGTGCATTCGGTGGGCGTTGATGATCCGTTTGAGGTACGGGTGATTAGGCTTGATCCGAATGCCCTTGATCCGGCGATGAAACATGATGTCGTGAAAAAGTACGTAGCCAATGCCGTACAGCGCTACACCAAACCCGGCCGCGGCCATCTCGTACAACGTGGTTCGAAGGCCAAAAAAGATGAGAACAAACGAGAGTCCCGCAAAGAAAAAAAAGTAGAGGTCGTTTTTCTCAAAGATGCCCCGACGCTTGTTGTGGTGGTCGTTGTGGAGGCACCATCCGGTCCCGTGCATCACGTACTTATGCATCATGCGCGCGACCCATTCCATCCCTATCGCCGCACCGGCAAACGCAAGCATGCCGGCAACGACGCGCAAAATCACAATGCCCATAACGTTTGTAAATTATCGATTATCGTTCAGAAAGGCTACGGTTCGCTGTCTTGACGGCTTCGGAGTCCGAGTTCACCGTTTGGCTCAGCCGAACACAAGCATAAAAAGCCCAAAAACCGCCGCCGTAATCGCCAGAATCACAAAGAGGTATGGGACGACGATACGGAGGGCGGCAAAGACCATAGCGGCCACGTCGATAGCGCGCCACCGCTCCTCCCGGCTATCTCCGCTAAGGTTGTTGTCGGTGGACTCGCGTTTGTTCCGGGCAAAACGATCTATCATGACGAACTCCGGTTTCCTCATGCGGATGAACTCGTGACTTCGCTCTCGGCCGGCGGGTGGATGAGATGACAGGCAACCTGATGGCCGCTCGCAGTCGGCAGCAAACGCGGCGTTACCGTCTTGCAGACATCCATGACGTACGGGCATCGGGTGTGAAACGGACACCCGGACGGCGGATTAGCCGGGCTCGGCACATCGCCCTTGAGGATGATTCGCTTCTTCTTGTGGCTCGGATCACTGACCGGAACGGCGGAGAGAAGCGCCTGGCTGTAAGGATGGAGCGGGTTCTCATAGAACTCGCGTTTCTCGGCCAATTCGACAAGTCGTCCAAGGTACATCACTCCGACCCGATCGGCGATGTGGCGAACCACGCTGAGATCGTGACTTACAAACAGATAGGTCAGATCGAGCTCTTCCTGGAGATCTTCCAGGAGGTTGATGATCTGACTTTGAATACTCACATCAAGCGCACTGATCGGCTCGTCCGCGACGATAAAGTTGGGATCGAGTCCCAACGCACGGGCAATGACGACGCGTTGTCGTTGACCGCCGGAAAACTCATGAGGATATCGATCTGAATGATAGGGTTGCAGCCCACAGCGCGTCAGAACCTCCTCAACGCGGTGCTGTGCCTCGGACCCTTCGGCTATTCCATGGACTCCGAGGATTTCTCGGATAGCGGCGCCGACGGTCATGCGCGGATTGAGGGCGCTGTAGGGGTCTTGGAAAACGACCTGCATGTCTTTGCGAAGTTGGCGCATCCGGTCCGACGACGCGGTAAAGACATCCTCGCCTCGAAAGGTCACGGAACCCTCGGTAGCCGAAAGGAGGCGCAGGATGACCTGCCCCGTGGTGCTCTTACCGCAGCCGCTTTCTCCGACGAGCCCAAACGTTTCGCCGGGATAGATGTCAAAGGAGATTCCGTCGACCGCCTTTACGTAGCCGGTCGTTCGACTAAAAACCCCGGTCCGAATCGGGAAGTGCTTCTTTAAGTTACGAATCGAGACAACCGGTTCTTGTCCCGCTCGGTCGTCGGTGCTCACGACGTCTCTCCTCTCGACGAAGCGTCGGCGATATTTGATTCTGTCGCGTCCGCGATTTTCCGCGAGAGTTCCGGTGACACCTCCTCGTGGAGCCAACAACGGACCGTATGCCCGGTCTTGAGCTCGCGCGCCGGGGGCATCTCGCCACGGCAGATCTCCATAGCCGATCGGCAGCGCGGATGAAACGGACACCCTCCCGGCATCTCGAGCGGATTAGGTACGTTCCCCGGGATAAACGTGAGGCGGTCCTGTTCGCCGTCCACCGACGGGCGACTCCCAATGAGCCCCTTTGTATACGGATGTTGCGGGTTGTGAAACAACGTCTCGACGTCAGCTTCTTCAACAACCTTGCCGGCGTACATTACGACGACTCGATCGGCCATCTCGGCGATTACGCTGAGGTCGTGCGTGATAAAGAGGACGGCCGTGTTGATCTTCTCTTTAAGCTCCTGCATCAGCTCGAGGATCTGGGCTTGGATCGTTACATCCAGGGCGGTTGTCGGCTCGTCGGCGATCAACAGCTTGGGATTACAGGAAAGCGCCATCGCAATCATAGCCCGTTGCCGCATTCCACCGGAAAAACGGTGGGGATACTCATCGATGACTTCGTCCGGACGCGGAATTCCGACGAGCCGGAGCATCTCGATCGCGCGCTCACGAAGCTTGGTCCCGGAAAGCCCTTGATGGAGCTGAATGGACTCCATCAGCTGGTTTCCGATCGTGAAAACGGGGTTGAGACTGGTCATCGGCTCCTGAAAAATCATTGCGATCTCGTTTCCGCGGATCTTTCGAAGTTCGTCGGCGGGGATTTGTAAGAGATCACGATCTTCAAAGAGAATCTCACCGCCGTCGATTGATGCAGGGGGCATCGGAAGGAGTTGGAGGATGCTGAGAGACGTAACGGTTTTTCCGCACCCGCTCTCGCCAACGAGACCAACGACTTCGCCCTTGGCGATGTCTACGGATACGTCGTCTACGGCTTGAACCCGCCCATCCTCGGTCTTGAAACTCGTACGCAGATTCCGAATCTGCAAAAGCGGTTGTGCCGACTTGTTATTAGCAGCTGTCATCGTGTTTTCGGATCCAGCGCGTCACGGAGTCCGTCACCAACGAGATTAAATCCGAGCACCATCAGCAAAATCGCAAGACCCGGATAGGTGGTCAAATGGTGCGCCGTTCGAATGTACTCGCGACCATTCGAGAGAATCGCACCCCATTCAGGCGTCGGAGCTTGCGCGCCGAGCCCAAGAAAACCAAGTCCGGCCGCCCAGAGAATTGAGGTCGCGATCTGAAACGTGCTCTGCACGATGACGGGAGCAAGACAGTTAGGCAGAATGTGGCGGAAAATGATGCTGATATCCCCGATCCCCGCGGCCTGCGCCGCAGTTACGTAGGTTTGCTCTTTTGCCGCCAACACCGATCCCCTGACGAGTCGGGCGTAGATTGGAACACTGGCGATCCCCGTCGCAATCATGACGTTGGTCACGCCGACACCGAGGACCGTCACGACAACGATCGCCAGGAGAATACCGGGAAAGGCGATCATAATATCGATAAAACGCTGGGTGACGATATCGAGGCGTCCGCCGTAGAACCCGCTAATCGCGCCGATCGGCACACCGATCGCGATTCCAATTGCAACCGAGATTATCCCGATGTTGAGCGATATTCGCCCGCCGTACAACATCCGGCTAAAGAGATCACGACCGACCTCGTCGGTTCCCAACCAATGCTCGCCGCTCGCCGGTTGCAGGCGATCGATGAGACTCGTATCGGTCGGACTGTGGGTTGCGAGGATCGGGGCAAAGATCGAGGCGACAACAAAGCTTCCGATTATCACCAGTCCGATCACGGCGCCGCGGTTTCGAATGAGGTGTCGAAGGATAGCCCGTAGCTCGCTCTGCCGTTTACGCCGAATATCCTCCGCGGCACTGTCCTGACGCTGCTCGATCTGGTCTTGCGGAAGTCGCGCTTGACTCATCAATCGTCCTCCTAATCTTCGTCCTGACCCTGATAGTGAATACGTGGATCGAGAAACGCGTAAATGATGTCGACCACGAGGTTGATAATTACAAAGAGAAACGCGAGCAACATCACCGTACCCTGAACTACCGGATAGTCACGACGGAGAATCGCGTCCACAAGGAGGCGTCCGACACCGGGCCACGCAAAAACGGTCTCCGTGAGCACCGCGCCGCCGAGGAGAATACCAAACTGCAGACCCAGGACCGTGACAACGGGAATCAGCGCGTTTTTGAGCGCGTGTTTATAGACGACTACCCGCTCAGCCAGCCCTTTGGCGCGGGCGGTCGTGATAAAATCCTGACGCAGCACGTCGAGCATGCTCGATCGGGTAATGCGGGCCATAAGTGCCGCGCTTGCCAGTCCCAGCGTAATACTCGGCAGAATGATATGACGAATCGACCCCATTCCGGTCGGCGGTAGCCATCCGAGTTGCACGGAGAACAACAACTGAAGCATCAGGGCGAGCCAGAACACCGGCGCGGCCACCCCGACGAGGGCCGCAAACATGCTGGCGTTGTCAAACAGCGAGTTTCTTCTGGTTGCGGAAACGATCCCCGCTGAGACCCCGAGGATCGTGGCGATAAAGAGAGAGACGCTCGCCAGCAATAGCGTTCGGGGAAATCGCTCGCCTATTTCAGTGGCAACCGGGCGTGAACTAAATACCGAGGTTCCAAGGTCCCCGCGAACAAAGTTGGAAACAAAGTTCCAATACTGAACGTAGATCGGTTGGTCGAGTCCGTAGCGTTCTCTGACCTGCTCGATGTACTCAGGCGTCGCCTGAACGCCGGCGAGCGCTCTCGCCGGGTCACCCGGGAGAAGCCGAATAATTCCAAAGACGATAATCGAAACGCCGACTACGACTGGAATAGTCAGAAATAACCGCCGAAGAATGTACTGATACACCTGTTTAGGGCCTCCTCGATGCCGTTATCGCAGGGCCCTCGCCTGCGATAACAGGACGGGGCGCGGCGTGGTAACCACCGCGTGCCCCGTCAATGTACGCCCGCGCGCCCGCCAACGGCGGGCGGGGGTACGCGTTGTCGAGTATTTACGACGAACGGGAATTAGTCGGAAAAACTCGCTTCCCATGCGCTCAGGTTTTCGAGCGGATGGTGAATCAAGCCGTCGACGTAATCGCGATTTGCGTTGACCTGACCCTGGTTGTACAGGTAGATCCACGGAGCGTCTTCCCAGATAAGGGCGATCGCCTCGGCGTAGAGGTCGGCGCGAGCGCTTTGATCGGTCGTGACGCGGGCCTCGTCGAGAAGCGCGTCTACCTCGGCGTTGCTGTAGAATCCGCGGTTGTTTCCATTGGGATTCCACTGGCGGGTATGAAGCAGCGCGTACAGGCCGTAGTCGGAGTCAAGCGTTACCGTTCCCCAACCAAGCATAAACGCG
Source organism: Alkalispirochaeta sp. (assembly GCA_965601745.1). Lineage (GTDB taxonomy): Bacteria > Spirochaetota > Spirochaetia > DSM-27196 > Alkalispirochaetaceae. Next base: position 2,885,620 of record OZ271836.1, read on the forward strand.
TCGTACTCGGCCTGCCCCGGGGGCTGACTCGTAAAATCGAGATAGCTCGACCACTCGCGTGTTTCGAGGGTGACGTCAATACCAACCTCGGAGAGCTGGTCCTGAACAACCTCGGCAACCGTGGCATCGAGGGGATAGCGTCCGGTGGGATGATGAATCGTCATCTCAAAGCCGTCGGGGAACCCGGCCTCAGCGAGGAGCTCGCGAGCACGATCGGGATCGTAGTCGTACGGACCGACGGAGGCGTGACCAAATACTGCCGGTACGACCGGAGCGTCGGCGACGGTAAAGCCTTCAAAAAGACCGTCGACGATTTCCTGTTTGTTGACCGCGTAGTTGAGCGCCTGGCGGACGCGAACGTCGTTAAACGGCGCACGCTCGTTGTTAAAACCGATGTAGATCTGACGCACGCTCGATTCGCGGACGACCTCGATGTTGGGGTCCGCCTCGAGGCGAGCCACTTCCTGCGGGGGAACGCGCATCATCGCGTCAACCTCGCCGGTCTCGAGCGCGACGATCTGCGCGGAGGACTCGGGGATAAACTGGAACGTGACGTTCGGGATACTCGGGGCTGGTCCCCAGTAGGAGTCGTTGACCTCAACGCTCAGGCTGTCCCCACGACTCCAATCCACGATTCGATACGGGCCGGTACCGATCGGCTCTTCGATCGTATCGTCGGGGGAAATGCCCTCGAGCTGATTGGGGCTGACAATACCGATAAAGCTGTGGGAGAGATGCGAAAGAATCGGCGCAAAAGGCTGCGAGAGCGAGAGCTGAAGCTCGTACTCGCTGACGGCCTCGATCTCCTCGACCGTCCCGAGCAGGAACGCATAAGCCGCGCCGACGTCGGGATTAACAAATCGTTGCAGGTTGGCCGCAACGGCTTCCGCGTTAAGCGGGGCGCCATCGTGGAACTCAACACCCTGACGAATGTTGAACGTCCAGACCGTACCGTCGTCGTTGGACTCCCAACTTTCGGCAAGCATGGGCGTAAGATCGCCGTTCTCTTCCATGTAAATCAGGCGCTGGATTACGTGCTCGCCGACCGTTGCGGCGGGTGCCGACGTCATCCGTACCGGATCAAGAGACTCGGGCTCCGCGCCCATTGCGATTGAGAGACTGTCGCGCTGAACGGCTTCGGCCGTTTCGTCGGCTGTCGGGGCATCCTCTTCGGGTGCACACGCGACGAGAACAAGCACAAGCGCTGCAACGACTGAAAGAATCAGAATCGTTCGTTTCATGTCCTTTTTCCTCCTTAGAAAGTCTAAGATTTTGGCGAAAAAGATAGTTCGTGTAAATAAGTGGACCGGATTTCGGCGCTGCCTTTGGCAGATCGACGAGGCCCGTTTACTGCCGATTTAAGCGTACGGGGTCGATATACGCATCGATGCGCCTGGATTTCTCCGTACAAACTCCAGAGCGTCGCGACGCGACATAAACAAGGCTTTTACCGGACCGAGCGTTCGAAACGTGTACCGTGCCGGTTCGTCACGGAGCAACACGTGCATCATGCCGATCATATCACCGGGGCCAAGTTCGATTGGGGGTCTATCCAACACTTCAACTTCAACCGATCCCTCGGCGAGGATAAACACGCCCGGCAGAGCCTTACCTTTTTTGAGAATTACCTCGTCTTTGCCAAAGACTTTTGGCTGCAAGGCGCTCTCCATCCACATTCGCTGATAGTCGGTGAGGCGCGTAAACGATCGACTCCCGGCGAGTAGGTTCCAGACGTTCTCGTCGCGGCGCTCGATAATGCGCAGAAGAAGCCGCTCAAAATCGGTGCCCGCGATAAAGTTGAGGAACTTATCTTTCGAGATGATAATCGTCTGAAGATCGGTGTCGGCAACGATGTCCGCAGTTCGAGGGCTGTTGGTGAGCAAGGCGACCTCGCCAAAGTATTCAAACGCCCCGAGCTGTTTTTGTCGAGACAGGTTCTCATGAATGACGGCCGCGTTCCCGCTCTCAATGATAAAGAAGTAGTCTCCGCGGGTTCCCTTCTTGATAACCGATTCGCCGCGCGAGAAGCTGCGTCGTTCGATGATACTCAGAAACTCCTGCACCTTTTTAATCGGTAACGAGTTAAAGAAATCGAGGCGTTTGAGGACGTCAAGCGAGCGATACGCCTCTTCGTACGGGGACTGCTCGGTGTCGAAGTAGAGCGTATTCTCAATCCCAAACGTTGCCCGACGAATCCCGTGGCTTTCAACCTTTTCGAAGTCGCTCTGCGAAATGTGGTACACGACGATCTTTTTTTGCACGTCCGGTGGCAACGCCGCGAGATAGGTCAGCGGCGTATGCAGCGGTGCAATTCCCGACTCGTGGTAGATCACGTCGCTATCCCACGGGAATTGCGACAGCTGATCGTAGCGTTGCGTGCCGATTCGCCCCTCGTTGAGCATCTGCTTCAGGACCTCCGGATCGCCCTGGTGGTCCGAGGAGTACACAAAAGTCTTGTCCTGGAAGCTGAGACGAAACGCCATCGTCGGGATCGAGTGCATTGAATAGAAAATATCGAACTCGCCGCCGTGGATTGAAATCGGGCGGCCGATGTAGACCGGCTGGAACGAAAAAAGCCGACGGAGATAATCGGGCGACTCACCGCAAAACGCGGCGTACTTTCGCAAGAAGCTCCCCATTATCGTTTTTGTCGTGTAGATCGTGACGCGTTCTTCTTCGAGAATCTTCTGAAACGTTCCGGCATCGTGGTCGGCGTGGCAATGGGTCAGGATTATGCTGTCGATAAACTTTGGATTGACGTTGGCTTGAAGGAGCCATTCGGTCGAGTTTACCGGCGGATCGACCATAATACCGTTGTGGTTGAGCCAGATGATAAAACCGGAGGTGTTGTCGGCCGGGTCAAATCCATGACTCGGCCCGAGGCAGGTTACGCCGAAACGCGGCGGTTTAAAGGGCTCGGGAAGCGTGGCACCGCCGTCAAACTGGGCGATGTAATCGACGGTGCCGGGAACTTCGGCGACCGCATCGTCGTCGACAAACACCATGTAATCGTCGGTTTCGGTGATCTCGATTCGTACCCGGCCGATCGTGAGGCGACGATCGCGAAAAACGCGGTAGCGTAGAAGGCTGTCGAGGGTCCGCTCCCCGCGGAAGAACGCGAGTTCCTCGCGAATGTCCGGTACAAACACGTTGTCACCGACGTCGATAGAGTCGGGTCGCAGGTCGAGATTGCGCGGTCCAAAAACCGCTTCCTGCAGCGCCGTCGCCAGCGATACCGCCTGATCCTGTGTTCCACAGATCAAGGGGCGTTTCTGCCGCAAGAAATAGTTGTAGTAAATCGGGAATTCCATATCCGCGACGTTGATACCCTTGGTCCAACTAAACATCTGTCGAGGAAGGACAAATATGTCGGGAACTCCCTGCGGGTGCGCCAAGGTATCTTTAATCGTCTCGGGCGGTGCCCCAAACTGAATCCGGCCCTCCGGCGTCTCAACGACGTACCCGCCCCGTGGAAGTCGAATAAAGTTGTCGGAAATCACCATTCGGGTATGGTAGGGAAACCCGAAGCGTGGCGCAAGCGGTTACGTTCCGCGATCTCGCCGATAGATCTTCACCCAATCTTCAAATCGCGTTGATCCGATCGACACACGGAGCGTGTAGCTTGAGATCCAACAGATTTTGTACGTTAAGGAGTAAGATATGAAGCGTACGATGGTAGTAGGAACGCTGTTTTTGGTCGTTGCTTCGATGGCGTGGGCCCAAACCCATGAGGGCATTGCTGCGGTCATAGAAGCAGCCACGGAGGATGACGGCGCGCTGGCGCTCGAAATAAGCGTCGACGACGAGGACGGAGGCGTCTATAACGTCGAACTCTCGACCGGGCGCGAGGTGTATGTGAGCTTGACCGGTAACGAAGCCCGGGTCTTGGAACGCGAGCGAGACTGGCTCACTCGCGAGGATAGACGGGTTATGCGCACCCTTGAGGAGAGCGAAACGTACATCGGGCTCGCCGACGCGCTCGCGCGGACGGTCAACAACCCGGAAGCAACGCTCGACCTGCGCGACTTCTACGGCGCTGAGTATGACTTCGAGTTCGATCGGCTTGTTGTCGAGGTCGAGTTTCGCGGCGCGGGGCGATCAAAAACGTACATAGATGCGTTTACCGGCGAGATCGTGCAAGTCCGCGATCACGATTGAGTTGCGATGGCACACATCCTTGTTGTTGAAGACAACGATGAAATCCGCGAGGTGGTCGTCGAGTATCTCAAGCTCGACGGCCATTCCACGGTCGAGCTTTCAACAGCTATGGGTGCTGCCGATACCGCTCGATCGGAAGCGATCGATCTCTGCATCATCGACGTTATGATCCCGGGCGGTAGCGGATTTTCCCTTGTCAAGACGATTCGCGAGACGAGCGCGGTGCCGGTCATCTTCCTGACCGCCCGAACGAGCGAGACCGACCGTGTCACCGGTTTTGAGCTTGGCGCCGACGATTACGTCGTCAAACCGTTTTCACCGCGCGAGCTTGTCCTGCGCGTCGACGCCCTTCTTCGTCGCGGCCGCGTGCCTGAGGACAAGCAAAAACGTTTTTTATTTAGTACATCGGCGTTGATATTGGACGTTGCGAGCCGACGGGCGTCGCTCGACGATGTAGCGCTCAACTTGACCGAGACCGAATTTCGAATACTGCAACTGCTGTCACGAGATCCGGGCGTCGCCCAAAGCCGGGAATCGGTAATGCTCTACGCCTTGGAATACCACGTGGACACCGGAGAACGTACCGTTGATACGCACGTCAAAAACCTGCGTCATAAACTCGGCGATCCCGGGTGGATCGAGACCGTTCGTGGGTTTGGGTATCGATTTGGCGGAGCCGTTGCGCCGTGAGAGGAGCGCGGTCGCTCGCGGTCTATATGACTGTGTCGGCGATAGTCTCAATCATTGCGGTCGCCGCACTCCTCGGCGGCAGCTTCGCGATCGCCGTGACCCGCTCGGTCGACGCCTGGGAGAACGAAGAAAGCCTTACCTACCAGGAACGAGTCGCCAATCAAATCTCAAACATCATCGCATTTACCGGATCGATAGACGGCGAGACGGTCGAGCGCTACCTGGAACCGTACCTGGATCTCGAACGCTATGTCGCGGTCTTTGATCCCGCGGGGCATCTGTTGTTTCACGCAATCGATGGGCTACCCGTCGTTCCATCCCGACGTCGAATCACACGCTATCCCAGTCCCGCAGATCGAAGCGCCCAACTCAGCGAACTCGGCGTCGCAAAAACGATAACTCCCGAGATCACGGTCTCCGATCAAAACGGAGTTACTCGAGCGATCGTGATCGCCGGATCATCAGGTTACGCGACCTCTCGAGCCAATCGCGCGTTCTCACAAACGGCGGCATCAATTCTCCTCGTTGGTTCGCTTGTGACGCTACCGATAGCTCTGTTTGTGTCAATTCTGTTTGCCCGGACGCCGGCGCGCGCGACGGCCAAACTTGCGCGGACGATTGCGAAGCTTCCCGACGGGGATATCGGGTCGTTTCGGTCGCCGATACGGGAGTTATCGGCGATCGCCACGGCGGGTAATCGGCTCGCGGAGCGCCTCCGAAGCGAGGAAGATGCGCGGCAACGCTGGATGCAGGACATCGCGCATGATTTGCGAACACCGCTCGCCGTAGTCTGGGCGCAACTCGAAGCGATCCGCGACGGAGTCTATCGAGCCGACGCGGACCGATTGTCCTCCATAATGGCCAACCTGGCGATGGTACAACGCCTCATCGATGATCTCGCCTTGCTTTCGACGCTCGAGGCGCCTGAGCGCCAGATCGATCGCCGTCTGACGAATCTCCGTACTTTTCTCGAGGAACTCGCGGCGCGCTTTAGCGATACGATCAAGGCGCAGCCGTGGGATGATGTGTACGTCGCGATCGATGGCAAATTGATGGAACGCGCCGTCGTCAACCTGATCGATAACGCGCTTGCCTATCGGGATCCCGCTGACGGGATCGTGGAGCTGGCAATCGCATCCACGCCGGAGAGCGCCCTTATCTCGATTTCCAACCCCGGATCGACCTCGAAAAACAATTTGCTGTTTGAACGCCTGTATCGGGGCGATCCGGCGCGGAGCGACGGTCGGCACGGCCTCGGATTGTCAATCGCGCGCGCGATCGCCGAGCTCCATGGCGGAGAGCTCGATCTTACCAAGAGCGGACCGCCGGCCGTTGAGTTCACGCTCCGTTTGCCGGTATCCGGGCGCTCGCGTTTGTACCACGACGAGGCATGACGCGGTGAGCGTTGTACATCGCCTGATCCGATTTGATAATCTCACCATACCCGCCGGATCGAGGAGTAGTAGATCAAACGCGAAATCGTGGTCTCAGAAATAAAAAAACCGTCTGTAGCGCTCGTGTTGTTCTTACTTATTTTTGGCGCCCAGCTCGTCTCCGCCCAAGAAGCGCTTCCTGGATGGCGCGTTCGCGCCGGTGTCGTCGGAGGGATCCATCCGATCGCTGCGGGGATAAACGGTGCCGCAGACCGTGTTACCAAGCTTTTTCCGGATAGGAGCGGTGTTCTATGGGACAGTACGCAGATCACTCCCGGCGTCCGGTTTTTGGCCAACACGAGCTTTACGGACGTTGCGGCCCGTTTGTACGTCGAACCGATTGTACTCTTTGACGTTGCGTTTGAAGCCGGAATCAGAACGTTTTATACCGGCGCGGAGCTCGGGTTTGTTCCGCTCGACGGCTATGACGATCGCCTCCCCGCCGCGGGGGGAGACGATGTCGATCGCAATAACGAGATCGGGTTTTTCGGTACGGTGCAGCCGCGAATCAAGTTTGCGATTGGACCTCTACTCGCAACGAGTTCCTTAAACGCAACGTACTACGATTTTACCGATACCGAGGCGAGTCACACAGAGGAGCCGATCACGGTCACGGCGATCGCGTCGAGCGACTGGGTGTTGACCTCAACCTCTCGATTTCTTTACCCAATCGACGTCGCGAGCGGTACGGTGCCGTTTTTGGCTCTCGGCGTCGAATACAATGCGTCGTGGGTGCCGGCAGCGCCGAGCGACGACACGGGGCCGAACCACCGGGTATCGGCGATGGGCGTCGTTGTGTTGGCGCTTACAGACAGCGTTTCGCTCGAAAGCGCGTTGTTTCTCGGTAGCTACGTTGCCGATCAGCCGTTCGCGCGCGAAGAACTGTTTATCCTTGGCGTCGCCAACGTTGTGTGGCGCGCGCAGTAGCGCGCGAGTCGCGAGATTCGCGCCCGAACGCTTATAGCCCGATTCGCGCACCGAGGATGAGGCGACCGCGCGGATCCGGATAGATAAACGGCTGGGGAGCAAACGTTTTTTCGCCGGATTCGATCTGCTCGCGGGCCAGTTTCTCGGCGTCATTGGCGGCGATTTCTCCGAGAATACCCTGGACGATACCACCACCGATCAGAACACCAAATGCCGGTAAGATCGAGGCGATCGACTCTCCACGCCATGCACTTCCTATCTCACGAAACGAGTCGTTGACGTAGTCGACCTCACCAAACTGGACGTCTTCGGGGAGGACAAAGTACGCGCCGACGAGAGTTCCGGCGGTTACGAGGAGCGATCCGGAGAGAAACGCCGCTCCGCGGCCCCCTTCATCGATCTTAAAATGGCCCGATCCAGGGATAAACCGCGAGCTTTGTCGGGCTGAACGAACGTAGTCTTCCTCCTGCGCGATGACGGACAAGGTTGCCCCGAGCTCGCGCAGGTCCCCAATGGTGAGATCTCCGAGCTGCTCCTCATCACGTTGTTCAAGAAAATCGAAAATCGCATCGTTGTATACCAATATCTCGTCTTCGTCGAGATCATACTCCTCGGCCCAGTGAGTCGGTTCGGCGACCGCGACAGTCGTGATGCCGACTACCAGGAACAGAGCCGGGACGATTCTATATAGATTTTTCATTCTGCGAGCCTCCATACTCGGGTGCAACACCGGTCGTCGGTATTTCTGTTACCACGCCAGACCGTTAGCGGATCTAATGTCGTAGAGACAAGACGGTGTCGTCTACCGTCGACGCGTCGATTTACTCAACGTTTTCCGGCTGAATCAAACGGTCCCGATCAAACCAGGTCGCGTTTGACGGCACGGTGGTAAAAAGCTCGTCGATAGACATATCGCGTTTTATCCACACGCCACCTTCCCCAGGGATGCCCGGAGCGCCGCTGCGTGCGCGCCCATCACGAGCATAACGCCAGAGCTCGCTCGTCCCGTTTGGCCCCTCGACCCGGGTGACCGTGAGGCGCGCGTTAAAGCCGCCGTCGCCACCGGCGCCCCCGGCACCGCCGTTTGCGTTAACGGTGACCCGATCCTGCAGTTCGCGGAAACCAAATGGCGTGACGACGTTGACCTCGCCGCCACTGCCACCGTCGCCCCCGCGACCGCCTTCTCCGCCGGCAAAATAATCCCGCGTAACTGGCCGCGAGTTGTAGGAAGAGCCGAGAAGTACCGGGTTGTTACCCGTCGATCCCTTTCTCCCGCCACCACCGCGGGCCGTGACGTTCAGGCGCGCGGATTCGGAAAAAAGGTAGAGCGTGCCCCGACCGCCGCCGGCACGGTAAACCTGCGCGATGACCATTCGATTTCCCGGCGCATTCGGAATCCCTTCGGCGTCGTAATAAGCGAGTTCGACGGTTACATCGGCCCCATCCTGACCGGCCTGACCATCAAAATCCCATTGACGAGCCGTTGGCCACCGCACCTCGTAGGTGACCGACCATTCGACCGTCTCGCTGGACTCGCGATCCTCAAAGACTCGATAAAAATCGACGGTCACCTCGGGCCCCTGGAGCGCCGTGGCGATCGGTAAGTTAATAAAGAGGCCTTCGTTGGTCACGCGGCTACGGACGGCCGTACCACGTACGGAAACACCACGTGATAAGTCGTCTTCGCGGTCCTCGTCATCACCGACGATGCGAAACACCGTCCCGACTCGATACTCCTCGTCGGGAACCATAACATTTGTAGTTCCGGATCCGCCGTAGAGTCGAGCGCCGATTTGTTCTAGCTCAGTCAGATCGATGCGGTTAAGGTTGGACGTGGCACATCCGGAAAAAACCAGCGCTAGCGCCAGTACGCTAAGAAGATGAGCGTTCTTCTTTGTCATGTAGTACCCCCACCGTCAAATGTAATACATCGAGTACGACGAGGGGTTGGCGGTTGGTGACGCGGGTGACTATCACCCACCTATTTGACTCGAAACCTCCCGGGGCTGACACCGGTCGCTGCCTTAAAGGTCCGGGTAAAGTGGCTTTGGTCGCTGAATCCCAAGGAGTACGCGATTTCCTGGAGCGTTAGATCGGGCCGTGATAGGAGCATCTTGGCCCGTTCGATACGCAGCCAGACGAGATAGCGATGCGGCGTTAAGCCGGTTCGTTGTTTGAACTTCCGTAAAAAATGAAACTTGCTCATATGCACGATCTCGGCGAGGGCATCGACGGTAAAGGACGCTCCAAGGTTTTTATCGAGGAATTCACGCACCGAGCCAAACTCTTGGTCATTTAATCCGCCCACATCTGCCGTCGCCGCATCCCCGTTGGAGATTTCTACCGCGTCAGAGTAGTGGGCAACAAAATATGCGCAAAACGATCGGATGAGATTGCCTAGAAAAAGAGGTCCGCTGCGTCCGTCCTGTTCGGCCTCGCGGAGAAACAGGCCGATTAAAGCGGTCATCGTCGAATCCATAATGTTGTAGTCGGTGAGAAAGCGAACGTTCTCGTATTTCGCCCCGTCGGGTAGCGCCTCATAGACCAACCGTGACTCGACCGTAAGTATCGTAAAGGCGCAGGGATCGTTTACCTCGTGAGTAAACGGCGCAAACGGCGCGTTTATCCAGATCTCATCAGGGTGAGTACTCACGATGCGCTCGACTCCGTCACGAATGATGTTCATCGAGAAATCGATATCGTGGGCCAGGGCAAAGTAGAAGTCGGGCGTGACGACGTTTGTTGGGTAAAAACTCGGCGATCGCCCCATCTCGAGTAGGACTCCGTCCCAGTGAAGATGACGACTCGAAACCTCGATTTCGAGAACGGCTCCGCAGTCGGATGGCTGACCGGTCGTCGCGTCGAGATATCTCAACTCCGTTTTCACCTGACTACCTCGTTCAAATCGCAATTATCTTCCACATCTCGGCAAGGCGATTCAAGAACTCGGCGTTTTATCTGTCTACTATCGCTATACACACGGCAAAGCCTCGTGTGGGAGAGGAGGACACGAGTTGAGAACAGGATTTTTGGTCATCCTACTGGTAGCTCTCGGCGCGACGGCGGTAAGCGCACAATCGATACCGGCCGCCGTTGATGCCTACCGACAGGCGACCAATGCCAGAGACCTCGAGGCCTACGTCGCTCTGTTTGCCGACGATGCAATCATGGTCGATGTTGGCCGACGATTTACCGGACGTTCCGCGATACGCCCGTGGGCCGCACGCGAGGTTATGCCCCATGGGGAAACGTTCGCGATTCGCTCGGTCGAAGCGACGTCACCGGGATACGCAAAGGTACTGGTGAACTGGTATCGATGGATCGTCTACTACTACTTCTGGTACGACGATGAGAACCGTATCACGATGATGAGTCTCCAGTATCGGGAAGCGGGGCAGACTGCAGACGAAGCGGTCTACGGTCAACTACCGGCGGAGGCGGCTTTGTACTTCGACGCCGTAAAATCCGGAAGTGCGGAGATGTTGCGTCAGGCACTTGTACCGGAAGCGAGCGTCCAGGTTGTCGATCGAAACTTTAACGGCGTTTCCGAGATCCAGAGATTCGCTGAAACCGAGGTGTTTGGTGGTACGTATCGACTAATCGAGGTGCTCACTACGGGTCCGGATCTCGTCAGCGTCCATCTGAGTTTTACTCCTCAGAACTGGTCACGACCAGAACCCGATGCGATCTACGATTTTAGCTTGAGGGATGGACGAATAGCCACGATGAATCTGCAATACAAGGATTAGGAGAAGGAACAAACGACATGAAGGATACATCTGTAAAACGAATCGGTTACGGCGCAATGGGCCTGGAGGGCTACTACGGCTCCGCCGAAGAATCCACCGCGGTCAACGCGCTCCAACGCGCGGCCGAGCTGGGGATGATGATTGACACGGCCGACGCGTACGGCAACGGACACAACGAGGAACTCATTGGCCAGGCATTGGGAAATCGGGCGTTTATCGCGACAAAGTTTGGAATTGTGTTTGACGAATCCGGCGATGGCGGCGAAGTACCGACGGGGTGGGGATTCTCGCTGGCAATCGACGGCCGACCGGACTACGTAAAGACTGCGCTCGACGCGAGTCTCCGGCGGCTCGGGGTCGACTCAATTGATCTGTGGTATCTGCACTATCCGGATCCCCGGATAGCGATCGAAGAGACGGTGGGAGCGATGGCCGACGCGGTCGCCGCGGGCAAAGTAAAGCGAATCGGCTTGAGCAACGTTACCGCCGAACAGGTACAACGGGCTCACCACGTCCACAAGATTACCGCTGTTCAGTACGAGTATTCGCTATGGAGACGGGAAGCAGAAGACACATTGCTGCCGACGCTCCGGGAGCGGGATATTTCTCTCGTCGCCTGGTCACCGCTCGGCGCGGGGTTTTTGTCCGGATCGGTCGAGTCGGTCCCGGAGGGAGACTTTCGTACCAACAACCCGCGGTACTCGGCGAAAAACCTGGCCGACAATCGCGACCGTTTTGCGCCTCTCGCGGATATTGCCGGAGAACTGGGTATATCACCCGCGCAACTGGCCTTAGCGTGGCTAGTCCACCAAGGGGACATGATCTATCCGATTCCGGGAACGCGGAAAGTGGCGCGAATTGAGGAAAACCTTGCGGCTCTCGACGTGCATCTCGATGCGGAGACGCTCGAGCGAATCAACGCGATCGCCCAACCGGGTATAGCTCAGGGAGCGACGCTGCTCTAAAGGGGTGCCGTCGCTACGACTCGTCGTAACCACGATCGCGCAAAAATGGTTGTCGCAAAATCGAGTGCACGGCGGGCCAAGAGTCGGTATTCTGACGGCATGATACACGTAGGCAAGCAAAACGGAGCCGCCAGCCTTCCGTCGACCGAACAGATGTATCGCGCCTGTCTTGAACGTGACAGCTCCTACGAAGGCGTATTTGTCATGGCCGTGCGGACGACCGGCATTTTCTGTCGTCCCACCTGCCACGCACGTAAGCCAAAGCGGGAGAACGTCGAGTTCTTCGCCGCGCCGCGGGATGCGCTGGCCCACGGGTACCGACCCTGCCTCGTTTGTCGTCCGTTGGAACCGGTCGGGACGACGCCCGACTGGGTCGCCAAGGTTCTCGATGAGGTCCGCCGTGACCCCGCCGCGATTCCATCCGATACCGACTTACGCGAACAAGGGGTCGATCCGGCGCGACTTCGTCGATGGTTCAAGAAGAACCACGGCATGACGTTTCGAGCGTATCTCCGACATATTCGCCTCAACGAAGCATTTGGGGCGATTCGAGCGGGTGAACCGGTAATCGAGGCGGCGATCGCCGCCGGGTACGATTCGCTGAGCGGTTTCGGCGAGAGTTTTCGTCGTAACGCAGGGTTTGTACCGTCAGAAAGTAAAGCGGCTCGAGTGATAACGATCGCGCGGATTCTCACCCCGCTCGGTCCGATGGTCGCCGGTGCGCTCGATGACACGCTCGTCCTCCTCGAGTTTGCCGACCGGAGAATGCTGCCCCGTCAGATTGAGATTCTCGAACGCCGCCTGAACGCTCGCGCCACCCCGGGCGATAGCGCGGTGTTTGCCTCGGCGGAACGTCAGCTGGGAGAGTATTTTGATGGGCAAAGACGTCAGTTTGACCTCCCGGTCGAAACGGTCGGAACGGCGTTCCAGAAACTGGCGTGGAGCGAACTCGGGAAGATTCCCTATGGCGAGACGCGGAGCTACGCTCAGCAGGCGGCCGCCGCGGGACGCCCGACGGCGGTGCGCGCGATCGGTCGCGCAAACGGCGAAAATCGAATCGCAATTATCGTTCCGTGTCACCGCGTTGTCGGCGCCGACGGCACGCTCACCGGCTATGGTGGCGGGGTTTGGCGAAAACGGCGCTTACTGGAACTTGAGCAATCGACCTTATAAAACTCCGTTTGCCGCGCGTGGCTACGGCGCGAACTCGGCAAGCGCCCGCTGCAGGCGCGATACGCCCTCACGCAAGAGGGCATAGGAGGTCGCGATGTTGATCCGCATATGCCCCTCGCCCTCGGGTCCAAAATCGCGCCCCGGCGAGAGCCACACGCCGTGACTCCGGGCAAGCTTGCCAAAACCTGCGGCCGAGCCGTCGCTGGTCCCGATTCGATCTCGTAGATCAAGCCAGACGATAAACGTCCCTTGCTGCGCATATGTCCGTACACCGCGCTCGTCCTCAAGAATCCGACAAAGCGTTGCGTAGTTACCTTCGATCGCCCCGCGGACCTCGTCGAGCCAGTCGTGCGCATGTCGATACGCCGCTTCTCCGGCGACCAGCGCTAAGAGGTTGGGAAGCCGCAACATTCGTGCGTCGAGCGCTTCTATAAATCTCTTCCGTACCTGCTGGTTAGGGATTATCGCCGTTGCCAGCGGTAAGCCGGGAATATTAAACGTCTTACTCGGTGCGATCAGCGAGATGTCGGCTCGACGTCCGTCCACGCCCGATCGTTTTGCTTTGTCGCCGATGGTGAGCCACGGGATAAAAGAAGTATCAGAATAGGTGAGATCGGCATGGATTTCATCCGCTACCACCGGTACATCCGCACGCTCGAGTACGCGAGATAGTGAGTTAAGCTCGTCGGCGGTCCAGACCCGCCCGCCGGGGTTGTGGGGAGAACAGAGGAGAAACAGGGCCGCACCCTCGAGCGCGCGCTCGAGTTCCTCGAGATTGAGCCGGTGCTCGGGCCCCCTATCGGTTTCTTCAACGGCCAGCGAAACACGGACCAGCGTTCGGCCCAAGCGCTCAATTACGTGAAAGAACGGGAAGTAGACCGGCGAAAGCGTGACGATTCTATCGCCCGGTCGAGTCAACATTTCGATCGCGACGGCGATCGCCGGCATCACACTGGGAACGGTGACGACGTGGTCGGGCGCGACTGTCCAGGCGTGTCGTTTTTCAAGCCATTTGGACAGCGCTTCTCGGTAGCTATCCGGAGTACCCGTATAACCGTAGACCGGGTGATCGATACGCCGTTTCAACGCCTCCGTAATCGAAGGCGCTACCGCATAGTCCATATCGGCGACCCACATCGGTATTTCGTCCGGGGCCGCGAGGTCCCACTTAAACGCGCCGCTGCCGCGTCGATCCGGCACAAGCAGGTTCGGGACCGGAGGTGTATTCCACATGGAAGGAGAATACCCGCTCGCGGGCGAGCGCTCAATCGCCGACGCGCGCTCAAACGCTCGCACGCTGGCCCACTCCTCGTCCATGACATAGAATCGGTGGCATGAAAGCGGAAGTTCTCGCCGTCGGAACCGAACTCCTTCTCGGCGACGTTATCAACACCAACGCCGCGGAGATCTCTCGCGCTCTCGCCGAGATTGGCGTTGGTGTGTACCATCAGAGTGTTGTCGGGGACAACGAAGAGCGCCTCGCCGGCGCGTTCGAGACCGGCTTGGCCCGCTCAGACCTGCTCGTCGTGTGTGGCGGCCTTGGTCCAACGGAGGACGACCTCACCCGCGAAACGCTCGCCCGGGTCACCGGCTGCGATCTCAAGCGAAACGAGGCGTGGGCAGAGCATCTTCGCGAGATATTTGCAAAACGCCGTTGGGGTAAGGGCCCGAATTACGAACTCCCCGAGAACAACCTTCGCCAAACGATGGTACCGGACGGGGCAACGCTTCTCGAGAACACTCGCGGGACGGCGCCCGGCATATATCTCCGTTACAACAACACCGAAGTCTTTCTCCTGCCCGGCCCGCCTCATGAAATGCGCGGCCTTCTGGAACATGAAGTTATACCGCGCCTGAGCGGACTCTTGTCGGAATGCTCGCCCGAAGGTCGACCACCAGTTTTACAGTCGCGCGTCTTACGTATAATTGGCCTCGGTGAGTCTCGTGTGGCCGAGCTGTTACGCGACGTTCTTGCCGGCCAAACCAATCCAACGATCGCGCCCCTCGCTCAACCGGGCGAGGTCCATCTGCGGATAACCGCCTCCGGCAGAAGCAAAACGGATACCGCTCCGCTCATCGACAAAACGGCGAATGAGATACGCGCCGTTCTCGGAAGCGCGGTCTACGGAGAAGACGACGCGGGGCTCGAACAGGTTGTCGGGGAGGAACTCAAATCCCGCGGTCTTAGCTGTTCAACCGCGGAGTCGTGCACCGGGGGACTTGTCGCTCATCGACTCACCAACGTCCCGGGAAGCTCCGCTTACTTTGTCGGCGGCGCCGTCGCCTATAGTAACCAGCTTAAGACCTCGGTCCTCGGCGTTGACGCGGAACTGATAGGTCGCGACGGCGCCGTGAGCGAGAGCGTCGCCCGGAGTATGGCCGAGGGTGCACGCAACAAGTTCGGGAGCGATGTCGCGGTGGCGATCACCGGGATCGCCGGGCCGACGGGAGGAAGCGAGGAGAAACCGGTTGGCCTGACCTACATCGCGGTGGCCGATGTCGCCGCGACAGTCTGCCGGGAATATCGCTTTCACGGCGAGCGCTCGCTCGTGAAGGCGCGCGCCGCACAGGCGGCGCTCGCGCTCCTCCGGACCCAGCTTCTCGAACGTTAAAGTCAAAGCGAGCGCGACCGACGATTTCGCTTGCGCTCGCCGAGGATTCGGCGAGCTCCTTACGAGCTCAACGCGGCAAACTGCTCCTCGTAGAGTCGCGCGTATGGTCCGCCGGCCTGGATCAAAGTATCGTGCGGCCCGTCCTCAACGACTCGTCCGTTGGTCAAAACCAGAATTCGATCGGCGTGGCGAATCGTCGAAAGCCGGTGCGCGATCATGATGCTCGTTCGTCCCGAAATCAAGGTGGTGATAGCCCGTTGAATACGCATCTCCGTATCGGTATCGACGCTACTCGTCGCCTCGTCGAGGATAAAAATGGGTGGGTCCGCGAGAACCGCGCGCGCAAATGAGACGAGTTGCTTCTCACCGACGCTCAAACCAGCGCCCGATTCTCCGACAACGCGCTCGTAGCCGCCCGGCAACGCCCGGATAACCTCGTCGGCGGCCACCATCGCCGCCGCGCGTTCGACCTCTTCATCGGTCGCTTCGAGACGGCCGTAGCGGATGTTCTCCCTAATCGTCCCGCTGAACAAAACCGGCGTTTGTAAGACGTATCCGAGGTTGCTCTGTATCCACGAGATTGACCGCTCGCGGTAGTCAACTCCGTCGATCAGGATCGTTCCCTCGGTCGGCTCATAGAATCGACTTACGAGGTTTACGATCGTGCTCTTTCCGGAGCCGGTCTCACCGACAAGCGCTACCGATTGCCCCGCCGGTATGTCGAGGATGAGTCGATCGAGTACCGGTTCCGCAGGATCGTAGGCGAACGAGACGTCGTTAAACGAGATCGCCCCCGTTACCGGCGGAAATCCTTCGATCCGCGGTTGGAGGACGCCGCCGTAGACCGCCTCGATCTCCGGTAAATCAACCACGCCCGGTTTCTCTTCGAGTAGATGGTCGATACGTTCGGCAGCGCTCTGGGCGGCCTGGAACTCACCGAGAACGCGGGCGACTTCACGGACCGGTTCGAAAAACTGTACGGAGTAACTCACAAACGTCACGACCGTTCCAAGGGTCACTGCGCCGTCGCGCACCCCAATTCCGCCGACGACGACGGCAACGGTTGTACCGATTGTCGCAAGGAAAAGAACGACGGGCATGTAGAGCGCGGTCCAGGTCGCCGCACGAATCGACTCATTACGCATCCGACCCGCGAGACCACGAAACTCGTCCAGGTTCGCGTCTTCCCGCACAAGCGACTTGCTTGTCGGTACCCCGGCGATTCCTTCCGTATAGGAGGCGGAGATCTCGCTGTTGAGGCGACGGACCCGTCGCTGTGTTCGCAGAATACGAACCTGAAACCAATAGCTGACGATCGCAAGAGGCGGCATGACCGCAAGGACAAGGAGTGCCAAACGGACGTTGATGAGCAGCATCGCGACCGCAACCGCGATCATAATTGCCACGCCCCATACGATGTCGACGAGTCCCCAGGCGACGGTCTCGCCGAGTCTCTGGATATCGCTCGTGAGGCGCGTAATCAGCCATCCCGCAGGCGTCCGATCGTAGTAGTTCATCGAAAGCCGTTGGAGGTGCTCAAAGGTCTGGGTGCGAATACGGGCCATAAGGTCGTACTCGATTCGACCGGCGATCGCGACGAGCAGATAGACGGTACCGGCCAGGAGCCCCGTGAGGCCGAGAAACAGCCCGGCGAAGCCCCAAATACCGGTAAACGCACCGGCGGCGATAAAACGGTCGACAGCGCGCCCGTATAGAAGCGGAAACGTCGCGTCGAGAGCGGCAACGAGAACCATAAGAACGCCAAGCCTCCCAAAACGCGGATAGAACTCACGCGCCCGACGAACCATTCGTCCCCAGATGCGCGGATCAAGTTTTTTTATCTGTACATCCTTAGCCATGTTGTAATCCCCAAACGCGGGCAAACTCGCCACCCGCATCGAGAAGCTCTTTCGGGCTCCCCTGCTCGATCACTCGCCCGTCGTCCAACACGATAACGCGGTCGCAGCGCGCCAGCGTCGTGATCCGATGCGAGATAAGAAATACTGTTGCCTGATGCCGCAGCAGCGAACTTCGGATTTCGGCATCAGTTCGGTTGTCGACAGCGCTGAGGCTGTCGTCAAAGATCAGAATCGGCGCCTGCGTGAGCAGGGCACGCGCTATCGCCACGCGCTGCTTCTGTCCGCCCGATAAGGTGACACCTCGCTCGCCAACGGGAGTTCGATACCCTTCCCGAAAACCGCTGATGACGTCGTGGATCGCCGCTTGTCGGGCGACGCTGTGTACTTCGACTTCCGGCGTATGCGCACGCGACAGCGCGATGTTTTCCTGAAGGGTCTTGGCGTAGAGAAACGGCTCCTGAAGCACAAATCCGAGATGACGGCGCATCCAACTGCGGTCGATGTCGGTGATATCGATACCGTCGATGAGGATTTGCCCTGCCGTCGGATCGTAGAACCGTGCCAAAAGTGCCATCATCGTACTCTTTCCGGCGCCGGTCGGACCGAGTACGCCAACGGTCTCGCCGGGATCAACGGAAAAGGCGACTCCGCGAAGCGTCGCAATCTCTCCGTAGGAAAACGCCACATCGCGAAACTCCACGCGCCCCCGGATATCGGGCCGGAGCTCGCCGGCGCCGACGAGGGCCGGATCGTTATCCTCGCGGGGGTGCGAGAGAACTTCGTTAATTCGGCCGGCGGCAACCCGCGCCTTACCCATGTCGGCCAGGACCATTCCCATTTCCCGCACAGGCCACAGAAGCATCAACTCGGCCGTAATAAAGACCAACAATCCACCGACCGTGAGCTCTCCGCGTATCGCCAACGCCGAACCGGCGACTACAACGGCGCCGACCTGCGTCATAACAAGCGCCGTCGAGACGGTCCAATAGCGCGCCAAAAGGTCGATCATCTTCTTGGCCAGTGCGGTGTACTCATCGTTTGCGGCGGAGAACCGTCTCAGCTCGTGCGGAATACGACCAAACGCGCGCACGACGCGTATTCCAGCGAGGTGTTCCTGTATCGTCGCCGACAAGCGCCCCTCGGACTCGTCGCTCGCCAGGAACGCCGACTCCATGCGACGGAAGAACCTCAGTGTGTACCAGAACGCCCACGGGAGAATCGCAATCGCCACTATCGTTAGCCGCGGACTCAGGCGCAGCATCATCGGGACCGCTACCGCAACCATCGCGACCGCTCGACCGACCTCGATGATCTGTACGGCAAAAAACCGCCGCACCGTGTCGACGTCCGAGGTACTCCGTTGAATCAAATCGCCGCTGTTTGCGGTCGCATGGTACGCCACACTGACGCGATGGAGATGATCGTAGATCGCAGTCCGTACGGAGAGCGTCGCTCGCTCGGCGCCGAGCGCCATCCAACGGGCGGCAAGATATGCACCGATCCCGTTAACGGCCGCCGCAGCCGGCATCGTTAAAGCAAAGAGAAAGGGCTGAGCCCTGATCGCTTCCAGACCGCCAAAAAAACTGACGAGAAGCCGAACCCAATTAAAGGGCGGTAGTCCACTCGATCCAAATACCGCGTCGAGATATACCTGCACAAGGACAGGAATGGTAAACGCAAAAACGGTCGCAACCGCCATACCAATAGCGGCCCCGAAAAACCTATGGGCATGGGCCCACAAAAACGAACCGACACGCATGTCGCACCTCTATCTATGTAAAACAAAAAAAACCAGCAAAAAAGGAACAGTTTGGGGTGGCATCCCCGGGGAGTCGCTATCGCGACATAGCGGTAGGCATGCCTACGCGAATCCGGGAAGCGTACAAAGCGTATATATCGGTTGTCACTGCGCCGGCCTCCTCGTAAGCAAGTTGGTTGATAATGGCGCGCGTTCTACGATTGTGTCAACAGGAATGTCTGAATCTATTGGAGAAACGAGCGAAACAACGTTTATGCGACATGAAATACGAGAAGCGGGAACG
Source organism: Alkalispirochaeta sp. (assembly GCA_965601745.1). GTDB lineage: Bacteria > Spirochaetota > Spirochaetia > DSM-27196 > Alkalispirochaetaceae. The sequence goes on from OZ271836.1 coordinate 2,905,228, forward strand.
ATCGGGCGCCGACACAGAGGTGAATATCGACGCGCCCGATCATGTCCATGTTCTCCGGAGGCAGCTAGGCGCCTAATACCTGCCGAGCCTCGCGTACAACCTGATTGCTGTAGCCCCACTCGTTGTCGTACCAGGCAAAAACCTTGACGAGATCGCCGTCGATTACCTGGGTGAGCGGTAAGTCAATGATGCTCGCGTGCGGATCGCCGACGATGTCCGACGAAACGATTTCCTCCTGAGAAACGCGAACTACGTCTTTATATCGATCGCTCGCCGCCTCTTCGGTAAATATCGCGTTGACCTCCTCGACCGAGGTAGGACGCTCGCTCACAAAAGTTATGTCGCTTACCGAACCGACCGGAACCGGGACGCGCAACGCCGTTCCGTCAAATTTGCCGGCGTACTGTGGCAGTACCTTGGTCGTCGCGATCGCCGCGCCGGTACTCGCCGGGATGATGTTTTGGGCGGCAGCCCGTCCCTTGCGACCGTATGCCTTCGCCAGGTCGACGATAGTCTGCGTCGCGGTGTACGCGTGGACGGTCGTCAGCACCGCTTTCTTCACGCCGATCCGACGACCCATTATCTCAACAACGGGCGTAATGCTGTTGGTTGTACAGCTGGCACACGAAAAGATCTGTTTTTCTTCGGCGTCGGGGTGGGCGACGCCGTGGACGACCGTGGCGAGTTCCGGACTCTTGGTCGGAGCACTGATGATCACATGGTGAGCGCCCGCCATCAGGTGTGCCCGGGCTTTCTCCATACTGGTAAAGAGCCCGGTGGACTCGATGACGAGGTCGACCCCGATCTCTCCCCACGGGAGGGCCGCGGGATCCTTCTCGCTGTAGACCTTGATTCGACGACCATCGAGCACCAAGTCTCCGTCCACGCTCTCGACACCCTTTGAAAATCGTCCGTACACGGTGTCGAAGGTCAGGCTGTAGGCGATGTTTTCCGGCGGCAGAAGATCGTTGACGGCGACGACCTCCAGACCGTCGGTCTCGTCGATAAGTTTAAAGCAGGCGCGCCCGATTCGCCCCATACCGTTGATCGCAATTCTCTTCACAGCTTTCCTCCTAAATTTTGTTGTATCTACATAATAATGCAAATCGAAACCGACGGCGCCGCAGTGCGCCTATCAGATACATCGTATTAGCGCGTCCCGATCCTCACGGAGTGACAACAAAAGCGTAGGAAAGCGGCGCGAGTACGAGCGTGGCGGCGTCGAGCGCGCGGCCGTAGCTCGATATCGACGGTGGTCTCCCGTCTTCAGATAGCGTCAACTCCCGCCCGTTTATGGCTACGACGTCCGAAAATATGTCAGCGGTATCGAAGCTGTAAACGGTCGCATTCGTGCGATCAACGACGTTCGACAGGTCAATTTCGGCGGCTCGTTCATAGTGGAGGTTTATTACGAGAACCGTGACTTCTCCTGACTCCGAGTTCCGGTGGGCGTAGCTCCGTATCCGTCGCGCGTCGTCTCTTCGAGTTCCGGAGTCGCGGCGTACGGCGGATACGAGGACCTCGCGACCCATCAGCTCTTTCCAGGCGAGCGAGTTCCAGTAGTCGGGGCGCGGTTGTAACGTTTCGTCGGCGAGGAGACCGTAGTTCTGGCCGGTAAGAGACTGCCGAACAACGACCGAATGACGCTCCCGGGCGAGCAACCCAAGCTGGTCCAACCACCACAATCCGCCAAGATATACGTCGGAGAGTCCCGGCTCACCGCCGAACTGGGCATTTCCCGTCTCCCCAAGCCAGAGCTCGGCCTCCGGTGCCCAGCGATCACGGGCACGCCGTACCTCACGACCCCACTCCGCTGCCTCATTGAGATTTGCGGGTTCGAGAAGGCGAAGCGGATGGGCGCGACGTGATGCGATCGGGCCCCGCCGCCCCTGTTGCGGGTAGTAATGCCAACTCACCACGGCGTGAAGGTCGCCACCGTGACGTAGGGTACGCTGGGACATACCAAAGAACAGCTTGAGTGGTTGTCCGAGGACCGGCCAGTACATCCCGCCTTGACCGGCGAATCGACTGCCGGGCATCTCACGCGCGATCATCGTGGCGGCGACACGGGAATCCTCCGCATACCGTCGGGCGTTGACATGGTTTGCCGGTCCGAACACGTACCAGAAGTTGTTTACTTCGTTACCAAGTTCCCAAAGCTCTACCGGGTAGTCGCGGCCGGCGGTGTATCCGACCAGCGCCGCTGCGTTCTCCGGATTCCACGCGCCCGTGGAGCTCCGCGAGGAGGGTCCGGCGTTAAGGGTAAAAATAACGCGGAGCCCGTTACGTTGGGCAAACGCGTTGAGCGCGTCCCACTGGCCCACGGTGAGAACCGATTCATAACCGTGCGGAACTGTGGTCCTCGACCGCGCCAAGTTCTCGAGGTCGTAGTAGATCTTGTCGGACTCGGAACCGCCGATGCGAAGCCACGCCGGCGCCAAGGGGGCGACGAGACGGTCGAGCGCGGACCGGTCAAAATCAAAGACGGGGGATTCAACCGAACCGGTTCCCAGTTCTGTGGTCTGGGCGTCGGGATCCCACCACTTTCCTCCGGTTACCTGGCTGAGATCAATGGCGACCGAGAGATACTCGGGAGCGACCGTATGGACCACGTTTGATCGATCAATTTCGAGGGATACCCGTATCGGATCTCCGGAGGTAACGTTTCGCGTCGTCCGGGCATCAAGCGCAAACGCCGGACCAGCTTGCCCGCGAATAAAGGCGACGATACCGCCACGACTACCCCAGAGCGCGACGACAAGTAAGATGACGACAACCGTAGTTATCCCAAGAACAAGCCACATCCCGATTTGTACTCCACGCCTCACCGGATCATAGTACCACACGCCCGCAACTTGACCTGCCCCGAACGAAAACCTAACCTAACGATATTCGTCCGGGCATCACGGCCCGGAGAGACAAAGGAGGCTCAGATGAAAAAGACTGTATGGTTGCTCCTACTGGTCGCATTGCTTACGTTCCCGCTCTACGCGGGCGGCGAGCGCGAGGAAGCAGCGGACGATTCGGAGGAAATGATGGAGGCGGTTGAGGAATACTCCGCCGACGAAACGCCCAACGATCCGCGGCTCTACGAGCCGGGTAAGCTAACCGTTGCGACCGGCGAACCGGTCTTTCCCCCGTGGATGCTCAACGACGATCCGGCCGGTGGCGAAGGTTTCGAGAACGGTATCGTCTACGCCCTCGCCGAGGAACTTGGATTTAGTCGCGATGACGTGGTCTGGGTTCGCGTCGGTTTTGACGAGGGAATCGCTCCCGGCCCCAAAGCGTATGATTTTAATATTCAACAGTACTCGGTGACCGAAGCGCGGCGCGAGTTTGTTGATTTCTCCCGCGTATACTACCAGCCGCAAAAGGCGGTTGTTGCCCTTCCCGATAGCCCGGTGGCCAACGCCACGAGCTTTGCTGACTTGCGTGAAGCACGTTGGGGCGCAACGATCGGGACGACCGATCTGGACTATCTGGAGAACACGGTCGGCGTTGAAGACGTTGCCGTCTACAGCGTGCAAGTCGACACCTTTCAGGCGCTCCTCGCCCAACAGATCGACGCGACGGTGATCTCATTGCCGACCGCACTTTTTGTCACGGCCGTCCAGGTGCCCGACGCCCAGGTCGTTGCGGTGCTCCCGCCCGATCCCAACGACTTTGGTCACGGTCTTGTTTTTGAGAAAGACAATCCGCTCGTGTCGTGGATCGATCGCGGTCTGGACAACATTATCGCCGACGGCGTAATCGACCGACTAGCCGAGCAATACCTCATCGGCGACGACGCAATTCAGGAGATTACTGAGTGAGTTCACGGCGCCCCGCTCGGGCCCCGCGGCCGGCGGGGCGCACCCTACGCGCCCGAGATCGTTACCTCCCGACGATAATCAGTGTCGGGACCGTCTTGGCGACGTTTCTCGTCATTCGACAGGTCGTCGTTCGTGCCGAACAATGGCCACGTATCCGGGCGCAGTTTTTTAGTCTTGAGGCGATGGCCGACGTGTTTCCCAGTGTTCTCAAGGGATTTGGGATCAACATGTCGGTATGGGCCGTCGCCCTGGTCGTTATCGGGATCTGGGCGCTTCTCCTGGCGGTGTTTCGCTCACTCAACGGCCCATGGTTTGCGCCGCTGCGCGTTTTCTCGATTATCTACATCGACCTGCTTCGCGGGCTGCCCTCTTTGCTACTGGTACTCTTATTCGGTTTTGGAATACCGGCGCTCCGAGTTCCCGGACTTCCCCAGAGCAGCCTTTTTTGGGGTGCGACCGCGATGGTCATGAGCTACTCGGCCTATGCGGCGGAGGTGTATCGGTCCGGGATGGAAGCGGTCCATGACGGTCAAAGAGCGGCGGCAAAAGCACTCGGCCTGTCGCAATGGCAAACGCTTTGGTTTGCAATCCTTCCTCAGGCGGTTCGCAACGTCGTGCCCTCGCTACTAAACCTTGCAGTCGCCCTCCAAAAAGACGTTGCCCTTTTGAGTGTGCTCGGTGTCCGCGACGCGGTGCGCGAAGCACAGATTTACACGGCACGGACGTTCAACTATTCATCCTTGGTAGCGGCGGCCGTACTGTTCCTAGCCGCAACAATTCCGATGGCTCGACTCACCGACTACGTTGCCCGACGCGATCGTGAGCGCCGCTTGCAGAGGACGGTATAGATGCAGCGAATCACGATACGTGGTCTCACGAAGTACTATGGAGCCCACTTGGTCCTCGACAACGTCGATCTCGACGTTGCCGATCACGAGGTGGTCTGCCTCATCGGGGCGTCGGGCTCCGGGAAGTCGACGCTTCTGCGCTGCGTAAACGACCTCGTCGAGTTTGACACGGGCGAGATCATGCTTGACGGCGTTTCGATCTACGATCCGAGTCGCGCTCGCAACGAGATTCCGAAGCGTATCGGGATCGTCTTTCAGGCCTACAACCTCTTTCCCCACATGAACGTTCTGGACAACATCACCCTTGCGCCGCGGCGTGTCCACGGAGTCGACCGCGCCGAGAGCGAGGAGCGAGCCCACGAACTCCTTGCGCTGTTTGGTCTCGACGGTTTTGCCGCTTCCTTCCCGGAGCAACTTTCCGGCGGGCAGCAACAACGCGTCGCGATTATACGCGCGATGGCGACCAATCCCGACGTTCTGATGTTGGACGAAGTGACCGCCGCGCTCGATCCGGAACTCATCGGGGGCGTCCTCGCCGTTATCCGCGACTTGAAAAATCAGGGAATGACGATGCTCATCGTCACGCACGAGATGGGATTCGCCCGGGACGTTGCCGATCGGGTGTGTTTTCTTGACGGCGGTTGTATCGTCGAATCAGCCCCACCAGCGCAACTGTTCTCTACCCCGGAGAACGCTCGCACCCGTCAATTTCTTCAGCGGATCATCGAAGCGGGACGTTTGTAGCACTCGCGCCTAGCGGCATCCCCGTCTCGAGGCGCCGCCACCGCCGCCGCCGAAAAAGGCCATAGCGCCGAGAATAAAGCCAAAGTCGTACCAAGCGCCCGTGTTGTGCACCTCGTAGATTCCGACCGAGTCGGAAAACAGCGAGACGATAAAGGCGAACAAGGAGATAAATCCGTGCCATAAGCCTCGCAGGAACCCTGCCGGATCCTCCGGTTCGCCCGCCGGAACCGAGGTCCCGGTAAGTGGATTTGTGCCGGCCGCGCACCCGACAACTACCGCAGCAACGATCGTTACGACGATCACCAGTCCGATTCTCACCACGTGTTTCGAGTCCTTCATTTCTTCACCTTATGCCCAGTCCTGCGTACGCGCAACCTAACGATCGTCCTTGACAGTCGTCGGCGGCGCGCAGATATTGGGGCACGAGCCTTATGCGTGACGGGACAATTCTCCACATTATGAACTCGATATACGGGCGTTCCGATCAATATGGCGCGCGCAGTCGCTGGATCGTCGGCGCCAACGAGCGTAACCAGGAGATGGCGGTTTTCTCTCGCGCCGGTAAAGGCAATTCGCAGCAAACGCATGTTCCGGTTTATGCGCTATCCCTGCCGGTCTCGGCTCAGGCTCGTCGACTTACGGCAAAGCTCACCGTTCGCCACAGCGCCAAGCGGCGGGCGATCGGCGCTGGATTTGATACCGCGCTCGTAAACGCCCTGATAGATGTTTCACCGGAGAACGTTGTTCTCGCTCACGTATGGGACTGGACTCCCCGCGCCATGTCGTGGCTCCGCAATCGATTTCCCGCTATACGAATCATCCGAGACGTTGTGGTCAACCGCTACTACGACTTCTACAGCGGCCGTCCAATTACCGACCAGCTTCCGTCTACCGATCTCTTTCTCGCACCTTCGCGTTACACGGCGGATCAGTTGCTCTCCTGGGGGATTCCCTCCGAAAAAATCGTCGAGATTCCGTTCGGCGTCGATATCAAAACCTATAAACCGGCGGCTTCCGTACCAACGTCGCCGCTCAGGTTTGCCTTTTCCGGCGCCGTCTCGCGGCGCAAGGGAGTCGATTCGCTTCTCCGCGTGTGGCGCAGACTTGACCTCGCCGACGCGGAACTCCACCTCTACGGCAAAGTACGCGATGTGGCCCACGAACTGCGGGCGGCACGACGTGTCGTGGCCCACGGGCACGTCGAGCTTCCGAGCCAATTACCAAACAACCACGTGTACGTCTTCCCTTCCACCCTCGAGGGTTCGGCCAAATCGGTGTACGAAGCGCTCGCCTGTGGTCTCCCGGTTATCACGACCCCCGAATCGGGTTCGATCGTTCGCGATGGAATCGAGGGCCTCATCGTCCCGGCCGGTGACGACGACGCACTCCTCGAGGCGATGCGACGCCTGGCGTTAGACGAGGATCTACGGGTTCAGTTTGGTGCCGCGGCGCGAGAACGCGCCGTAGCGCATACCTGGGGTCAGTACGCAAGGCGCGTTTGGGAGGCCTACGAGGCGCTTATAGCGATGTCGTAGCGGGCGCGTGCGCTCGGTTACATGAGCCACTGTGCTCCCCAAGCCAAGATCAACGCAAACAGCGACGCGAATCCCGCCTGGCGGACAAGAAGCATAGACGTTGCTCTCCAACCCGTCTCACGGCCAATCGCCAGAGCGGTCACCAGACACGGGAGAAGCACGCCGGCCAAATAGACAGCCGTAAGAACCTGGGGAGCCGTCATCGGAAATAGTGTACCGTGATTTGCCGCGAGCAAGAGAATTCCGTCTTTACGAACGGAGGCCAAAACGACGGGAAGCGCGGCACTCGGGGGCAGATTAAAGGCGGCCATCACCGGTCGCAGAGCCCCTGCGGCCCGGTCGAGCGCACCAACGTGGGCCAATAGCGATGCGACGATACAGATCGCGATAAATACGGGTATAGCCAGAAACAAAAACTGTTGAACCGTTCCCCGCGCCTCCCTCCACAGCGCAGATAACGTCGGCCACTGCATATACGGTCGGTTGGAGATCATCAAGACGTTTAGCGAGCTACGCGCGCTTGCATCCGAGTTCAGGCGCAAGTAGACAAGCGTGGTGACGAGCAGATAGGTAATAAACAACCACGTGAGCAACGCCGCGGAAACACCCGTCGCTGGAGCAGCTGCCGACAAAACGGCCAGCGTGGCCGGCAACTGGTAGCTACAAGCCGATCCAAAGGCGATTGCCGAGACCGTGGAGTTCCGCGAACAGGCTGAACAGGCCCGTGTACTGATCACCGCCGGTACGTTGCACCCAAATCCCATCATCACGCGGACCACGTCCCGGCCACTCATGCCGAACCGCCGAACATGCGGATGGAGGGCGACGTTGATTCGTTCAATCAATCCGCTGGCCTTGTACGCTCCGAGTATCAGGGCATACATCAACACGGTCGGGAGCGCCCAAACAAAGAGGAAGGGTCCCATATTCAGCAACCCGTAGCCGACGTCCCCTTGTTGCGTAGTGAGCACGATTCTCAACCATCGCGGCCAATTGGTATTGACAGCGGTGATCAGCGGAGTAAACCATCCTTCAACAACGGGGTGGAGAAGATCGGCAAGTACATTCGCGCCGTAGATCGTCGCCAGTAGCGGCAAGAAGACAAGCACTGTCGCCAGTACCGGTCCGACAGTTCGATGGTCCAACAAACCCGGCAGCGGCTCGATTTGCCATCCCGCCTTTTTTGTCAAAGAGTCTTTCTGAAACTCTGCGGGGTCGTCTAACGCTCGCGCAATACATTTGCGATCCCGATCTGTAAGCCGCCGCGCATCGACGGCGATAAACTCAACGCCGGCCTCCCCCGCAAGCCGCTCAATTGTCTTCTGCGGGTTTTGGTCCGCTTGTACCTTATCCCGGTGGGTAACGACCACGACGCCGCGTTTGCCGACAACGAGCGGTAGCATATCGTCCAGATCCCGATCCAGACGTGTTGCTTGGACCACCAAGAGGACAAGATCGTTTTTAGCGAGCGCGGCCAACGCCAGTTGGGTTGTTTCGGTGTCGCTGCGCAGAAGAATACCGGGTGTGTCAACGTACTCGGTGCTTCCGGACCGATATCGCTCCGCCACCACGGTCGAACCGCGAAAGTTGGTTTCGCCGGCGGGACGCCCGGACAATGACGAAACCAGTTGCGATTTACCGACACTCTCCTTGCCGACAACCACGATCGTCCGGGCTTCAGAATCGACGATCGCGTTTTGACTCACGCAGGCCCCTCTATCGAGAGTTCAAGGACCACGTTGCTAATATGGGTGACGAACGATCGTTTGGACGGTCGATCCGAAATCAGCACGTAGCCGCTGCTGACGCAGTACTCTACTGAAGCGTCAAGGATCTCCGTTCGTGGTTCGATGATACTCGCCTTAGCCACCGACTTCTGCACGGTCGTCGCAAAGTGGGTCAACGCGTCGGAATTGGTTTCCATGATTTTCAATCTCCTTTCCTTAAACTCTGGATGACATCCGATCCTACCGCTAAAGCTCGCGCTCTAAGCGTTTTAGCCAGCCAAGGACTTGCTGCAAACGATCTGATCCGTAGGCTTCAACAAATCGTCGTGTCTCCGGCACGTCCGCGCTACTGAGAGCGGTAATCCGTTCCCGAACCGCATCTTTTGTCTGGATTCCACCGTAAGCGGTGATACAGGCCTTCCACTCTTTATATGTTTGTGTTGGTTGTTCCATCGTTTTCCTCCGGTATCTCCGCAAGGCCGCGCAATGAGGATTCGAGCGTCTCTTTGGTGATTCCCCGCGTGATAAACACGATACGAGTACGCCGATCGCCATCCGGCCATCGTTCCAGCTGAGACAGGGGATAGAGAACATGCTGAACCCCGTGGATAATCGCCGGATTATCGTACCCTTCGACGTTAACGAGCCCTTTGATTCGTAACATCCGTGCACCCATCATGGCTATCAAGAGTTCGATCCAGACCGTAAAGAGCTTCTCCGGTACCGGCTCTTCACGCGTGATACAGAAGGCAGCGATGTCTGTACCGTGCCGGTTGACGTCATGCGTTTGTTCGTGATGCTCGTGCTGGTGATACGCCTCCTCGGCGAGCCATGTCGTGACGTCCGCATCTTTTCCAAACGTCGAAAACGGAGGTGTTGAGAAAAGTGCATCGACATCAACGACGCCGTTGACCGCGGCGACGAGCGGCGCGGATGGATTGATCGTTTGGACGAGCTTTTCGATCTTCATCCGCTGCTCGTCATCAACAAGATCGGTCTTTGTCATGACCAAACAGTCGGCTAAGGCGGCCTGTTTATGTGCTTCAAACTGCGTTTCGCGGGTGTGCGCGAAACAGGTAGCATCGAGCGTTGCGATAACCGAGCGCAGCTCGTAACTATCGGCCAGTTCAGGCGAGGTCGTAATTGTTTGAATAATCGGCGCGGGATCGGCAAGACCTGTCGTTTCGATGATTACGCGATCAAACAGCGGAACGCCTAATCTCGAGAATCGCCAACGGACGTCTTTGAGCGTAGTCCGGAGGTCTTCGCGTATGGTGCAGCAAATACAGCCACTGTTCATCGCGATGAGCGTTTCGCTGGTACTCTTGACCAGCAGATGATCAAGCCCGATTTCACCGAACTCGTTGACGATGACAAGGGTCGCGCTAAACTGTGGAGCACGAACCACGTGATTAAGCAAGGTCGTCTTTCCGCTTCCGAGGAAACCGGTGAGTACGTCTACCGGTATACGTTCTCTTGGCATACTCTGCGCTTCTAACTTCATCGCTCAATCACTTCCGAGAAAGAGATTCGTTTTTTAGCACTCGCATTCTTGCCCACAACAAGACAGGTCATCGAGATACATACCCCAACTACGGTACGTCTCCAGGTGTTCCGCCGCCAGGCCAAGGGAGGTGGCAACCGCTTTGGCCACTACCGCAAATCGTTGTCGATACTTGTAGATAAAACAGAAAACATGGTTGTCATGACGAACTGCGGGACCGCAGAGAAATACTCCCGGTACAATCGTCGATTCATCCTGGTTGTTAAGGAGCGGGAAACCGTCGTCACGAGTTTCGAAAAGATCGCGAATTCGAGAGTGTCCTCCTTCAAATCCTCCGGCCAACAACGGGGGCACGGCGGACTTGTAGCGCCGCCCGCCACGGGCGATCACCTCGTACTTTCTCCCGGCTCGTTTAACCGCGTCGACCGGCGCGTATGGAAGAAGCTCGACATGTTTCACAAAACGGTCCTCGCGCATGCGTTGAAGTGAGTAGGTTGAAAGCGCCACACTTGGATCGGAGCTAATGCTTTCCCAAGGGCAGTCTCGGTCGAGTAATCGTACTTTCTTGTTTTGTCTCGCGAGGTTGTATGCTGCGTCCACACCGCTTTCGTACCCACCGACAACGACAAAGTCATTTCCATCCAAGTCTCCGTAGTTGCGGATCTTTGATGTGTGCAGACAGTGTTCACTTCCCTCAAAACCGTTCAAGCGTGGGTATTGGAACTCTCCCGTAGCCCAGATGACGTTCTTCGCTCGTAGGAGCTTTTGGTCCGTTTCGATCAGAAAGTCTTCGCCGGATTTGACTACTTTTGTTACCTGTGTCTTCTGAAGAATCGGTAAGTCAAAGAATCGCGCTACCGACAGCAGATATAGCGCGTACTCTTTGCCCGTAGGATGCTCCTCCTGAAGGACGTGGGCGGGGGAACTCCCGATTGCAATCGAGTTTAGATCGAGCATCCCAATAGAGTTGGTCGCAAAGGAAGGAGTAATAAAGCGGGTCTCGTCGGGCCAGAGAATAAACGAGGCTCCGACAAGGTGACGTTCGACGACAAGAATGTTCTCGACCCCGGCGTGCCTCAGCGCAATCGCGACGCCTATTCCGGCGGCGCCGCCACCGACCACCACCGCATCATATACTCTATCCGACAATGCGGATTGGGGCATAAACGTTCCTCCACCGTCACTTAAGATCGTATGTATCGCACCGTCGCACGTGGATCGCCGTGCTTTATCGGTCCATCACTCTAAACGCAAGCTGCTTGCAAAAGCAAGCGACTTGCAGTAAAATTTTGGTCGTATCTTAAGGCGGGAGAATTGCAATGAGCATCACCAATCACGAGGCTCGACGTCTATTGCAGGATAGTGGCCTACGGGTCACGGCTCCACGGCTCGCCGTGCTACGCGTACTGGCATCTTCGGAGGATCCGCTCTCGCATACCGAGGTACTCGATCGACTGGGCGACACGTCATGGGACCCGACGACGATATATCGAAACCTTATAAAACTCCGCGGAATCGGTCTTGCGCCCGTCGTGAGTCGTGCGGGAGGCGTGGACCGATACGGACTTGCCCCGAAGGAAGGCGCCGGACATCGCCATCCGCATTTTGTATGCGACGAGTGTGGCCGCGTCATGTGCCTTCCAGCGGAGCTCACCGCGTCGATGACGATGGAGGGTCCCTGGGCTGCTTCGATTCGCACGGCGATCGTAGAGCTTCGGGGTCAGTGTCCCGATTGCCGTGCTCGTAGCCAGGAACTCCATCACGCTTCAGCTGCGTACTAAAACTTATCTCATGGGCGGGAAGACGAATGATCAGTTTTAGGCAGGCACAGTGTTTGTCCGGATTCCGATGCGCTTTGATTTGTACGGCCGTCACGGCTTCGACCGTCGCCGCGATCAGCGTTTCGCCACAACGGACGCCTAGATTCAGACGTTGTTTTTAGTTGCTACTTGCCCTCGACCATTCGTCGAAAGCCCGGGTTTCGATCGATCAGTTCGTCGTAGGAACCGCTGTCGCTGATACGACCTTTGTCGAGCATGTAAATGACGTCGCATTCGCGTACCGTCGATAGGCGATGGGCGATCATGAGGATCGTTTTTTGATGGCTGAGGTTGTGGATCGCGTCCATTATCGCCTGCTCCGTCAGATTATCAAGTGCGCTCGTCGCTTCGTCGAGGATCAACACCGCCGGATCGTGGTAAACGGCACGGGCGATGCCGATGCGCTGGCGTTGTCCGCCGGACAGGCGCACACCGCGTTCACCGACGATGGTGTCGTATCCATCGGGAAGATCGCGCACGATAAACTCGTCGAGGTTGGCGACCCGGGCGGCGCGGACGACTGCGTCCTGGTCTATCTCGTCGCGCGGAATTCCGAATGCGATGTTGCGGGCGATCGTATCGTCGGTCAGGTAGATCACCTGCGGTACATAGCCGAGCCTGGCCTGCCACCCGCGACGATTGACGTCGGTTATCTCCGTTCCGTCGACCGTAATCGTGCCGGCGTCGGGAACAAGGAGCCCGAGTACGATATCAACGAGTGTTGTCTTTCCGCAGCCGGTTGGTCCGACAAAGCCGACGGTCGTGTTTTTCGTCACGGCGATACTTTGGTCTTTAATAACGACTTCGTCGGATCCCGGGTAACTAAATCGGATTCCGTCGAGGCGAAATCCGGTTTCAAACTCGAGAGGCGTGACTTCGCGGGCGGTCGGCATGTTTCGCGATTCTTCCCATCCTTCCAGGTGGGCGGCAACGGCAATGACGAGAGGCGTCGAGTAACGCATTTTGGCGAGCGAACGAAACAAGCTTTGGAGTGCGGGCATCAATCGGTAACCGGCGATTGCGTATAGGCTGATCACGGGGACAACCTCCGAGAAATCTCCGCGCGTCCGTATCAGGTACAGGACGATCAGCAGTACTCCGCCAAACGCAACGGTTTCAAGGACGTATTTAGGTATCTCCGCAATAATCGCCGAGACCGCTTCAACGCGAGCGAAGCGCTTTGAGGGCTTGGCAAAAGACCGTAAGAATGCCCGTTCCTTGCCAAGCAGTTTGATATCTTTGATTCCGGCCATCGCCTCGGTAGCGTACTTAAACCGTTGTGAGTTCGCTTCGACCCTCCGCGTGCCAATCGTGTTGAGCCTTCGACGTACGACGACAAAGACAAGCGCGTACGCACTCGTCAGGACGAGTGTGATAAGCGCCGCGAGTACCGGATCCACAAAGAACAAAAGCCCGACGATGCTTAAGGACAAGACACTCTTGGAGGCGAACAAAAGGGCCGGACGCAGAAAGTGGGAGATCATCCCGCCGACTTCGTTGAGTACGTTCTTGGTGAGGATCGAAGTATTCTCGTTGAGAAAAAAAACGTATGGCTGATCGAGATAGCGCCGGAGCAATCGATGACCGACGGAGTGCAAGCGCATTGCCGAATAGCGGTATACGATCCAGGAGACGGCGGCGCGGCTGAAGTTACTGATAATCAGAAACAACATAACGCCGATCCCCATGACAAAGAGGAACTCACGCGTCGACGAAAACGAAAAAGCCTGATATGCCCACGAAAGGTACTCGTTAGATTCGACGATCGTGGGATCGGCGACAACCGATATAAAGGGCATGATTGAGCCCACTCCGACGATCTCAAACACACCCATGAGAATCATAGCGAGTAGCACGAGAACGAGCTGGCGCTTCTCCCGTCGGGACAGTGTGCCCAGGACCTTACGAACTGCGGATATCATCGATTCTATCTAACTCTACACCATAGCGTCGTCGACGCCCAAGCGCTTCGCCGTCACGGCCATAGACCCATCCCGTGCATAAAGCGTTTAACTACGCGCTTGGTCCAGCGCTCTTGAATCGCGGAGCGTTGGGGAAGCGCTTCATAGGTCTTTCTTCCTTGATCGAGGACCGATTTGTCTCTGGACACAAGAAGTTCCTGCCACTTGGTCTGCCGAATGTGCTTAAACGGGCGTCCGGTCTCATCCCTCGGGATAGCGTTGCGCACGTCAAGTCGCCGTTGAATTTGTTCGGGTGACCGATACTGGTAATGCCGCGCAAGGATTGGGCGAGGGTAATGAAGACCGACGTGAACCGGAAGATCGGTCGCCCCTGGTTCGACCGAGGTCCATTGGAGACGGTTGCGATGCCGAAAAAAGCGCGTCTCTACCCAACTCGTCGGGTTGAGATAGCGCAACTTGGCTTGGTCGTCTTCAAAACGACCGCTAAAGCTGTGCTCTTCGAGGTCCTCGTGGGTAATCACGTAGTCGATCGATTTTTTATACACGACGTGGTAACGCGGAGGCACCTGTGACAAGAACTCTCGCGGATCGTCGACGTAGAACTCGTCGGAATCCATATTGCACCACCAATCGACTGACGTAGCGCGAGACCGGAACTCGTTAAATATGTCGGCGCGCAGTGAACGGCGATACGGTTGTAGGTCCTGCTTCCACGGAATTACCGTTTCGTCGGCGATCGATTGGAGGATATCCCAGGTTCCGTCGGTACTTCCGTTGTCGAGAACAAAAATCGCGTCCGCCCACAAAGCGGCCGCCGAGAGAACGGATCGGATAACGTCGGCTTCGTCTTTGACGAGGAGAACTGCATAGATTTTCATATCGGTATCCCCTCGCGTCATAGGCGCGGCAGTATAGGACCGCCGAGAGGGTGTGTCAACGCGGCGATCTTGCGATCCGGGCATATGACCGCTATGCTCAAGCGGTGAATCCACTACTCCGGCAGATCGAAAAAATCGATCATGCCCTTTTTGACGGAACGCTCCGCCGTACCGTCCGAAACGCCGATAGAATGGCGCCCGTTTCAGGTCTTGAGAACCTCGGCCGCATGTCTCGTGCTCTTCGCGCGCGTCGCCGCGAGCGAACACTCGACGTCGCCGAGTTTATAAAACCGGTCGACACGCCGCGTTTTATCGGGGGAACGACCGGTCGGTCGGGGACGCGCTGGCTTGTCCGTGTCCTCAAAGCCGAGCACGCTGCCGAGCCGGTCGTTATGGACGAGGTGGGAGTTTTTGTCCTCTCACTCATTCGGAGCGCACCGTACGAGTACTATCAACTCGGCATTGACGATTCGGTTGAGCGCCGCGCCAACTACGTCCGCTACTTCCTTAACCAGGTCCATAAATACGCCTTTAAGCGGCGCAACATATACGGCGCGGGAATGCTTGGCCTCGTGGATTACGTACCGCGGCGCGCCATTTCTCTGGCGGGGCGCGCTCTCGCCGCAGACCTGCCGCAGCTCACGACGCTTCCGGAAATTACGCGGCGCTTTGGCGATTTCTATCTTCACCTTCTAAACTACCACGCGGCTATCATCGCCGGATCGGCCTCGAGCTGGGTAAACAAAGAACCGCCCTACGGTCGTCACGCCGACGAGCTTCTCGCGATGGTCCCTCATGCGCGGTTGGTGATCCTGGCGCGTGACGGGCGGGCTACTGCGTTGTCGATGTACAAGCGTCGCTGGATGGATTCGGTGAGGGCGTGTATGGATCGCTGGGGGGAGTTCACGCGAATGACGGTAGAAGCTCTGGATCGCTGTCCGGCAGACCAGGTACTCGTCGTTCCGTACCACCGTCTCGTTGGGGATTTCGACACGAGCCTCTCCGAAATACACCGTTTTCTTGAACTTCCCGAGCCCGATTTTGATCGCCTGCGAAATCATCCCGACAAGACACTTGTTCCGCAGCCGCGACCGCTCGACCGCTGGAAAGAGGAAATCGCTCCCGACGATATCGCCTATTTTGACGAGACGTACGGATACCTAATGGAACGCCTGGCGATCAACTAGAACTCGTAGCCGAACAGTTCGACGTCGGTCGCGTACCTGTCTCGCACGGCCGCGGCAGTCTCGTCGTCGTAATACTCGCGATAGTCTCGTCGACTGGTCTTTTTAAGGTGGGGTAGCTCGAGATCATCGCGACCAATAAGGTCTTTCACGTACGCATAGCCCGTCTCAAGCTCTTCAAACTTGCGTATTTCGTTCGCGAGCAGTTGACCGCGTTTATCGAGAAGAAACGAAGCCTGTGAACGAAAATGACGGTTGGCCCGCTCGTCGGGTATCCGGCACACCGCGTGGGCAAAATCGCGAAAATCCATATCGGTTTGGTACAATCCGGCGTCGACCAGCGACTTGGTCACGCCACGGCTCCGCGGATCGTCAAATGTCTGTTCATCGATTTTTTGGGCGAAACAAGAAACCAGACGATCCCAGGGATTGCGTACAAAAGCCAGGCGGCGATACTCAGCGTAGCGGCCGACCTGATGTTTGCACAAAAGAACACGGTTCTTGCGAAGCCAGCGCCGCACGTCTGGGTCGCTAAACACCGTGTTGTTCTGCCCGTAGCTCTTGCTCCGCGTCGAGGTCGGTAAGTCGGGTATGGCCTGCGCAAATACTCGTTTTAAACTCGAGTTGGCCACTTTTGGCAAAGCAAAGTAGATCAGTCGTGCCGAGTGAATTGCGAGTATGTCGGTTCGACAATCGAACGATCCGTAAGAGACCGCCCGAATACCGAGCATAATCTCGTACGGCGATCGTTTACGCAGAATCTTGGGCACGGTGGAAGCATATTAGGTCGATCCAACTTAGCTGTCAACAAAACGGTATCTGTACTTTCGGGGACGGAGGTGGCATGCTGGCTGCTTGTGATGGACGACCTCGTATCGATAATCATCCCGACCTATAATCGCGCAGCGATGGTAGAGCAAGCCGTGGCCAGCGCACTCAATCAAACGCACAGAAACATCGAGATAATCGTCGTGGATGACGGATCGACTGACGACACGGCCACGGTGATGTCGCGGCTTATCGACGAACGGGTCAGGTACATTCGTCGCGAACAAAACCGCGGCGCGCAGGCAGCTCGGAATGCAGGAGTCACGGCCGCTCGCGGTTCCCTCATCGCCTTTCTCGATTCCGACGATACCTGGGACGCCCGAAAAATCGCGATCCAGGCGGAGAAGCTCATCGCTTCGGGGACGGAGGTCGGCATGGTCTACTGCGGTATACGCCGAATCGACAGCGGCGGGAGAAAGGTTCCCGACCGTGTCCCGCGACATCGAGGGAATCTTTTTGAGGTATTACTCAAGCACAACGTGATCGGGGGGATGTCGACCGCAATGATTCGGGCGGAGGTCCTCGCCGACGTCGGCCCATTTGACGAACGCTTGCGCGCCCGACAGGATCTCGATATGTGGTTGCGGATCGCCCGCCGCTACGAGATCGACTATGTCGAAGAGAAACTCGTCACCTACGTAATGCACCGGGGACGCACATCTGAGAACAAGAGCGCGCGCCTTCAAGGTACGCTGGCCTTGCTCGGTAAACTCCACGACGACCTCAAGGATCGTCCACGCGCCCGCGCAATCCACTACTACGCGCTTGCCCGACTATACGCCCAGCGCGGCGAAAGCACACAAGCGCGCCGGTATCTCAAGCGCTCGCTATCGGCACGATTCTCATTCCGGACCTTGGCTCAGCTCGCTCGCTCCGCCCTGCGATCCGCTTGACAGCGCGTAAACGGCGTAGGTACGCTCCCGCATCGATGAACCGGATCACCGTTCTTGCCTTCTACGATCGAATCGCGGTCTACCACTCACTCAAACCGTTTCTTTACTGCCCGCGAGATGAGATCGGCGGCTACCGGTTTACGTTTACGGATTCGCCGAGCTACTGCCTGGAAAAAGACAGGAACGAGGTTCTCATCGTCTTGCGTCGTTTTCTCAAACCGGTCGACGCGATTGATCACGACCTTATGCGTCGTCTCCGCGCTAAATATCGACGAATCGCATACTTCAACGGTCATCCGGGGGCCGGATTACACCACCGTGGCGTTATCGAGTACGTCGATTTGTTCTACAACAAGTCGCTTTTGCGGGATCGTAGCGCGTACCTACGCCCGTTGTACGGCGACGAGCTATTTACCGACTACTATCATCGTAAGCACGGGTTTAGCGACGATCCGGACGAAACCTCTCCGCCTCTTGCACGTGCCGCGGACCTCGAGAAACTCCGCCTCAGTTGGAACGTCGGCATCGGTGATTTTCCGCGCCCCAAGTTTGGACAGCGGGCCGGTGTCGCGCTAGCCCGAGGACTCGGACTCGGCTGGTCTCGCTTTTTCTCACGGCGACACAATCCGCCACCACGTCGTAACGCCGGGACCGTCCCGATCCACGCCCGCCTTGGGTATCAAAAACGACCAACGATAGCGGCTCAGCGCCGGATCATGGTGCCGTTAATCGAGAATCACGCGCTTTTTCTCACCGGTCCGAAGATCGCGCAGAAACAGTACAACCGTGAGATTCGCGATTCTCGTGTCGTGTTTAGCCCATTTGGGCTTGGCGAGCTCTGTTTTCGCGATTTTGAGGCCGTTCAAAGCGGTGCGCTTCTTCTCAAACCGGATATGGCTCATGTCGAGACCTGGCCGGATATCTTTCACCCGGGTGAGACCTACGTTCCGGTCCGGTGGGACGGCACCGATCTCGTTGAGGTCGGCGAAGCATACCTGGAAAACGAACGTGAACGCCGTCGCATCGTCGAAAACGCCCTCTTATCTCACCGCGATCAGGAACGCGATATGTGTCGGCGGTTTAGCTCGGCGATGGCGGAGATCGTCGGCGACGCTTAGCTATCCTTGGATTCGGGGTCCTGTGTTAGATCGACCTCACGACTCCCGGCAAGGGTTCTGCGGACGAATCGTTTAAGGCCAGTTGGAAACGAGCTGTAGAACAGACGCCCGAGAGGGTATACCAGCCGCCACCACCCGAGGTGAAGACGGAATATCGCGCTTGCCTGAACGCCCGCCAATTCTCGCTGGCGGCGCTTCTGCTTAAAGTTTTTGTGCCAGTAGCTCTCGGCGTAAACAAAATGTTCGCCGAGGACCTCGGGGATATTGGCGAGTTGCCAACCGGCTTCAGCCACGGAAATCCAGGTTCTCAAATCGGTGATATTGTCGACCTCGGCGATTCCTCCGACTTGTCGGAGTGCCTCGGTGCGTAACGTGACGAGCGTATGGGCAAACGGAATCGCCTTGCTCATGCGGCGACGAATACCGGCGTCGTCGATCGGATGTTGTCGAACATATCGCTCGCCTCGATTTTGATCGTCGAGCACATACCAGGTTCCCACAAGTCCGACTTCAGGATGCGCGTCCAGGTAGTCGACCTGGGCGGCGAGGCGCCCCGGATAGGAGACATCGTCAAAATCCTGCCGCGCAACGTACGGCGCGCGGGCGTACTCGAGGGCGTGGTTGACGGCGCGCGCCAGACCGACGCGCTCGCGTCGAAACAAACGTACTCGCGATTCGCGTTCGGCAAGCTCAGCGAGGTACTCGCTCGTTCCGTCGTCCGATCCGTCGTCGACGATAAGAAATTCGAAATCGCTCAACGTTTGCGCGAGTATCGACGGCACCGCCTTATCGAGATGATCGATTCCGTTGTACACCGAACAGATCACCGATACTCGCGGTGTCTTCTCCGATGGCATGGCACCTCTCCTTCCTATCGAATCCGTAGAAGTTTAGTAAGGGCTTTGACCCCGAGACCGAGAAAGCGGATTGGATAGGCCCAGATTTCTCGGGTGACCAGCCGCGCGAAGAGAAGTCGACGGAGCGCCTCCGGAGTGATATGTACCGAATCACCGAGCTCACTCAAAACGAACTCGCGCTGTTGCGGCGTGATCTCATAATCGCTTGTCCGAAACAAGTCTCGGGTCGAAATGAGAAACTCACCGTCATCAACAATAGCGCCGCCACGTTTCAAATCGAGGAAGTGCCCTTGGGGACCAACGATAAAAAACGGCATGCCCATCTCGACGGCGTAAAACGCGTATGATCCGACTTCGTTCGAACAGGAGTAGCGATGACGCGCCATAATCTCGTAGAAACGGCGCACAAATCCAAAATTCTCCTGCCGCCCGTGCCCCGCGGTAACAGCTTTAAATCCGCGCTTCGTAAACTCTGGGCCGCGCCGCTCCATATCGCGGTGATGGAGACACACGGTAATCGGCTTTAGCTTCTCGGGGAGGGCGCGAAGGTCTCGACAAAACGCGTCCACGTCGTACTCGGCGACGCCGTTGGTCGAGGAATGGTTGGGGAAAACAACCGTTCCGACCGCGTCGTCGCGCACTGTTATTCCGTTCATCCGCCGATAGTGCATAAACGGCGCACCAAGGATATGAACAGGTAGCCGGGAGGTCGACTTCCAGAGATCACGGATACGTTCATCCCAAACGAACATCACGGGGATTTTTCCACGGTGGTCATCGAGCTCCGCGATAACATCCGAGTACCAACCATGCTGAATCTGAACGTTCATGGGTAGCCACGAGGGATAGTTAAGCCACGCGCGCAGAATCTGGTCATGGCCGTAGTGCTGAGAGGCGTGTCCAAAAATCGACTCTATAAATCTACGAAATACCGTTTTCCTATTCATGAAACTCGCGCCGTATTGTATTCCCGGGGCCCTCGTGCCACAAGACGTTAAAACCTATACCGACGCCGGACGCCGTGGTAGGATATCGGAAAAACGCCCGTTCTCTGGAGGTTCGCGCATGCGCCCGGTCGCTTCTTCCCGCCTTTTCATGATCTTGTTCGTTTTCTTCGCCTTGGCAACGTTGATTCCACACAATGCGGACGCACAAGTGAGCGCCGATCCTTTTAACTCAATATACGAATGGTTCGATATCTGGGAAGGCCGCGGGTACATCACCCAGATGCCGGTTTTCCGACCGTACCCGGAGAACGTCGTGTTGCAGGCTCTTCGCCGCGTCGCCGAGGTCGGTGATCCCGAGTCCCGGCGGGTGGCCCAGGAGTGGATCGAACGTCTCGACGTTCGCTTTGACCGAGAGTTTCAGCTTATCTCGGAGCTCCGGACGCTCGACGGCGAGGACTTTCATGCCAAGGGCGCTATTGCCCTCGAGGCGCACGGCCGACTCGGTGAAAACGTAACCGTTGCCGGTGGCATCGCGGGCGTTCTCCTCGACGTAGAAGACGGCGAGCTTCTGCCCAACGGAGAACGAACGGAACGGGACCTGCCGGACGATTGGTCAAAGATTACGGTCGCGGGCCGCGATCTTGCCGCACTCAACCAGATTAACTCTTCGTTTGTATGGGGCTCGGAGTCGCTTTACCTCCACACGGGGATTATGCGGCGGTCGTTTGGACCGTTTCACGATGACGGTATCGTCTGGAGTCCCTACGCGCGGCAGTCGCCGGGTATCATCACGTCGTGGCGCGTTCGCAATTTCCGCTTTACCGCCGGCTTATTTGCGCTGACGGCAACGCAACTGTATCAGGAGCGCACGCCCTTTAACGAAGACGACGCCAACGTCGACGTTATCGCCGATATACCGGGCGCCGAATTTTATCTCGATCCCGATGAGTTTCCCGGAAAATGGGTGTTTCTACAGGATTTTCGCTGGCAGCCGCTTTCCTGGCTTACTCTGGCGTTCTTTGAGTCCGTCACCTGGGGACCACGCTTTGAGCTCACTTACCTAACGCCACTCAAATGGACGTACAGCGCTCAGAACGGGCTCGGCGACGTTGACAGCTCCAAGATCGGCTTGAGCGTCGTCGGACGTCCGCGGCGCGATCTCCAAGTACCGTTTGTTGTCTATGTGGACGACGCAAGCTTTAACGATCTTGCCCAGTTTGACTTTGACACCAAATTGAAGCTGGGCGTTCATACCGGGGCGATATGGACTCCTGAACACTCGCTCCTGCGCCGGGTCAGATTGGACTACCTGGCCCTCTTTCCGTACATGTATACGCACGACGAGCGCTCGGGGGTATACGCGCCCGAGCCTAACTACACCAACTATACTCATCAGGGGAGTAGTCTCGGACCGGGGCTTGAACCCAATTCGGACCGCGTCGAGCTCGAAACGAGTTTCGCACCCCTGCCCCGGCTGACGACGACTCTCACCGGTACCGTTATCCGTCACGCCAATGCCTCTGAGGGTATCGAGGGACTCAACCTCGCCAACAACGACGGGACGATTACGGATGACGGGCGCTATTACCACTTTTTTGTCGACGGTACCGATATCTATATCGAGCGTGGCCGGCTCTCCTACCAGGAGGATCTCCGATTTCTCGACCAGGAGAATATCGAGACAGTTTTCCAGGCGGGATTGGAACTAGCCTATCGAATACCACTGCGCGCGCGTACGTCGATTACGATGAGAGCGGGGTACGTTTTTGAGTACGTGCGTGATCCGATCTCCTGGGAGCCTACCGGGGCGACGGCGCCGGGGACTCAGCGAGAGGATACCGATCCGGCGCCGCCAGACGTCGTCGTCTATGACGTCGTAACCGGCCCGGACCAGACGAACCACTACGGGAATCTGACGGTAACGTTCAGTTTTTAATGCCAGCCGCTCGGGTTTTACACATCATCACCCGCCTCGCCAACGGCGGGGCGGCGGAAAACACGATTTACACGGTAAACGGACTCGATCGTGATCGTTTTGCGGTCGACTTGGTAATCGGCGGATCTCCCAACGACAAAGAGACCGACCAAGTCGAAAAACTCGCGATTGCAAACGACGTCGGCGTCTATCGGGTGAGTACGCTGACGCGCAACCCGGGCGTTGGTGAGCTTCGCGCCTTGCGAGAGATTCGATCGCTCATTCGTCGCGGCGGTTACCAAGTCGTCCATACCCACGGAGCCAAGGCCGGCATCCTTGGGCGAATCGCCGCCCATCGCGAACGGGTTCCGGTGATCATCAATGGCGTCCACGGGCACACGTTTAGTCCGCAGATGAATCCCATTGCCCGCCCGATCTATCGGACGATCGAACGCCGCGTCGCGCGCTATACAACCCATTTTGTCTCGGTCGGCGCCGACCTCCGCACTCAGTATCTCGACGCCGGGGTGGGTACGCCCGACCGATTTTCGGTTATTCACAGCGGCATGGACCTCACCCGATTTCTGGCTGTGTCCGATTCAACGCGAGCGGAGCGTGAATCGATTCGACGTGATCTCGGTGTTCCGCCAGATGCGGTTGTGTTTGCCAATATCTCGCGGATGGAGCCGCGTAAGGGACATCGATTCTTTCTCGAAGCCGCCGCGCAGATGACCGCCGGCGATTCATGGTTTGTCATCGTCGGCGACGGTCCCGAGGAAGACGCGCTCCGACGGCAGGCCGGCGTTCTTGGGATCGAAGATCGTCTCGTTTTTACCGGGTATCGTGGCGACGTCGAACTGATGTTTTCCATGAGTGACGCCGTCGTTCTTACCTCTCTATGGGAGGGCTTGCCGCGGGTACTGGTACAAGCGGCGGCATCGAGTCGGGCGGCGATCTCGTTTGCCTGTGACGGCGCTCATGAAATTATCAGTGATGATAAAAATGGATGGATCGTACCGATGAAAGATGTCGGCGCAGTCGCGGATCGGATGGATCGACTGGCAAAAGATCCCGATCTACGAGAATCGATGGGTCGGGCGGGTAGAGCTCAAGTAAACGAGTCGTGGACGGTCGAATCGATGGTCCAATCGATCGAATCGTTGTACGAGCAGCTCATCGCAAATCACTAAATTGATCCCGAAACCCGGCCAATCACCTCTCGCGGTTTGCTTCCGTTCTGTGGGCCGACGATTCCGAGACGCTCCATCTCCTCCACCATCCGAGCGGCACGGTTGTACCCGACCTTGAGACGACGCTGAAGGTAACTCGCTGAGGCTTTGTTGGAGTTTGTCACAATCTCAATCGCCTTCTCCATTAACGGATCCTCCAGGTATTCGCCCGCCAGATCGTCGTCGTCCTCTTCGATAAAGATCTCTTCATCGATGTACTCGGGTTCGCCGTATTCCTTGACATGCACGACAACACGCTCGACCTCTTCTTCGGTCAGATAGGCACCCTGCATTCGAATTGGGAACGGATCGGCGGCCGAGGTAAAGAGCATATCGCCCCGACCCAGGAGCTTCTCGGCACCCATGGCGTCGATGATAATTCGCGAGTCCACTTTGCTGGCGACCATAAATGCGATTCGCGAGGGTATATTGGCCTTGATGAGTCCGGTAATGACATCCGTCGACGGACGCTGGGTCGCGAGGATCAGATGGATTCCGACCGCGCGCGACATCGCGGCGAGACGCGCGACCGTACTCTCAAGCTCTTTTCCGCTTGTGGCCATAAGGTCGGCAAACTCGTCGATGATTACGACGATGTACGGAATCGGTTCCGTGGCGAGTCGTTTTCGACGAACTTTTGCGTTGTAACTCCCGATGTCGCGGACGCCGAGACTATCGAGAAGCGAATATCGGCGCTCCATCTCGTAGATAAGGTACTGGAGCGCCTGAAACGCGCGTTTCGGATCGGTAATCACGGGGGTTAATAAGTGGGGGATGTCGTTGTAGAACTTGAGCTCGACGATTTTCGGATCGATCAGAATCAGCTTAACATCCGCGGGCGACCGGCGATACAAGATAGAACAGATGATCGAGTTAACACAAACTGACTTGCCACTTCCCGTGGCGCCCGCAATGAGGACATGGGGCATTCCGGTGAGATCAACGACCTGAGCCTCGCCGGCGATATCCTTTCCGAGGGCGATCGGGATTTTGATTTTCTCGTCGCTAAACTCGTCCACGCGCAAGAGCTCTGCGAACGAAACGATGTTTCTCTCGCGATTCGGAATCTCGATACCAACCGCATGTTTACCGGGAATTGGCGCAACGATTCGGACGCTAGAAGCCGCGAGGCGCAAAGCTATGTTGTTGGCGAGATTGCTGATCTTCTCGAGTTTGACGCCGGGCGCGGGGAGGATCTCGAACATCGTTATCACGGGACCCTTACGAATCCCGGTGACCTCCGCCTTGATTCCGAACTCTTCCAGTGTGGTTCTGAGCACCTCCGCGGCGTCTCGGGTTTCGTCGTCTATTTCCCAGTACCGACCGTCGGCGTACTCCAACAACACGCCGTCGATCGGGATTTCGTACGTTGAACGAGAAGAAGATCGTGACGGCGGCGGGGAGAACTCCTCAAGATCGGGCTCATCTTCTTCGTATCGATCTTCGAGTTCCTCCTCATCGGCCTCATACTCGATTTCCTGCGTCGGTATCGTCCGTGGACGCCGTGAGCGCAGCATGAGGTGGAGCGGCTCTAACGACTCCGAGGGTTCAACATCGGCGACTTCAATCTCAGGCTCCATCTTCTGGCGCAGCTCCTCGATCGTTATCACCTCAATATCGTCTCTATCGCCATGTTCGGGAGCACGATCGAGGATGTCGTCGATCGCGTCAGTCTCCGCTTCGATGTCATGGGGCGTCCATTCCGGCGCGGGAAGCAGTATCGGTAGACGCGCGATCGAATCGCTGACGTCCTCATCTTTGGATACCGTTGGAATCGAGCGGCGCGAGAGAAAGAGCCATAGTTGATAAAGGGCTATCGATTCGAGTGCCAGCACGAGACTCACGACAAGAATGCCACCGCGCAGCGTAAACGCAGCGATAAGTCCCAGCACAAGCGGCGCGTTGCTCCCGCCGGTCCCGAGCTGGATAAGCGTCGCAATCGTCAGCATCGGAACGTGTACGGCGCTCAGGACGATCACGTTGGTCCAGGTGATCAAACGGGGACGGAGGATTTGGGCACCGAGAATCAGGAAATAGACGGGAATCCACCAGGCGACAAAACCCAAAACTTCCACGAGATTCCGGCCGGGCCACGCCAGTGCGGTAGAAAAAAACTCTTGCGGATCAAAGATCGCAATCGCGATGGATATTGCAGACGCTATTCCAAAACCAAAAAATAGCATCGACGCAAATGAACGACCGGATACCCTCGTTTTTTGATGTGCCAAAATAATCCTCTCCCGTTTGTGTATCGGCGCGGAAGAGTCGACTGTTTAGCGGGAGAAAAAGGAGAGTCCCCAGATGCCGAGAGGTATGAGGTAAAGGGCAAAGAGGTAAAGCTTGCCGGAACGGACGATTCTGAGAAGGGCGACAAGACATACCCACCCGACGACGCCGGCACTGACGGCTCCCACGATGATCGGACCGGTCCCGATACCGGCGTTGAGCGTGCCAAGATCGCGGATCGTCAGAGCAAGCGCTCCGAGAATCGCCGGAATCGACAACAAGAATGAATACTCTCCGGCGGTTCGACGATCCAATCGACGAAACAGCGCGGCCGAGATCGTTATACCGGATCGCGATATTCCTGGTAGAACGCCAAAACCCTGGGCGATCCCAAGAACAAGGGCATCGATCCAATTGATCGCCTCGAAAGGACGAGTGCCCCGGCTCCAGCGACTCGCGATCAAAAACGCCGCCGTCACGAGAAAGAGCGCCGACGTTAGGGTCGCTTGTCGAATATCCCACACCGAGTCGAGGCCGATGCCGATTACGCCGGTAATCGCCGTGGTCGCGACGATAATGGGAACGAGACGAAGGTACGGAGCGTCGTCGTCGGTGGTCGAGCGGCGCACCCACCGCGCGATCGCAACGAGAAAACGTCCAACCTGTCGGCGCAGCACCAGAACGACCGCGAGAAGTGTCGCCACGTGGAGAATCACATCGTATAAGACGGGGATTCCCTCGATTCCAAAAAGCTCGCGGGC
The DNA here is from genome assembly GCA_965601745.1 of Alkalispirochaeta sp. Lineage (GTDB taxonomy): Bacteria > Spirochaetota > Spirochaetia > DSM-27196 > Alkalispirochaetaceae. The sequence goes on from OZ271836.1 coordinate 2,931,976, forward strand.
GATGACGAGATGACCGGAACTGGAGACGGGAAGAAACTCGGTCGCTCCCTGAAGGACGCCAAGCACAACTGCTTGGATCCACGTCATCGTAGCTCCCCCGCGAGAAACTGATCAAATGCTCGAACCGGATCGATATCGTTCAAGCCTCGTTCGTACCACGCCGTCGACACGGAAACTCGTCGCAAATACCACCGTGTTTCTCTAAATGGTATCGCCTCGATTTGGAGAAACGGAGACAGATCGCCAAAATCGTCGTACCAGCGTCGGCCGCGACCAAGTCCTGCGTTGTAAGCGGCGACACGAAGGACCGGCGAATCGAGTTGATCGTCGAGGTAGGCGAGGTAGTTGGATCCGATTGTGAGGTTGTCGCTTGGATTAAAAGCGTCAAACTGGCCCAAGCGCAGGCGCGACACCCACTCTTCGGCTGTAGCGGGCATCAACTGAGACAGGCCTTCGGCCCCGACCGGAGAACGCGCTCGTGGATTAAAATGGCTTTCCTCGCGAACGACGCCGTAGAGCAGCGCAGCTGATACGCCGGTCTCGTCGGAAGCCGCGCGGAACTCTCCGGAATAGGGAGTCGGATAAAGAAGGGCGACTTCGGCCTCGCTGATCGGCAGCTCACCTCGGACCACCGCCCGGCGAGCGAGTCCAAGCGCCTGAGAAACGTACCCGTACCGGTGATAATCGTCGGCAAGCGCCAGCGCGGACAAAGCGCTGTCGCCGTCAAGCGCCAGGCGCATCGCCAACTCGTACGATCGACCGATGAGGCCGGCATCAAAGAGCCCCCGCGCGAGCATCCATTCGATGTCGTCGGTGCTCGAACGAGCGTATCGGTCCAAGGTCGGGGATTCGGCCAGGGCCGTATCAACTCGCTGACCCAGTACACGGCGAGCGGCAAGAGATCCGTATTCGGTGGGACGAAGGTTTGTAAGCGGTTCGAGCGCGTCCTCGACATCTCCATCGCCGAGTTGGTCCCAGCGCCCGGCTTCCACCAACAAAAGGGCGAGCGTAGCGCGTGCTCGTTCCATTCCCAGGGGGATGCCCGCCCTCAAATCCGCCAAACGATCCCACGCACGATCACGGACTATGACCGGAATGCGCGGTTCGAGCAACGCGATCACTTCGGTCTCCGATCTACCCAAAACGAGCGCCTCGGCGAGAGCTTGCTCGTCGTCATTGCCATTTGTGTTCGTCAGCGCCGCACGTCGGGCCATCAGACGATCCGCCAGTTGTGCATCGACCGGTGACACAGCGAAGATCGCGTTTGTCAAATCGTCGATCCGTTCCTCAGAGCTTCGGGAGACCAGGAGTACGATGCGGGCGGTCGCCACTGCCTGTTCTTCGGGAGAAAGATCACGACGCGCGTTAACTGCCGTCTCTACCTGTGACAGCCATTCGCCGTTTAATTGTCCGCTGCGCGTCGCGGCGAGATCAACCGAGCGAAAGAGACCGCCAGTGCCATCGCGTGAAACGATCGCCCGCTCGACAAATTCGTCAATTGGGATCGCTGCAAACAAGCGTAGTGCTTCGTTAAACTCGCCGATGCTCGTGCGATACACGGCCTCGAGTACGCGAGCGCTGTCCGGCGAAAAACGTTCGAGCTCGTCGCGATAAAACAGGTAGAGATAGATGCGTCGATGAATCGCGTTCGATGGAATGGCGGTAAATGCGTGCTCGATCGCTTCCGTGTCGGTCCGGGATAACTCTACCTCGGCAACCGCTTGCCACAGTAACACCTCAGCCTCAAGTTCGTCCGGGGTGCGGCGTTCATAGGCAAGCGTCTCGGGGGGAGGGACCGTCCGTGTCCAGTCTGAGAGTTGGTCGAGTTCCTCCGCCTCATAGAGCGCCCGCCCGTAGACAAACCACAAATCGGCAAAACCGGCCTCGTGTTCCAGGCCGGTCGCCGCGGCGGCCAAAGACGCCGCCCAATCCTGCCGATCGGCGGCGATCTCGGCGAGTCGTGTCGCACTTAAGGCGATCGCCGACGAACTCGCACTTCGCGAACCCAGAATACGTCGGTATATCTCGCGGGCCCCTGCGCTCATACCCTGGGCCTCTAGCGCCCGCGCAACGGCGTAACCGGACTCGAGGGCGATATCCCGCGGTTCAGCCGTTGCGAGAAAAGCGGTCTCACCCGACCGAAGGCGCTCCAGCGGATCACGAGAGGTCTGGGCCGGCGCCGATCGCGAACAGGACGATACGAGCAACAACAACCAGACAAGATGCGTAAGAGTGCGACGAAATAAGGGCATGGGCGGCAAGAAATCGACTACCGAGAGGTTCTCCGCCGTAGACGACGGAGTGGCATCGCAAGGATTGCGGCGCGCAACTCCGGAAGGGGCTCGGTTTGCAGCCACCGAAACATAGCGTATGCTCCGAGCGATACAAGCGAGACGACGACAATCACGAGAGCTACCACCGAAATCGCATAATACGGTCGTGGCGGGCGTTCGGTGTGGTACTCGCCATCTGAGGCACCCTCGTCGTCAAAATCAAAGTCGGGTGGCGGCGCCGAACTATCGAACTCCGGTTCGCCCGTGTCTTCGTAGCTCGATTCAAAATCGGGAAGATCGATCTTTTCACTACCAAAGTCCTCGAGTGTATCGACCGACTCGATGTCGATAGACTCCTCTTCCGGTAGGTCAAAACTGCTTATTTCGGATAGTTTATCGATGCCAACCGAGATGCTCTGATACTGGCGTCCGCCGGGCTCGCGAATCTCCGCATTGATCGTTCTTGCCTCGTCGATTCCAACAAGGAGCTCAAGTGCAGACGCACCCTCGGCCGAAACATCTTCAAGGACAAGGCAACCAACATACTGCTGAACGCCCTCATCGCTCCGCCTGAGTAAATCGACTTGTACGGTGGGTTGGCCTTCTTGTGCTACCGAAAGAACGACACGTTTTCGACCCACGGCGGTATCTTCGAGAACCGAAAAAAACGAACCGTCCGCAAGCTTGATACCGATTTGGGCCAATGTGCTGCTCCTTTCGTGACGCTATTTATTTATCGGCACTTTGTCAACGTCGTTGACAGCCGTCGGACCGGGTCGAATAATGGTTAGCAATGCCGTTGCCCGTATTAGTTGCGCTGCTGCTATTTATCATAATCGTTCTTGGTGGCGGGATCGTTCTTGCGTTCCATCGCTCGTCGCCTTCATCCGGAAAACAGAACAAAAAGAAACAAAACAAGGACCGCAATACGACGCTTCGAGACGCAAATAAAGCGCTTGCGTCGAATCCGAAAGATCATAACGCCCTCCGAACGATCGCCGATCTGTACTACGAAGAAGAAACGTGGGAAAAGGCGATGAAAACCTACGGTATCCTCGTAAATCTCGCGGCAACTGTTTCGGATATCGTTGAGTGGGAGGTGACGACGCGATACGCATTGTGCGCCCTCAACCTAAAGGATTTTGAAGTCGCCTATAAATCACTGCTTGTCGCGAGAACCCTTAACGAAGAGGCGTTTGAGATTAACTACAACCTCGGCTTTCTCGAGTACAAACGGGGCAATCAGGAACGGGCGATTCAGCTCTTAAAAATAGCGGCCAACGAAAAACCGGAACACATTCCGACGCGCCGGTATCTGGGACGTGCGCTGTACAAAGTTCAGCGTTTTAAAGAGTCGGCGCGCTATCTCAAACAAGTTGCCGATGTCGAACCGGACGACAAGGAGTCGTTGTTTTTTCTCGCTCAGAACTACTTCGAACTTGGACAGAGCGAACAAGCACTCGCGATTTTTAGTCATCTGCGACCGGATCCGGCCCTTGGTCCACACTCCGCCCTTTTTTCGGGGAGTATTCGCTTATCCAAGCAGGACATCGATACCGCGATCGAGGATTTCGAACTCGGGCTACGCCACCAGTCGATAAAGCGCGACGTCGCCCTCGAACTACGCTACCGCCTGGCCAACGCCCATATGAAACAGCAGAGTATCGGGAAGGCACTCACCCAGCTTACCGAAATCCACAACGTAAACCCGGGATACAAAGACGTTGCCGCCCAGATCTCGCGGAACAAGGAACTCCACAGCAATCGTCATTTACAGACCTTTCTTATCGCCCCGACCAACGAGTTTGTCACCCTATGTCGCCGCATGGTGATGACGTTCTTCAAGAACGCCAAGGTCAAGATCGTCGACGTGCAGGTTTCTCGAAATGAAATCGCCGACATCTTAACCGAGGTCGAAACCGCCAAATGGGAGGACGTCATTCTGTTTCGGTTTGTTCGGGGAACCGGTCAGGTCGGTGAGCTTCTTGTTCGCGAGTTAAACTCCCGCCTTAAAGAAACGCGGGCGGGACGCGGTTTCTGTATTACCGCGGGGTCATTTTCCGAAACGGCGGTGAGTTTTGTCGAAGCCCGGCTGATAGATCTCCTTCCGAAAAAAGAGCTCCTCGAAGTTCTCAATAAACTCGAGTAAGGCGCGCAACGACAATCGACGTTCCGTTAATTTCCTCTGTCGATATCGTGTCAAACACGCCCGTTTTAGCGAGGAGCTGTGCCTCGTCCTCGGCGCTTTGTCGGCGCCCTTTGTAAAACACGATTGGCGTCCCCGGGGCAAACACCGCGGCTAAGCGCGTGCCAAACGCGGGATCGGCCGGCGACCAGGCCCGAATCACCGCTATCGATTCGGGAAACTCAGGCACCGAGGAACCGGCGAGCGAAAATAGATCACGCCCATCTATTCTCAAGGGCACCGTCGGCATCGATCCACGTACGGCCTCGAGAAAGCGGACGCGCTTGGCCGCTCGCTCGACCAGGATACAACTGTCGATTTGTTCGCTAAAAAGAATCGCCAACGGTACGCCGGGAAGCCCGGCACCAGATCCAAGATCAAAAACCGACCTCCGTCCCTCGGCGAGCAGCTGCAGGACACGCGGCCACGGACGTAGGCTATCGATGATGTGGCGCTCAACGATTTGCTCTCGAGAGACCGAATCCTCATGAGACAAAAGACCAAAGCGCGCCGACCCGCGTTCAAGATCCAAAGCGTAACGGCATAAGTACGGGATAACCCGATCGATTTCCGACCGCTCGATACCAAGCTTGCCGAGCGCCGGGAACAGGAGCGATTCGAACGATATCACGCCGCGGGATCGGTGCGGGGGGACTTGGCGAGCGTCAGCATCAGAATACTCACGTCGGTCGTGCGCACACCCGAGATTCGAGACGCCTGTCCGACCGAAAGGGGCCGGATCTTCTTAAACTTCTCGCGGGCTTCGTTGGAGATTCCCTTGAGTTGATCGTAGTCAAACTCCTTGGGGATCTGGACACTTTCCATCTTTCGGAAACGAGACACCATCTTTTCTTCGCGGGCGACATATCCTTCGTACTTGATATCGAGTTCGACCTGACGAAGCCAATCAGTCGGTCGATCCGCGACGATAGGGCTGTCAAGTTCTCCAAGGTCACGCAGCGTGATCTGGGGATTCTTGAGCGCCTGATAAAAACTCTTGCCGACGATACGGGGGCCGATAGACGTTCGATCGGGTCCGGACAGCTGATCTACCTCCCCTTCACGAAGGTATCGATTGCGGAGCAGCTCTTTTATCTCCGCTATCGCTTCCCGTTTTTCGAGAAAGCGCTCCCAGCGTTCGGGGCTGTGCATTCCCAGCGAATAAGCTTTCTCAAAGAGGCGCATGTCGCTCGAATCGGCACGGAGGTTCATCCGATGCTCCGCGCGCGAGGTAAACATGCGGTACGGTTCTTTGGTGCCCAAAGTTACGAGATCGTCGACCATAACGCCGATATACGCTTCGGCTCGAGTGAGGATAAACGGATCCGCGCCGTTCATCGCGCGCGCCGCGTTGATTCCGGCAACAAGGCCCTGACCCGCGGCCTCCTCGTACCCACTCGTTCCGTTGGTCTGCCCGACGACGTACAATCCGCGGAGCAGTTTCGATTCGAGCGTTGGATAGAGTTGGGACGGATCGATGTGGTCGTATTCCACCGCGTATCCGGGCCGGACGATCTCGGCGTGCTCAAGACCGGGGATCGAATGAATAAACTGTTCCTGGACGTCCTCCGGCAGTGAGGTCGAGATCCCATTGAGATACATCTCCTCGGTAGAAAGACCCTCAGGTTCGATAAAAATCTGATGCCGGTCTCGATCGGGAAACTTTACCACCTTGTCCTCAATCGATGGACAGTACCGTGGCCCCGATCCAACGATCTGCCCGGAGTACAAGGGCGAACGATCCATATTGTCCGCGATGATCTGATGCGTCTGGTCGGTGGTAAAGGTGATATAACACTGAACCTGCTCGCGTTCGAGCTTGGCGTTGTCGTAGGAAAACGGAACGATCTCGTCGTCACCAAACTGAGGCTCGACGCGCGAGAAATCGATTGAACCGCGCATAACTCGAGCGGGGGTTCCGGTCTTCATTCGGCCCATACGGAATCCGACGCGTCCCAAAGCCTGCTCGAGACCGGTGGCTGCGGGTTCGGCGATTCGCCCATTTGGAGCTGTATACTCCCCGATAAATATCTTCCCGTTGAGGAATGTCCCCGTACTCACGATCACGGTCCTGGCGGCAAAGCGTTTGCCCCGTGCGGTTATCACGCCGGTGACCGCCTGACCGGTCGAATCGCACTCAAGGTCGACGACGGTATCCTGAAAGAGGGTGAGGTTCTTCTCGCCTTCGAGGACCTGTTTGGCCCGTACCTGGTACGCGAGTTTATCCGCCTGGGCTCGCGGCGCCTGTACCGCCGGCCCGCGACTCCTGTTGAGCACCCGAAACTGAATCATCGTGCGGTCGATGATCGCGCCCATCTGACCACCGAGGGCATCGATCTCACGGACCATGTTTCCTTTGGCCAATCCACCGATCGCGGGATTGCAACTCAGCTTCCCGATCGTATCGAGGTTTTGGGTAATGAGGAGAACCGAAAAACCAAGTCGTGCGGCGGCCATTGAGGCCTCGATGCCCGCATGCCCCGCGCCGACGACGATCGTATCAAAATCCATCGGCGTACCGTATCAGAGCAGGCCGTTTTTGGCGAGATACGCTTACTCGAGCTATTTGCCGACGCAAAAACTTCCGAAGACGGCGTCGAGAATATCGGCGCTGGTCACTTCACCGGTGATCTCGCCGAGCGCGCTCAGCGCCTCCTGGAGGTCGAGGCTGATGGCGTCAACGGGGACACCACCGTCGATACCTTTGAGCACGTAATCAAGCGCGCTCACGGCGCGTTCCAGGAGGTTTTTCTGCCGCAACGAGTCGATTACCGGCGCCCCCGTGGCAGCGGTTCCGTCCCGCTCTACCTCATGGCGAACGCGCGCGACGAGGGCGGGGATACCGGAATGGGTAACGGAGCTTACGGCACACGCGGATTCCGGCACCGGGCGACATCGTTTATCGTCGGTTTTATTCCACACAAGGATGACGCTTCCGCTTGTTGTATCGGTAATGTCGGCAAGCGCGTCTGTATCGGCGCTTTTATTACCCTCGGTTCCGTCAACGACGTAAAGCACAACATCGGCCGTCTCCAACACCGCGCGAGTGCGCCGTATCCCCGCGCCTTCGATCTCTTCTTCCGTTGATCGCAATCCCGCGGTATCAAAAACGGACGCCGGAATACCGTCAAGATCGATACGCGCTTCGATGTAGTCGCGAGTTGTACCGTGGGTCGCGCTCACTATCGCCCGCTCTTCTTTGAGAATCGCGTTAAACAACGACGACTTCCCGGCGTTTGTCCGTCCGGCAAGCACGATCCGAATTCCTTCCTGATAAAGACGGCCCGTTTGGTAACTCTCTGCGAGACCGTTGAGAGACTCGCGTACTGCCAAAACGTTGTCTCGCGCGATCGGGATATCTCCCGTCTCCTCTTCCGGATAATCGATTTGCACCGTGACACCGGCCATTATCTGGACGAGCTGGTTCTTTATCCTGTCGATCGTTCTCTCGACGCTCCCCCCGAGGCGGCGGAGTGCCATATCGTGGGCGGCGGCGGTCTGGGCGCCAACGACTTCGTTTACCGCCTCGGCACGGGTGAGATCGAGTTTGCCCGACAAGAAGGCCCGCATCGTAAACTCGCCGGGATCGGCAGGACGAAATCCGTTCTCAAACAACACAGCGAGAATCCGTCTGACACCGGGGACGCTTCCGTGACAACTAATCTCGACGGCGTCTTCTCCCGTGTAACTCGCGGGCGACCGATATACTGCGAGCACGACCTCGTCGAGCACCTCATCGCTCTCCGGATCGATGAGCAATACACGTCTGACGCGACCCCCGGGAGTCGACTCGACCTCCTCGCGACGATCGCTTAAGCTAGCGACCGCCGCGATCGAGCCGGCGCCACTCGTTCGAATAACGGCGAGCGCACCGCTACCAAACGGCGTAGCCAGGGCGGCGATTAGGTCTGATTCCATGTTTTGAAAAGCTACGCCACCTCACTTACAATGACAAGCGCTATGGTACACCCGGTGCTCACCCGGCTTCGTGAGGCGACAGAGACTCACCATCCGCTCGTCATCGGCCACCGCGGTAACCCCGCGAGACAACGCGAGAACACGCTCGCGTCGTTCGCTGCGGCGCTCGCCTGCGGGGCCGACGGTATCGAGCTCGACGTTCAGCTTTCCGCCGACGGCGACGTCGTCGTATACCACGACGCCGATATGGTTCGTCTCGCGGACGATCCGCGGAAAATCGGAACGGTCGACGCAGACGAACTCGCCGAACGCCACCAGATTCCGCGATTAGCCGAGGTGTTGCAACTTCTCAATCGCTCTACCTTCGTCGACATCGAATTGAAGTCATACAAAACCACTCGGCGACACCGGGAATTGATAGTGAATCAAACCATCGCCGTTGTTGAACGCGTCGGTCGCGCCGACCAGGTGCTCTACTCCTCGTTCGATCCCCGATTGCTTTTACGGGTGCGGCGTCACGCGCCGCGCGCCGCGATCGCGGCGATCTATGGCCCCGATTCCGATCTTCCGTGGTATCTCCGTCGAGGCCTGGGTGTTAGGATCGCGCGCGCCCATGTCGCGAAACCGCAGGCATCGACTTTTCTCAGCGGACGAGACGCGATGCGTCGACCGGCGATCGCGTGGACCGTCGACGCGGAGAGCGAGGTACGCGCGCTCCACTCCCGTGGAATCGCCGGGATCATCACGAATGATCCCGCCGCAACGATTTCGTTTTTGGGGAACCGATAGATCGTCGGATGTGGTGTAGCTACGGAAGGCGGGGCGCGATAAGGTCGGCGGTCCGTCTCCCCGCGGACGAGAACGCCGCGCGAATTGCCGACGGCGCGTCGCCGCCCGCGGTTCGCTCGGCGATCGAAACATTGGCGAGTCGGCGATCTCGGCGCAAATCAAAAACCTCGGCTTCGAGGAGCACCTCGACGCTAAAGCTCTCGCCCTCGTCAAACGCCACGATATCCGCTCGGCCGACAACAACGCGATCGACGATGGATAGAACGTCAAACGGGAGAATATCGTAGAGTTCCTCAACGTCGAGGCGAGATCTGAGTGAGAGCTCTCGTCGGGACTCATCGTCCAGTTCCACTACGCGTATTCGAAATCCGAGATCGTCGAGACGCCGGGCGGTACTTCGACCGGCGGTATCGCCGGCAATCGGATTGCCGGCGATATCTCGATCCAGAATGACGACGGCGGTCGGTATTTCCGCGGCTTCGGTCGTAACCTCTATCGCGGCACGTGACACGAGGAGCTCTTCGATTTGCTCGAGCAATCCCAAGAGCACGGAGCGACGCCGCTCTGTCTCCTCCAAAATCGCCCCGGTCCAACGATCGAGAGATTCCTCAAGCCACGGAGGCTCGACGCGATACTGCCAAACCCCGGACAGATCCGGTGGCGCGGCCGAGATCGTCTCGGTTTGGGCCGACTCGATCGCCACCAGAGACTCACGTTCGGTACGCTGCCCGTCGTAAGAGGGAGCGGTTTCAACAAACCGCAGCTCCGTTCGAACTGCGCGATCATCAGACGACGGTATCGTCAAAAACTCAAACTCGGTGATAAACGTTGGTGAGCGAAGCTCGCCGAGGGAGACGGTCGAGATCTCGGGAGAAAGCAGCAGCGTAATTGACTCAAGATAAGCCGCCACCTCCGCCAAACGTTCGAACTGCAGCTCATACGATTCGGGCGGATCACTCACCATCTTGGTCACGATCTCGGTCCAAACAAGTTCGTGCGATCCGGGACCGCGAATCGAGGGTAAATCGGCGATGACGAGGTCGATCAGAGCGCTGTCCTCCGCAATCGTCCGGTCGTCGTACAACGCCCGGGCAAATATCTCGATACGCCCCTCTCGTCCGCGACGTCGAAAAACGTCGCCGGGTAGATTCCGGCTCCGCTCGGCGGCGATCTGGTCAATGTGCGCGGAAAGCTCATTGCTCTCAAAATATCCGCGACTCTCGACGATTTTGATCAACACCCGCGCGACCTGGACGTGCAAGTCGCGACGTAGCTCTTCCTCGGCGAGGATTGTATTGCTTCCCGAACCATAAGCGATCAGCCGTTCGCCATCGGGCGTTGGCCCACTTGAATCGTCGATCCATGCCGGCGCGGATCGCTCGGAAACGCCAACACAGCCGCCGAGGACGATACAGAGCACGATGATAAACCCAGGTAGAAACCGTCGCCGTCGCGTCACTGAACGCCTTTCCGAACAAAGATAAACTCACGCTTGGTCGCGCTCGACACAAGCTCGTACGGAGATTCCCGTAAGTAATCCTCCAAGCGATCGCTCATACTCTGTGGCGACAGGAACGACCGCCACCGATCGCCGTCTTGCCGAGCGACGGCGCGCACGACGCGGAGAACGTGCTCGTCGTCAATGCCGTCGAAACGATACTCAAGGCCGATATCGAGTAATCGTCGCTCCAATCTCAGGCGGAGATCCTCTGCTAACTGCGCGAGCTCATCCGATGGAATTGCGAGGAGCGAGTTCATACCCGCATCATATACCGAAAGCGGACTAATAACAGATCGTCCGACGACCTCGTCGCTCAACGTAGCAGAATCTCCTTCGATTTCGACGGTCATCACGAGTCGTCCGCGGGCGTAGAAGTTTTGGTTACTCGGTATTTCCTCAATCGTAAAGAGAAACGAAACGGTAAGCGCCGAGCCCTCAACCGGCGGGTACCCGATTTCCTCGGTAACTCTTTCCAGGTATAGCGCCGATAGCTCGTCAGCGGTGACAATTCGCGAGCCGCGACTGAGGCGGGAGAGATAACGCTCGAGTTGCAAACGCTCTTGAGTCGTCGCCTCCCCCCCGACGCGGGTGTCCGGCGGTAGCCATCGGCCGGCAAAAGTTCCGGGATCGGATTCCGGTCGGTCGAGGCCGTCGCGTAACACAGTTGTACAGGATCCCAACACGGCAACCGATATACCGACGATGACCGGAAAAACGAGGCTTTGAAGACGGATCGCCATGACTAATAGTCGCGAGGATCGAGTATTGCGAGCGCCGAATTAGTCAGGAAAACGGCAACGCTATCGGTGCCGGGCATGATCGCTATCGGATCGCTGTCGATTGCCTGAAGAACGATCGACTCGTCGCTGCGCTCAAGGTCGAAGATGAGCGTGTCGGCGTCGGTAAGGTCGATTGGATCATCCGGTAAATCGATTGTGTACATACCGTCCTGTCGAGAAATCGTCGCATCGTTTTCCGAATCGCCAAACGCGATACGACCGGTATTCGGGCTTAATGCAAGGGCAAATCGACCCGGGATGTGGAGCGTCTGTACGGTCGGATCGTTCCCGATATGTACCAATAGATCACGAAAACGCCATTGATCGGCGATATCCCGGGCCTGGAGGTCACGGATTATCGCTAATCGACGATCGGTCTCGACCGAGCCGCTCCGGATCGACACGCGGTCAAGCACGCCGAACATCGACTCCGCTCCCGAAATCGCGATCGAGCCGGCCTCGACGATCTGTAACGGATCGATCGGTCCGCCCGGTACGGACGGCGGCGCGGGGACCTGGAGCTCCAGCGAATCGTCGTTTGTTCCGTCGGTGAGTACAACAAGAAAAGTCGTTTCGCTTCGATCCACGGTCAGCGACACGTCCCGAAGTGGATACTCATTTCTCAGCTGCAAAACACCGCCGGCAGATCCGCCTGAAGAAGTGACATCAACGCTCAGTTGCGATTCCGAGGCAAAAAAGACCGCATCGATTTGAAGCGACGCGGAGTCGATCGAAAGCGACGCTTGACCGATTGCGCCCTCGCTGAGCAGCGAAAGATCGGCGACCACCGCGCCCGTTCCCGCAGGAACAACCGAAATTGGTAAGCGAATTTCAGATCCGGCGTTGATAAGTAGACCAAGGGCACCGTACTGCACGGCCATCTCAACGGGACCATCGATTTCAGCGTTGCGATCAAGCGCGTAATCCCCGATGGCGGCAGTTGTACCGTCAAAGGGATAGACGAGAATTTCAGTATCGTCGAGCGGTGCTTGGTCGGATGTCCCAACAAACACTTCCACCGCTTGAACATCGATCGCCGTGGCGCTTAGATCAACACCCTCGTCCGGACCCCACGGGAAAAGTTCTACTTCCAGGCTATAGACTCCCGCTTGGGCCGGAAGAGCGATGTCGATCGTATCGTAGTCATCCTCGGCGTAACCCTCGGCGACGGGATTTCCGGCAAACCACCAACGGAGGTAGGGGCGAGATATCGGCCCCGCGTCGAGCGTCGCAACGGCAACCGCTATCGTTTCGGCGGCCGGCCGAGAGGGGTATACACCGATTGCGTCAATTCTTGGCGCGTCAGAGAGAACAAATACCGTTCGTTCCTCGGTAAACACAATTTCCTGTCCGCGCATTCCCGTAAGGACAAGGCGGTACGGGGCCTCGACAAGCTCGGGGAGGTCGATCGTTTGAACCGAACTCGTCGAGATCAGATCGTCTTCGAGATCTATCTCCCAAACCAGCGCTGCGTTGTGGTCGTATAGATCGATGAGTAGCGCGGTGAGCGGCTGAAACTCGTCCTCTCGGTAGCTGATTTCAACCGAAAACGCTGTCTCCGGCGCGAGAACGGCGCCGGAATCTACGGTCGAAAGGACGATTTCAGGTTCGGGTTCGTCGAGCGACGCAAATAACTCGGCGCTCTCTGAGCAGGCCACCAGTGCCAAGACGAGAAAAACGAGATAAAGTAGCCGACCCGTGTATCGCATGACTCCCAACTAGAAATATACCATATTCTAGTCCTGCTGCCACGGTTCTTTACCCCAACGACGGAGACGAATCTCGTCTATAGCGGCACTCGGCGGAAGATCAAGAAGCGTTGCCAGCGCGCCCGCGACGGCGCGCGGTTGGATCAGGTCGCGAGAATCGATATCAGGTCGTACGATGGTGACCAACTCGGTCGCGACGCCTCCGGGGAAAATCGAATGAACGCGCACGTCGGGGTGAACTTCTTTCGCCAGCGCTTTGATAAATCCGTTGAGTCCGTGTTTACTCGCAACATACGCGGCCAAGTGTTTGTAGCTCGCCGTACTGACGACCGAACCGATCGCTACGATCGTTCCGTGGCTGCGCCGCAACAGCGGTAAAAGCCCCCGCACTAAAAGAAACGGAGCGCGTAGATTGATGCCCATCATCTGATCCCACTGCTCGATACTCGTCTCTTCGACCGACTGAGTGGAGGCCATCCCGGCGTTGAGTACGAGAAGATCGAGAGGCTCGTCGTTTTCGCGGGTGGTCGCGACGACGCGACTGAGTTCCTCGTCGACGGTGAGGTCAGCAACGACGATGTGATGGATGGATGGATTTTTGAGACTGTCGCGTACCTCGGACAAGCGTTTACCGGAGCGGGCGGTGAGAATGACACGATAACCCCGATTCGCAAGCGCTCGGGCGATCTCCTCGCCGATCCCGCGGCTTGCGCCCGTTACCAATGCCCGCGGCGAGCTCATAGACCTTGTTTCCAGGATCGATTTGCCCACAAGTCGATGAGATTGAGAAGCGTGGTTGTCGCCCGCACCATCGAACCTACGGGAATCCATTCGTAAGGCCCGTGAAAATTATGCCCGCCGGCAAATATGTTCGGCGTAGGAATACCGTTCTCGGTGAGGCGCGATCCGTCGGTCCCGCCGCGTATCGGCTCCATCACGACCTCGGCGCCGCTGGCGCGAACTGCTTGTCGTAGCAGGTCAACGAGAAACGGCCGCTCGGCGATCGTGTCGCGCATGTTGAGATACTGCTGGCGAGCCTGAACCTCAATCCGGGCCGGCGGGTACGCCCGCTCAAGCGACGCTGCAAGCGACCGCAGGTATTCAATTCGGCGTTCGACCTCGGCGATTTCGAAATCACGAATGATAAAGTCGATCGTCGCTCTACCGTAGTCGCCGGCGACCTCGACCGGACAGTAGAATCCGTCGCGGCCGTCGGTTGCCTCAGGACTCTCGTTCTGCGGAATCATGCTCAAAAACCGGCCCGCAAGACTCACGGCGTTGACCATACGGTTTTTGGCACTACCGGGATGAATAACGTAACCCTCAAGCGCGACGTGGACGGCAAACGCGGAAAAACACTCGGCCTCTATCGATCCCTCGCGACCGCCGTCTACCGTGTAAGCAAAGCGGGAATGGAGAGCTTCGATGTCGAGTTTGTCGATCCCCCGACCGATCTCTTCGTCGGGCGTAAAAACGACCTCGATCTCTCCGTGGGGAATCGTAGGATCTGCGGCCAAGTAGGCGATTGCGGTCATAATTTCGGCGATGCCGGCCTTGTCGTCCGCTCCGAGGAGCGTTGTCCCGTCGGTCGTGATAATCGTGTCGCCGCGATGCCGCGTCAGCTCGGGATAGGTCGCCGGATCTAAGGTCTTCCCGTTCCCGATGTCGATCACACCCCCGTCGTAGTTCCGCCATTGCTGCGGGTTGACGTTCTCGCCGCTCGAATCGGGGGCCGTATCAACGTGGGCAAGGAAACAGAGCGGTGGCGCGTCCACAGATCCGGTCGCGCCCAGTCGAGCGATGACGTATCCGTACTCGGTGAGCTGTACGTCGGTGATCCCAATTGACTCGAGTTCGGCGACAAGCATTCGGGAAAGATCGAGCTGACGCGCCGAGGACGGTGTTGTATCTGAATGACGATCGCTGGTCGTGTACACGCGGACATAACGTAAGAATCGTTCGACAACCGCCTTGCGGACCGTCGACTCGTCGTAGGTATTTGCCATGCCGGCATCGTACACGCGTTTGCTCACAGCTCACAAGTTCACGTATATTGTCAGCATGGAAATACCGCAATACCCGGAGTTTGCGCCAATATCGCTCGATATGCAGCCTTTATTGCATCCGAGCTTGTCGCTGCTTTCCGATGGGGTATCGGAGTTCACGTTTGCGGGTTTGTACCTTTTTCGAGACACGTACGATTATCGACTATCGAAGCTCCCGGGAGACTCACTTATAATCACCGGGAAAAAGGACGAGAAGCAGTTTTTTATGCTGCCCTGCGGACTACCGGAACATAACGACCAACTCGTCGAAGAGCTGTTTGGAACATACGATTACCTCAAAGGTTTGAGTGAAGCCAACGCCGATCCCGTTCGAATTCGCCTTGAACGACTTGGTCTCACGGTCGTTGAGGACCGCGACAACTTCGATTATCTCTATCTCCGTGAGGACTTGGCGAACCTGGAAGGTCGGCGCTATCACAAAAAGCGCAACCACGTAAATGCCTTTATCAACAACTACAACTACGAGGAGCGAGACCTTAAACCCGCAGCAATAGACGACGCCCGTCTGATTCTCGAGCACTGGAACGATATTCATGAGGGCGCCAACGACTATGTCGCGGCAAAAGAAGCGCTCGATCTGTATGACGTCCTGGATCTCAAGGGATACATGGTATACGTCGACGATCAGCCCGCCGCGTACACAATCGGCGAGTCTTTGATGCGCGGTCGAAGCTTTGTCGTCCATTTCGAAAAAGCGATCGATTCGTACCGCGGGATATATCAGTTTATAAATAAGGCATTTGCGACGATTCTTCCGCGACACTACACTTACATCAACCGCGAACAAGACCTCGGCGACGAGGGACTTCGCCAGTCCAAGTTGACGTACCGACCGTGCGGCTTTGTCAAAAAGTACCGGGTCGACGCGGCCGGACAAGCCCAGCGGGGGTACGATGAGCGCCCGGAAACGGATCAGGCCAGCGCATAAGGCGGACAACACGCTCCCGGCTCGATACCACCAGATTTACTCACCCGAAGAAATTGCCGCGCATAGCTCGGCGCGAGAATCGCTGACTAATAGCCGTCCGGCGCGCATAGTCGGACACCAGAATCGCGACGATATCGAGATCACGATCTGTACTACCGACGCACCCGGTCTGTTGAGTTACCTAACCGGGATTCTGGGCGCAGCCGGATTCAACATAATCAACGGCGAAGTGTTTACGGCAGATGACGGATTTGTTGTCGACCGGTTTTGTGGAACGCTCCAACCGGGGACGGAGGTCAGCGCGTGGATACAGCAGCTCGAAGAAGAGTTCGCCCGTGTCCTCAGTCCCCTTTATGCAGAACCGCCTCGCCCTGAGGAAGCGCGCGCAACGGTAGTCGAGAAGGTTTCCCACGCGCTCGCTCTTCGACGAAACACGGACGAATCGTTTGGCGATGATCCGCTGCTCCCGATCGAAATCGATGTTGTTGCGCACGAGCGGGGGACGGAGGTTCGAGTTTTATCCCAAGATACCCCGTTCTTTCTTTACTCGCTCGCGGGAGCACTGGCGCTCCAGGATCTCTCGGTTCGGGAAATCGAGATTGAGACAACGAGACACCAGATTCGCGACGTTTTCCTCATAACCGATCGTGACGGCAACGCGCTCGTCCGTGCTGCCGATATCGAACGTCTCCGCTTGTCGATACTCGTATCCAAACAGTTCACACACAACCTTGATCTCGCACCGGATCCGCGTGAGGCGCTTGAGCGCTTTGAAGAGCTCGTTCGCAGCGTTGCGATTGAGGGATCGACCGACCGGCTGCAGAGCTTTCTTACCGATCCCGACGCTCAACGAGAACTCGCTCGGCTGCTCGGGGCAAGCGATTTTCTCTGGGAAGACTTTATTCGCCTCCAATACGAGAGCCTGCTTCCGATGCTCGGCCGGGCGGGCGCGTCCTCCTCATTTAGTACGCCAAGCGACGATCTTCTACCCAAGCTCTCGGCGGCGCTCGCCGCAACGACAGAGCCGGAGGAAAAGCGGGTAATCCTCAACGCGTTCAAGGACGATGAGGCATACCGAATCGATATCGATCACGTCCTCCAACGCGAGACAGACTTTTTCTTTCTGAGTCACCGGTTGTCTCGACTTGCCGAGGTCGTCGTCGATGCCGCGTTTCGGGTCACCTGGGAGGAGCTTTCTGCTCGCTACGGTTCACCGCTGAGCGCCGCGGGTCTTGCCGCTGATTACGCGGTATTCGGACTGGGGAAACTCGGCGGGAGCGCTCTTGGATACGCCTCCGATATCGAGTTAATGACGATTTACAGCGACCAAGGCGAAACAAGCGGTCCTCAGGTTATTACTGATCGCGAATTTTTTGAGCGTCTCGTCGACGGAGCGTCCCGCTCCATTGTCGCCAAACGCGAGTCGATTTTTGAGGTTGACCTTCGCCTGCGGCCGTTTGGAACCGATGGACCAAAAGCGGTGCATATCGAGAGCTTTATCAGCTATTTCGGTACGGGGGGAAAGGCGCATAGCGTTGAACGCCTGGCCCTGATTCGTATGCGCGCCGTCGCCGGGGATTCCGATTTGGGCAAACGCGTTACCGCCATTCGCGACCAGATCGTGTATCAGGGAGATGGCATAGACGTCGGTGAAATTCGTGAATTACGCGTTCGTCAGGCTGAGGAGAAATCCCTCGGGGACCGACTCAACGCCAAGTTTTCTCCGGGTGCGCTCGTCGACCTCGAGTACAACGTTCAGCTCCTCCAGGTCGAGTACGGACGAACGAATCAGACGCTTCGCGATCCCGGTATCCACGCAACGCTGCGGGGCCTGTCGGTACTCGGTACGATCGACCGCGAGGAAGCGGACGGGATGATTCGGGCCTATCGCTTTTTACGCAACCTCATAAACGGGCTCCGGATGCTCAGAGGCAACGCTCAGGACTTGTTCCTACCTGAGTTTGAGAGCGTGGAAGCGGCCCATCTGGCGCGACGTATGGGCTATTACGACAACGCCGAACTGACCGCTGCGCAACGCCTGCGCATCGATTTTGAAGTAGAAACGGCGGCCGTCCGGAGCTTTGTCGAGCGACACCTCGGGCGCGACGCGTTACCCGAGACCAGAACCGGGAATCCAGCCGATCTTGTTCTCTCAGATGCCTTAAGCGAAGACAGGATTGCCAATACGCTTGCCGACGCCGGTTTTAACGATCCGTCGCGCGGGATTATCAATCTGCGCCGGATGGCGGGAGTCGGTGAGACACGAGAAGTCTTTGCGCGCCTCGTCGTTCTGGCCTGGGAGTATCTACGCGGATCGAGTGATCCCGATATGGCCCTGAACAACTGGGATCGGTTTACCGAACAGGTCGAAGACCGCGAGACGTTTTTTCGCGAACTCCTCGCCCAGCCGCGCCGCCTCGAAGTGATGCTGACGATATTTGCCGGAAGTCAATTCTTAAGCGATACGTTGATTCGAAATCCGGTTTTCCTCGAATGGATCAGTCGCCCGGAAGTAGTCGGAGGTCGTCAGGGTGAGACCGAGATGACCACCCGCCTGCAAGACGAGCTCTCGCACCACGACGAACGTACTGAAAAACTCAACGTTCTGCGGCGCTTTAGGCGGAGGGAGATTCTACGCATCGGCGCGCAGGATATATGTCTCGGTGGGGATTTCGCCGAGGTTGTGGAAGAGATAAGCGCGCTCGCACGGACCGTAGTCGGTGTCACGCTCGAGACGATCCTCGCGGAATCGCCTGACGTTCCTCCCCGAATTGGTCGTTTTGTTGTCCTCGCATTTGGCAAACTCGGGGGAGACGAACTCAACTACAGCTCCGATATCGACCTGCTGGCGGTTATCGAACCTGATGATACACGTGAGGATCAGGAGAAACACGCCGGGCGGGTTATGCGCCAACTCGTCCGCGATCTCACCGACTTTACCGTTGAAGGACAAGCGTATCGCGTCGATCTTCGACTTCGTCCCTGGGGAAATGCCGGACGACTGGTCTACGCACTGCCGACGTTGGAACGATACTACGGAAACGAAGCCGAACTCTGGGAAGTGCAGGCCCTGCTCAAGCTGGCTCCAATTGCCGGTGACCTCTCGCTCGGTAACGAGGTCATCGATCGCCTCCGACCGGTATTTC
This sequence comes from Alkalispirochaeta sp., assembly GCA_965601745.1. Classification (GTDB taxonomy): domain Bacteria; phylum Spirochaetota; class Spirochaetia; order DSM-27196; family Alkalispirochaetaceae. The sequence goes on from OZ271836.1 coordinate 2,951,270, forward strand.
GCCGTCGTCTGGAACACGCGGGACGCGACCAGATTCTCCATACCGTACGTCACTTGCGAGCCCGCGCGGTCTCGCAATACGGTGGCGCCGATTCGGTCATCGGAACCGACATAAAAAACGATGAAGGCGGCATCCGCGACATCGAGTTTATGGTTCAGGCGTTACAGATGCTTCACCACGGGTTGTATCCGGGCTTATTGACCGGCAATACGATCGCGGCACTTTCGCGCCTTGAGGAAGCGGGTATCCTCACCCGAGATCACGTACGTGAGGTCATTGCGGACTACCTCTTTCTCCGTCGAATCGAGCACTTTCTGCAAGTGTACGACGATCAGCAGCTACACGCGGTACCCACCGACGTACTTGCCCAAAAAAAACTGGCGGGAATCGTGATGGGGGGGGCAGAAGAAGGAGCCCATGCCTTGATCGCCAAGATCTCGACGACGGTGAAACGAGTCCGTGCCAACTACCTGGCGGTTGTCGGCACGACTGAATAAAAAAGGCGTCGACCGTAACGATCGACGCCCATTTACCGTCTTTGGATCCGATTTAGATATCGTAGTAGAGGGTAAACTCGTACGGATGGGGACGGAGGTCGAGAGCCATCGCCTCTTCCTCACGCTTGTACTCGATCCACGTTTCGATAACATCGGCCGTAAATACGTCGCCTTTCAAGAGGAAATCGTGATCCGCCTCGAGGGCACTCAACGATTCGCGAAGTGAACCCGGGGTGGTCGGAATCGCCGCCGCTTCCTCAGCCGGCATATCGTAGATGTTTCGATCGAGGGCGTTGCCCGGATCGATCTTGTTCTGGATTCCGTCAATCGCCGCCATCAACATCGCGCTAAATCCGAGGTACGGGTTGCTCGACGGATCGGGGCAGCGGAACTCAAAACGCTTCGCCTTCTCGCTGTTGGAGTACATCGGGATACGGACCGCGGCACTTCGGTTTCGTCGGCTATAGGCGAGGTTGACCGGCGCCTCATAACCGGGAACCAGTCGCTTGTAGCTGTTGGTCGTCGGGTTGGTGAAAGCCAAAACCGCCGGAGCGTGCTTGAGCAGACCGCCGATTGCGTAGAGAGCCGTCTCACTTAGACCGGCGTAGCCGTCGCCGAAAAAGGTGTTCTTACCGTCTTTCCAGATGGACAGGTGAGTATGCATTCCGCTGCCGTTGTCCATAAACAAGGGCTTGGGCATAAATGTAACCGTCTTGCCGGCCCGACGGGCGGTGTTCTTAACGACGTACTTGTACTTCGTCATGCTGTCGGCCATCTCGAGGAGTGGCGCAAAGCGCATGTCGATCTCACACTGACCGCCGGTGGCAACTTCGTGGTGATGGGCTTCTATTTCGACGCCGATCGACTCGAGGAGAACGACCATCTCGGAGCGAAGATCCTGGAGGCTGTCACTCGGGGGTACCGGAAAGTAACCCTCTTTGTAGCGCGGCTTGTAGGCGAGGTTGGGGCCTTCGTCGGCGCCGGAGTTCCAGTGTCCTTCGACCGAGTCGATCATGTAGAAACCCATGTGCTCATTCTGATCAAATCGAACATCGTCAAAGACAAAAAATTCAGCCTCGGGGCCGATAAATGCGGTATCACCGATGCCCGTGCTCTTGAGATAATTCTCAGCCTTGCGCGCGATGTTGCGCGGGTCTCGCGTGTAGTCCTCGCCGGTGATCGGATCGCCGATATTACAGGTCATGACTAGTGTCTTAACTTCCATAAATGGATCGATAAACGCCGTCTGCGACTGCGGCTTGACGATCATGTCGGACTCGTTGATCGACTGCCAGCCACGGATGCTCGATCCATCAAAACCGAGTCCATCGGTGAAGCTGTCCTCATCGATTTGATGGGCGGGTACCGAGAAATGCTGCTGCATCCCCGGAAAGTCCATAAATCGAAGGTCTACGATCTTGACGTCTTCTTTCTTAATTAGATCGAGTACTTCTTTGGCACTCATTGCGTCACTCATACCTCTTCCTCCCTTACCGAATGGGGTGTATATCGTACAAACAAGTCCGAAAACGTCGCCTTGTCCGTCGATTGCTACATTTATGTCGGCTAATGTACATCGAAACGCCGTGGATGTAAATACCTTCGTCGATTTTTTCGCATTTGTACCGAAATGATCGGGAGCGGGGCGTGCTTACATAGTTCGGCGGTGTTTCTGGACAACGATGAGGTAGTCGATGAAGCTACCCCAGGAGAGCAGGATCGCGGCCACAAACACGCCCATCGTGATCCAGGGTAGCTGCGGCATCAGCGCATGAAGGTTTCCGAGACGGATATGCCCGAGCATCAGGAGCCCGAGTACCGAACCCAGCGCGTAGAGCGCCGTCTTGATCTTGCCCCCGCGCCGGGCGGCGAGCGCGATTCCGTCACGAATCATGAGAAGACGGAGGAAGATAATGCCGATCTCGCGATACATAAGCAGAAGAAACATCCATATCGGTATGACGTTAAACGCAGCAAAAACGAGGAAAAACGTCAAATGTCCGACGACATCGGCAAAAGGATCGAGCACCTTGCCGACGTCCGAGACGATTCCCTGGCGCCGAGCCACAATCCCGTCGAACAAATCGGACGCTTCGATAATCACAAACAGTATCCATAGAATAACGGTCGCCGGAAGCGCAAATTGATAGCCCGCCCACCAGGGGAGATACGCGACGACAAAAAAAACGGGGCTGAGGACGAGTCGAACGCTCGTTATAGAGTTGGCGAGATTCACGAGGAGATGCTACGTCCACCCTCAGATGCTGTCAACCGCGCCTGGAGCACCGGGTACTGGCCCGGCCGAAAGTAGCTGTAAAGAACCTCAAAACTCCTGTTGAGGCGGCGATCGATCATATCGCGCAGTGCGCTTTGGAGGCTTGCCTCGCTATCGTAGGTGTAGTGACGTTCGCTCGTCAGAAAAAAATCGCGTCCCGTCGTGACCGTCAACGTGGGATAACCAAAGAGATTGCCTTGCCTATCGGTGATCGTAACGTACTCGGTGCTCACATCCGACTGGCTACGATACAACGTCACCATCATTGTTGTGAGTATCGGTCTCCGCACCGCTGTCGTTGAGCCGCACGGGATGATCGCCCGCCTGTAGGTACGTCCCATCCTCCGGGTGACGCACGGAATCCTCGATCCGGACAAATAAGGTCCCATCAAAGATCTGTTCAACTCGTTCTTCCACAGTCGGGAGAGTTCGGCGGCGCCGTAACACGAGACTCTGGGAATCTCGGAGCCGCATCTCAACGAGGATAACTCGCGGACCTAGAAACCACAGCGCCGGCGGGCGGACGACGTAAGCGACGTCCAGGGTGACGGTCTGATCGAGCGAGACGATGTACTCGGCGTCCGGATTATCGCGAACTAATGATGGCGCCGAGGGACGGAGGTCGAGCGCCAAGGTCTCACCATCTTGCAGTGCCCGCAAACGCGCGATCTCCTCTCCCGTGCCAAGGCGATCCACCGCGATCCAAGGGATACCGGGGACGGAGGTCGACGAGGATGCCGCGCCACCGGGGAAGGTCCGCACAGCTCCAAAGCTCAACACCGCCGCAACGATGATAAACAGCGGAAACGCCGCGAAACCCGGAAGCCGGAGCAACGCCCATAAGAGCGCCAGCGGAACAAAAAACATGAGGATCGAGGTGCCGGGAGCGGTAAACAGCTCTCGCCAACTCGTAAAGAGCACAGCTCCGAGTATGGCAACCGACATAAAGGCGGCGATCGGCGATACGAGGCGCCTGAGCGCCCGAACTCGAAGCGGTCGGCGCCCTCGTTTGGCGCTACGAAACATCACATACGGCACTACACCGGCGACCGCACCCGAGATACTCAGGTAAAGGTACGGATCGTAGCGCATCTGGATCACACCCCGTAGATCTGTCCGTATTTTTGACGCAAGTAAGCGAGAAAGTAGTTGGGATTGAGAGACTCTCCCGTGATATCCCGAACGAGATCATGTGCGGATTTCGCTTTCCCAAAACGATGGATGTTTTGCCGTAACCAGCCGAGGAGATCGGCGGTCTCGCCGGCCGCAACCCGATCCCAGATCTCCGGACAGGAGGCCTCAAAGGCGTTAAAAAACTGCGCCGCATAGAGGTTACCGAGGGCGTACGTCGGGAAGTAGCCGAACATCCCCGCGGACCAGTGTACGTCCTGGAGAACGCCGAGCCGGTTATTAGGGGGAACGACCCCGAGGAACTCCTGCATGCGCGCGTTCCATGCCGCCGGCAGGTCGTTTACGCTTATTCTTCCTTCGATAAGCTCTTGTTCGATCTCAAACCGGAGGATGACGTGGAGACTGTAGGTTACCTCATCGGCGTCGACGCGGATTAACGAGGGCTCGACCCGGTTTACCGCCCGGTAAAACTCGTCGAGCCCGATACCATCGAGCGGGTCGGGAAAGTGCTCGCGGAGTCGCGGCAACCAGAAACTCCAGAACGGTTTGCTTCTCCCGATAACGTTCTCCCACATGCGCGATTGCGATTCGTGGATTCCGAGACTTGTACCCTCGGCGAGAACCGTTCCGCGAAACGTCTTGTCGATACCAAGCTCGTACAGGGCGTGCCCGGTCTCATGAATCGTCGAAAATAGTGCCGGCGCCGGCTTCTGTGGGTCGAACCTCGTCGTGATGCGGACGTCGTCGCTTCCGAGGCTTGTCGTGAACGGGTGCGCAGACCGATCCAGGCGCCCGCGCGCCGTATCGTATCCCAGTGCGACCATCACTTCGCGGCTAAACGCCTCTTGCGTGTCGGCGTCAAAGTCACCATATAAAAAAGAATCGTCGACCTGATCGACTGCCGAGATATCTCGGACCAGCGGAACAAGACCGTCGCGGAGGGTCGTAAACGTCTCTCGGACTTCCTGAGTCGTCGCGTACGGTTCGTACTGATCGAGGAGAGCGTCGTACGGCGTTACCTCCCAGCCGAGGCAATCCGCAACCGATCGATTGAGATCGATCAGCTTCTCCAGGAAGGGTGCAAATCTCGCGAAGTCATCGGCGGCGCGCGCTTCCGCCCAGGCGTGGTGACCGAGACTCGCCTGTTGGGCAAGCTCGCGCACCAACTCGGTGGGAATTTTTGTCGCCTGTTCGTAGTGACGACGCTTCTCGCGGAGATACGCTACCTCAAACTCACCGAAGACCTCCGTCCCCGCGGCGTCGAGAAGCTCGCCGATGCGCGAATCGGTTGCGCGTTCGTGAGCCAGACCCTGCAGTAAGGCAAGCTGTTCGGATCGTTCCGCGACCGCCTGCTCGGGCATTCCGGTCTCCTGGTCCCAGCTGAGCACCGCAGAGACGCGATCGAGCAAGTACGACTCACGATCGAGCGCCTGTAACCGCGCGTAGGCGGACGAGCGCGCTTCTCCCCCGCTCATATGAGCTCCAAGTCGCGCGTTTTCTGTTCGAGCATCGCCGCAAACTCGTCAAAGGGAACGCCGTTTGTCTGTTCGCCGGTACGGTAACGGACGCTGACGGCGTCGGCATCCGCTTCTTTCTCACCGACAACGAGCATATAAGGAACTTTGTGCTGCTGTGCCGCACGTATCTTTGCGTTCATCCGATTATCGGAAAGATCGGCTTCCGCTCGATAGCCGAGTTCAAAAAGACGATCGGCGACGGCGCGCGCGTAATCGTTAAACGCGGGAGCGACCGGTACGGTAACCGCCTGAACGGGAGCCAACCAAACGGGAAACGCACCACCGTAATGTTCGATCAGAACACCAAAAAAGCGTTCGAGGGAACCAAGGAGCGCACGGTGCACCATGTACGGGCGCTTTTCCACGCCGTCGGTGTCGACAAAGGTCATATCAAAGCGCTCAGGCAAATTGAAGTCAAACTGGATAGTCGTCATCTGCCATTCCCGACCCAAGGCATCGCGAACCTTCAAATCGATCTTGGGACCGTAAAACGCCCCGCCGCCTTCATCGATCTCGTAGTCCATCTGCTCGGCCTCAAGTGCTTTGCGCAGGCTTTCAATCGCCCGGTCCCAATTGCCTTGCTCCCCGACCGACTTCTCGGGGCGCGTCGCCAGATACGCCTTGATTTCATCAAAACCAAAAGCTCGCCACATGCGCATGCTGAACTGCAGGACCTCAAGGATTTCGTCTTCGATTTGGTCCGGCGTACAAAAAATGTGGGCGTCGTCCTGCGTAAAACCACGAACCCGCAAAAGGCCGTGGAGAACACCGCTCCGCTCGTAGCGGTACACGGTTCCCAACTCTCCCCATCTCAGGGGCAGATCGCGATAGCTGCGCTTACCCGTTTTGTAGATCATGATGTGAAACGGGCAGTTCATCGGTTTGGCGTAGTAGTCCGCGCTATCCAGTTCCATCGGGGAGTACATGTTCTCCTTGTAGAAGCCCAGATGGCCGGACGTCTCCCATAACCAACTCTTGCCGACATGCGGGGTTTGTAGAAGTTCGTATCCGCCTCGACGATGTTGTTCGCGCCAGAAATCCTCAATCGCGGTCCTGATCCGCATTCCCTTGGGATGCCAGTAGATAAGACCGGGCCCCGCTTCCTCATGGGTGGAAAACAGATCCAGCTCGCGGCCGAGCTTGCGGTGGTCTCGTTTCTCGATCTCGGCTAGCCACGCGATGTGTTCACGCAGTTCCTTGGGGTTTTCCCATGCGGTTCCGTAAATACGCTGCAACATCGGTCGTTTTTCGTCGCCCCGCCAGTAGGCGCCGGCGATTGTGAGCAACTTGAACGCTTTTGTATGAATCGCCTTGGTCGTATCGACGTGCGGACCTTTACAGAGATCGACAAATGTATCCACCGTGTACGTCGATACCTCGACATCTTCTGGTAGGTCGTCGATCAGCTCGAGCTTGTACGGCTGATCATGAAATATCTCGCGGGCACGTTTTTTACCGACAACCTCTTTGGTAATCGGGTGATTTCCACCGATGATCGTGCGCATGCGGTCTTCGATTTCCTCGAGATCTTCCGGCTTAAGCGCTCGCGAGAGGTCAAAATCGTAGTAAAAACCGTTCTCAATCGGCGGGCCGATGGCGATTTTTGCATCGGGAAACATCTGCAAAACCGCCTCCGCCATCACGTGCGCGGTTGAGTGACGAACTCGGTACAACCGCTCTTCACGCGTCAAAGACTCTGCCATGGGGATACCTCCAAAAGAAAACGCCGTCCGGGGGACGGCATAGAAGGGGTACCACTGTGACCGCGCTCTGTCAAGATAAACGCGTAGCGCGGATGACGCGGATAGACTGCGGGGCCAGGACAAGGTCGTCGATCGATCCAAGCGGCTCCTCCGTCCCCGGTTCAAAGCAATCGCGTGGCGGTTCGGCGGCGGTATCGACGACGAGGAACCATATCAGTCCCTCCGGCGCTTCAGGAACGGCAAACACGCGCTCGTTCTTGGAACCGTTAAACATGATGTAGAAGTCGTCGTCCTCGCGACGATCAAGCATGCCGAGTTCGGTTCCGTCGATGTACACCGCCAGGCACCCGTTGGTCTCGTTCCAATCGATCGTTCGACCGTCCGGACCGAACCAGGCGATATCGGGTCGGCGATTGCGGGTGTTGTCGACACCGGTGTAAAACTCGGGCCGTTGAAACGCGGGATGGCGCTTTCGGGTATCGATGAGAATGCGGGTGAATCTGAGAATGTCGGCGTTTTGGGTCCTTAAGCCGTAGTCGTTCCAACTTGTCGCGTTGTTCTGACAGTACGCGTTGTTATTCCCGTTTTGCGTTCGCCCGAACTCATCGCCGGACAGCAACATCGGCGTTCCGAGAGAGAGCAGGAGCGTGGCCAGGAAGTTCTTGATTTGCCGATTGCGCACTGCGGCGATTTCCGGATCGGCTGTTGGCCCTTCGATTCCGTGATTAAAACTATAGTTGGCGTCGTGCCCGTCGCGGTTTTGCTCGCCGTTGGCCCGATTGTGCTTGCGGTTGTAGCTCACCAAATCGAGCAGCGTAAATCCGTCATGACAGGTCACGTAGTTGATACTATGAAATGGCTTTCGCCCGCCGGAGCGATAGAGATCAGAACTACCGGTGAACCTCGTTGCCAACGCAGCGGTCATCTTTCGATCACCGCGCCAAAAGCGGCGCACATCGTCACGAAATCGATCGTTCCACTCCGACCAACGCCCGGGGAACGCGCCTACTTGGTAGGCTCCGCCGGCATCCCACGCCTCGGCGATAATCTTGGTGTTCTGGAGGATCGGATCTTCGGCTATTCGTTCGAGGATTGGGGCATTCTCCATGAGTTCGCCGCGTTCGTCTCGACCAAGCACGCTCCCAAGGTCGAATCGAAATCCGTCAACGTGCATCTCGATAACCCAATAGTGCAGCGCGTCACGAATAAGATCGCGCATCACGGGATGATTGCAGTTGAGCGTATTTCCGGTACCCGAGTAGTTGCGATAGTACCGCCGGTCGTCCTCTAACATGTAGTACGTTGTATTGTCGATTCCGCGGAAGCCGAACGTAGGACCGCGTTCGTTCCCTTCACCTGTATGGTTGAACACGACGTCAAGGATCACCTCGATCCCGGCACGATGGAGCTCGCGGACCATTTCCTTGAACTCACGCACCTGTTCGCCGAGGCCTCCGTCGGCGGCGTAGGTACCTTTGGGAGCAAAGAAAGCGATCGTATTGTAGCCCCAGTAGTTTTCCAGCGAAACGTTCTCGATCGGATTAACGCGCTCAAACTCGTGCTCATCAAACTCGTGTACCGGAAGCAACTCGAGGCTGGTTATCCCGAGATCCTTGAGATACGGAATCATCTCGATCACTCCGCGGTACGTCCCGGGGTGTTCGACGCCGGCGCTGAGGTGGCGCGAGAGCCCGCGCACGTGAGCTTCGTAGATAATCGATGAATCAAGGGGGTGGTTGAGCGGTCGGTCGCCCGCCCAATCAAACGCGTCGTCGACAACGATACACTTGGGAATGCCGCGTGCGCTCCCGTCGCGATTGACCGAGAGATCGGCATCGGGTGAGCCAGGATCGTAACCAAATGCGTTGTTGAGCCCCCAGCGGAACGTCGCGGTCAGGGCCTTGGCGTATGGATCGATGAGCGGGCGGTTTTTATTAAACCGCAAGCCTTTCTCGGGCGCAAACGGACCGTCGACGCGAAAGAGGTAGAGCGCTCCAACGTCAATTCCGCGTACTTCGATGTGCCAAACATCACCGGTGCGAAACTCACCGGAGTAGAGCTCAAACTCAAGCGCCGGATAGGCCGCGTCGGGTGCGTCATAAAGCTGTAGCCAGACGCGGTGTGCGTTTCGGCTGACAAGACCAAAGTGCACACCCCCGGGAACCGGCGATGCGCCCAGGGGAAATGGTCGTCCTGGCTGAACGGTTACCATCGGATGCTGCATTCGCGCGAAAATATACTACGAAACAAACGCCCCAACCACAGAAATAAACTCATCACGAGCCTCGGCATGTAACCAATGCCCTACCCCCTCGATTACATGTATCGAAGAGTCCGGAAAATGATGGGCGATGGTGGCGTGATCCTCTTCTGATACATACGGTGACGCACCGCCAACGACAAAAAGCGTCGGCCCGAGGTAGCGCACCTCCGTCGCCACAAACGGCCGGTCGCGGATCGCGTCATACCCCGAACGGAGTCCGGGAAGATTCAGACGCCACGCGTAGGTCTCGGGCACTGAACCTCCGTCCCCGCGTACCGGGGTCGGGATGAGGCTCTTGAGGAGAAACATGCGAATCGCTTTTTGCGGAATAAACTCAGCCATAATCGCATCGGCGCCGCTCCGCGATGTCACGGGATTCTTCGCGACCGCATCGAGCGCCGCGAAGATCTCGTCGTGCCGGGGCGGGTAGGAACGGGGCGCGATATCGGCGACGATCAATTGGGCGGTGCGTTCGGGTTGGGATACCGCCATCGCCATCGCGGCTTTTCCACCCATCGAGTGGCCTAATAAAACGAGCGGAAGGGAAGGCATTTCCAGCTCTTCCAGCGCGGCGTCAATTGCGCTCCACAGGAGCGTCGCGATAAACGGGTAGGAGAACTCCTCACAGTGGACCGAACGACCATGGTCGGGTAAGTCGGCTACGAGAACAACGCGGTTCTCGGCAAGGGCCAGTGCTTGACTCCGCCAATTATCACCCGAACCGAAGAGTCCATGAAAGATGACAAGGGGCGTCGAATCCGAGACCTCTGTCTCCGGTCCGAACACACGCCAATAGATATCGCCGGCCAGAAACTCCCGGTTCACGGTGTCGGCAACTCTTCGACGACCTCGGGTATCCGTCCGATTCCCTCGAGAATGTACTGCGGCTGGTAGGCAAACGTATCCGCGCCGCCCGGATCGGTTACGCCGGACAATAACAGGACCGTGCCGATCTCCGCCTCGATTCCGGCGATGATATCGGTATCCATTCGATCACCGATGATAAGCGTCTCTTCGCGGCGACATTCAATTCGTTTTAGCGCCTGTCTCATCATAAGCGGGTTCGGTTTGCCGACAAAATACGGCTGCACACCTGTCGCTAGTTCGATCGGTCGAATCAACGCACCGCAAGCCGGAGTAAGCCCCGATTCAACCGGACCGGTCAGGTCGGGGTTGGTGCCGACAAGTTTGGCGCCGTTGATTACGAGGTTAATTGCCCGCTCGATTTTTTCGAAGCTGTAGCTCCTCGTCTCGCCGATGACGACGTAATCAGGATTTATCTCGTTCATTGAAAAGCCGACATCGTAGAGGGCGTTGGTAAGTCCGGCCTCGCCGACAACATAGGCGCTTCCACCGGGACGTTGACTCGCGAGGAAGCCCGCCGTTGCGAGCGCACTCGTATAAAAATTATCGACCGGGACTTCGACGCCGAGGCGTGCCATTTTCTCCTGGAGTTCACGGCGACTACGCTCGCTGGAGTTTGTCAAAAACAAAAACTTCTTGCCCGTATCGTTTAACCAGCGAACAAACTCTTTGGCGCCGGGAAGCAATCGATTTCCGTGATAAATCACGCCGTCCATGTCCGATATAATGCCGCGCGTGGACGCGAGGCGTTCGCGTAGATCGCCGCCGCGCTCGTGGTGGAGGCGTTCGCCGTTTCGTTCTCTCATTAAATCCTCACACTCCAAAAAAAAGCCGTCGAGATACCGACGGCTTTATTCTAACGCTTTTTGCGATTTTTCTTTCGGCTCCGCTGCTTGGCGATTTCACGTTTTGCGGCTTCGACATCGGGAGCGGCTCCCGCTACAGCTACGGTCGGCCCATCGCCGCCTGCAGCAACGGCTGCGGGGGCGTCCTTTGGCATCGCGCCTTTGCTGTATTTCTCGGCGTCGCGCCTTTTTCGTCGCCGCGTTACGACGCCCTGCCATGTCAGCAGGACCGGCGAAGCGACAAATATCGACGAATACGTACCGACGATAACGCCGATGATAAGCTTGAGGGCGAACAGCTGAATCTGGCCGGTGCTAAAGATAAATATGGCGCCAACTGCGAGTAAGGTCGTCAAGGATGTGATCAAGGTTCGACTCAGACTCTGGGTAATACTGCTGTTGATGATGACCGGAAACGAACTGTCTTTAAGGAGCACTTCGTTTTCACGGATGCGGTCAAAAATAACGATCGTATCGTTGAGCGAGTACCCGATTATCGTGAGCACCGCGGCGATCGTTGCCGTGGAAACCTCGAGTTGCAACGTCCCGATAACACCGAGGATCACAAGGACATCGTGAACCAGTGCGGCGATCGAGGAGACGGCATATCCGAGTCGAAATCGAAACCACAAGTACGCAAGAATCAACAGGAGCGCAAAAACCGTGAGAGCGAGCGCTTGTCGCGCGAGCTCCTGTGAGAATCGAGGACCGACGTACGTCACCTCGAGCTCGCTGACCCGGGCATTCGGAAACGAGTCGCGGAGAACCGACAGAACCTCATCGGTCACAACGCGTTCAAAACTGCTCACGGATCCGTCGTCGCGGACTCGAACGATAAACTGTTGGTTTTCAATTGGACCGACCCGCTGGGCCGCCACGCCGTCGATCGCCGCCAAAGCGCCACGAACGTCGGACACCGTCACCGCGCTGTCGTCCCGAATCTCCACCGTGAGACTCAGTCCCGCTTGAAAATCGATCCCGAGGTTAAATCCACCCTGGCCGATTGTACCGGCAATTCCGCCGACAATGATCGCCGAGGAGATGACCAGCATCACGACTCGGATCTTCATAAAGTCGAACACGCGCTTCATGAGTTCCTCCAGGCGATGCTCAACTTGGTCCGTTTGAGAACGTCAACGCTAAAATCGAAGAACAGACGCGTCACAACGAGCGCCGTGAACATCGATGAGAGAATTCCGACGGCAAGTGTCACGGCGAAACCCTGAATTGGCCCCGTGCCGAGTTGGGAAAGAAAGATCGCGGCGATAAACGTCGTAATATTGGCGTCCATAACGGTCCAGAACGCCTTCTGGAAACCGGCTTTAACGGATGCCCGCGCGCCTTTCCCAAGACGGTATTCTTCCTTGATTCGTTCAAAGATGATCACGTTGGCATCGACGGCCATACCGACCGTCAAGATCACCCCGGCGATACTTGTAAGCGTCAATGTGAGATTAAACGCCGAGAGCACCGAAACGATAAAAAACAAGTTGAGGATCAATGCGACATCGGCGACGATTCCCGCGCCTTTGTAGTAGATGATCATAAAGAGGATGATCAGCGCAAATCCGAGGGCGATCGATTGCAGGCCGATTCTGATCGCAGCCTCACCGAGGGTCGCGCCAACGGCCTGTTGGTTGACAATTTCGAGGTCGACGGGAAGCGCCGCGGTTCGCAGCACAAGGGCGATATTCGCCGCTTCCTCCTCGTCAAAACCGGTAATCCGAACTTGTCCTGTCGGGATCTCCTCCTGGATTCGGGCGTACGCCCGAACTTTGTCATCCATGACGATTGCCAGCGAACTACCGACGTTATCACGGGTTAGCGCGGCAAATATGTCACTACCTTCCGAATCGAGGACAAAGTTAACCGTCGGCTGGTTTGTGAGCGGATCGCGAGCGACCTGGGCATCGGTGATATGGGTGCCGTCGAGGCCGGATTCGTCAATGTCTTCAAATATCGTAATCCAACGGACACGCTCGTCGATGCCGTATTCGTCCCGGGTTACGTACTCACTCACAACCGATCCCGCAGGAATAAATTCAGGCGTCCCATCGATGTCGGGGCTCCAGCCGGGATCTTGGGTTTGTATCCCGATCAACTCCGAGGTTGCCTCGTCATTGACGATGTGGAAGTTGAGGCTTCCCTTGCCTAAGAGGAAGGAGTTCACGCGCTCGCGATCGTTGTCACCGGGTATTTCGATGACGATTTGATCGTTTTCCGAACGACGTAGCTGCGGCTCTGTGACACCAAACCGGTCGATCCGATTACGGATAATCTCCATCGCGAGATCTACCGCCTCGTCCAGCTGCGCGTTGGTCGGTTCTTCGCCGAGGCGCTCGGCAAGACTCTCACGGTCCGCGACGAGGGTCACACTGATACCGCCGGAGAGGTCGAGACCGAGTTGAACGATCCGCTCTTTCAGATCCTTGAGATCGAGAACCTCTTGACGATAGTGCTGCTCGAGAACTTCAAATGCTTCGGCTTCGTCGCGAAAACTACGTAGCACGTCGGTCGTCGTCCACACGTCCGGAATCTCTTCGTCGATCGCGTCGAGATTGTCTCGCGCGATAGCGGTCAAAAACTCGTACTCCGGCGCGAGCGGCTCGTCCGTGGCGGCCCCGCTACGTAAATCAGAGAGGGCTGTCCGTGCCTGAAGGCGCGACCAATCGCGGATTTCGATCCGGGAACTCTGGGCGAGGATTTGTTGATCCTCGGGTACGGCGAAATACCAGCGCACGGTCGGGTAGAACGCGGCGGTCGCAAACCCGACGAGGGCCAGTATAATCAGCAAACGCAATCGTTTTGTCATTTACCAAACTCCGAGAGGGAGAATTATTCGGATTCGTTCGCCTCGTCGTCCTGGTCCGCCGCGGCCTCTTTGCTTGAGGAACCGGCCCCTTTGCGGTCAAGAACCGACGACACGGCGCTACGAGAAAACTGAATCTTTGCGGAATCGTCCACTTTAAGAACAACCGTATCGTCTTTGAGCGAGGTTACCGTACCGCGAATGCCACCAATCGTAACGACTCTGTCGCCTTTACGGAGTGACTTGAGCATCGATTCGGTCTCTTTCTTGCGCTTGTTCTGGGGACGAATAATCAGAAAATAAAAGATGGCGAAAACGAGCCCAAACGTGATAAGGGTCGGCGCCATCGAAGTCTGTCCGCCCGCAGCGGCCCCACCCTCAGGAGCACCGAGCAGTAGCGGCAGATTGTACAGATAATTCATCAAAATCGTTCCTTCATGTTCAAGATATTCCGGGTACGGTACCACGCCCCGATAGCCGGGTCAAGGACGCCGTTACCCGATCCGCGTCACCCGCGTGACCCCGTCGGGCACGCCGAAGACGCCAAAAAGCCGCGCGAGAGCTTCGTCGGAATCGAGGGTCATGCCCGTGCGTTGGGCAAATTGCTCTCGGAATCCCTCGAGTTGATTATCGTATAGCGCGGCACAGTAGGCGGGTCGAAACAGGCCTAGATCGAGAAGCTCGCTCGCGGTTTTGCGCCCGTGTTTTTTTAGCGCAGGGCCGTCGACAATTGCCGCGTCATCCTGATATCCGATCGCAAAAACAAACTCGTCTCGTTTCATTTCGACCTCTCGCAAAAAAAAGGGCGAGACTGTGTCCCGCCCTCTTGTCGTTCGTTACGGTCACGAACGAATAGGCTACATCATACCGCCCATTCCGCCCATGCCGTCCATCCCGCCGGGACCGCCGGCCGGCGCATCGTCTTTCTCAGGTAAATCGGTAATCGTTGCTTCCGTGGTCAGAAGGAGCGCCGCGATCGACGCCGCATTCTGGAGAGCCGATCGGGTAACTTTGGCCGGATCGATGATTCCCGCCTGCATCATACTTTCCCAGTCGCCGGTCGCCGCGTTGTAACCGACGCCTTTCTTCTCTTTGCGCGCGCGGTCAACGATGATCGAGCCGTCAACGCCGGAGTTTACGGCGATCTGACGCATCGGTTCCTCAAGCGCTCGCTTGACGATCGCAAATCCAACGCGCTCGTCTTCGGGCATTGCCCCGAGATCCTCTTTATCAAGGACATCGATGACCTGAACAAGAGCCGTACCACCACCCGGAACGATACCTTCCTCGACCGCGGCACGAGTCGCCGAGAGGGCGTCCTCGACCCGGTGCTTCTTCTCTTTGAGCTCGACCTCGGTTGCCGCGCCGACGTTGATGACGGCCACTCCACCTGCGAGCTTGGCGAGACGCTCCTGGAGCTTCTCGCGATCGTAATCGCTGGTCGTCTCTTCGATCTGCGCTTTGATCTGAGCCGTGCGGTCCTTGATGTCCTGCTGCGTGCCCGCGCCGTTGATGATCGTCGTATTCTCTTTATCAACCTTGATCGACTGGGCAGATCCCAGCTGGCTCATGTCGATGTTTTCGAGCTTGAGCCCGAGTTCCTCGCTGATCACCTGACCGCCGGTGAGAATTGCGATGTCTTCCAACATCGCCTTCCGACGATCACCGAAGCCCGGTGCCTTCACCGCACAGGCGTTGAGCGTACCGCGGATGTTGTTTACGACAAGCGTCGCAAGCGCTTCGCCTTCGACATCCTCAGCGATAATCAGGATTGGCTTTCCGGCCTGCGCAACCTTCTCCAGGACGGGAAGCATGTCCTTCATGCTCGAAATCTTCTTGTCGTGGATCAGGATGTACGGGCTTTCGAGTTCGGCGACCATCTGCTCGCGATTTGTCGCGAAGTAGGGTGAAAGATAGCCACGATCAAACTGCATACCCTCGACAAAGTCGGTGGTCGTTTCCATCGTCTTGGACTCTTCAACGGTGATAACGCCGTCTTTGCCAACTTTGTCCATCGCTTCGGCGATTTCCTCTCCGATGACGTTGTCGTTGTTGGCCGAAATTGCCGCGACTTGGGCGATTTCGTTGCGGTCCTTAATCGTCTTTGCCTGCTTGGCGATCTCCGCCGCGGCAATTTCTACGGCACTGTCGATACCGCGTTTTGTACCCATTGGGTTGATACCCGCTGCGACCGACTTGAGACCTTCCTTGACGATCGAATACGCAAGGACCGTCGCGGTTGTCGTACCGTCACCGGCCACATCGTTGGTTTTCGTGGCCACTTCTTTGAGCAGTTGCGCGCCCATGTTTTCAAAAGGATCCTCAAGCTCGATCTCTTTTGCCACTGAAACGCCGTCTTTGGTTACCGTGGGTGCCCCGAATTTCTTATCGAGCAGGACGTTGCGGCCTTTCGGGCCAAGGGTCACGCGAACCGCCTGAGACATCTTTTCGACGCCCCGAAGAAGCGATCGTCGTGCCTCTTCATCAAACTTCAGTTGTTTTGCCATAACTCTCCCTCTTTGGATTCGTGATGTTGTGTAGTATGATATTTATGCGCGTTTTACGGCGCGTCAGAAGATACACATGATTTTACGATTCATCAACTGAATTCTGCGGCAATTCTAATGGATATCCAACGCTCACAGCTCGGATTACCGGTGATTCTCTCCGTATCGAACCCTGAACCCTCGTCGCTCGATGACATTGCGACATTATGCGCAACGCTCGCTCCGGTCGTGCTCCATACCTCCGCACTTACGATCGCCCCGCGGTCCGCCGATCGAAAAGCGCTCGGCCGCCTCAAAAAAATCGCAAGAGACGGCGGGATTACGTTCTGGAACGGCGGATATCGCGCCGCGTCTGCGGCTTTACTTACGACTGGAGAACTCGACTGGGAGCGAGCCTGGGGCGCAACAAACCGCTGGGGCACCGGTTTCGGCTCGCTCCTGGATCTCTCCGTAAGTGCGCTTTTTTTTGACGGTTTGACACCAGAGCGCGCTGAGGTACTCGCGGCGCGAACCGGCCTGCCGGTGTGCGCGGGATATGCCGGGGCAAACGCACCGTTGGCCCTTTTTGTAAACACGTCCTGGAAATCGATAACGACCGCCCGCGTCCGACACGATGCGCCGTCGATCGACCGCGACGGCTGCGACGCGATTCACATCGTGTTTGCACCGGGAAGCAGCGAGACGTTACTCTCCCGGTCTCGCGAGATCGCCGCGAAGTATCGCCGGACGGAAGAGGGCTCGCCATTTCAAGATCACGGCGGGCGCGTGATTCCGAGTATGGCGTATTCCATAAACGGCGATAAACCTCCGTCCCTGCCCATTGTCGTCCGCAGCGCCACGATACACCGCTGTCGGAAAACCGTTTCCGGCGTTCATGAGCGCTCACAAACGGTCCTTGATCGCGCCGCCCTTACCTCCGTCCCTCGTGCCGACACCGACGACAGTCATAGCGATGTCGTGCGTGAACTTCAGGGAATGACGAGTGGTATTACTGAGATCCGTGACGGTACCGTCGAAGCGCGTTTTGCCGCGGGTCGCCCGGCTGGTCTGACGATCGGAGGGACGGAGGTACTCCCGCCGATTCGGGCGCAGGGGTGGGCACGATCCCAGTCGATTCGCCGCCCACCCACGACATGGCTACAGAACACTGCCGGAGCCTGGTTCACGACCTATGAGAATCGAGGAATCCAGGAAAGTGCCCAACTCGAGATCGGCACAACGGGATCCAAAATCGACATCGCTGTCCGATCAACCGTGCCCGACAGCTACCCCGCTCTTCATCTGGGGGTGGACGTCTCCTTTCCGGCCGAGATCCCGCCTGGTCAATGGTCAATCGAACCCCTTCAGTTTCCAATCGCCCGGATGACCGCCGAAGTACCGATCACCATCGACGTCCACGGCGCCGACATGGTCGGCCGGAGGACATCGATCACCCTCGATAGCCTACCGCGTACGTTTGTCGCGTCGTCCGTCGGATTCGAAATCGAGGGACGGAGGTCGATATGGACCGTCGCCGGAAACGCTTCAGTTGCAGCCTTTACGTTGTCCTGCAGCTCAGTCGGCCGTCGCCGACACGCGCATCACGTCGTGTGGCTTAGTCCCGTGTTCTCGATCGTTGGGGAGATACCGGAATACCTGGCCGATACCGTTCTGGCGACTTCATTTGTCATTGGGACCGGGGCGATCGACCCGATCGAGCTGCTCCGCCTCGCACCGAGCGGCGCCGAATCGCTCGTTTGGCGGATATCCAACGCTCGTTAACTGCGCGGCAAGGCCTTTCGTGGCGTCCCGGTAATGATGTCGTGGGCTTCGCCGTTTTGCGTGATTACGCGCAGCGATCCGTTGTTGTTGATCCGATCGATTCTCGCCCTAAATCCGCTTACTTCCACTTCCTCGTCGCGCCACGCCAGGCGAGCGTTGACCTCTGCGTTCCATCGTTCGTCACTTAACGCGGCGGCAACCGCGTCACAGATCGTTGTCCAGAGCACATCAGCGCGTAATGTGACGCCGATCTCGGCGAGCGAGGCCGGTCGCAATCCCGTGACCTCGTGGTCGATCGGTTCGAGATTACATCCGACTCCGACGTAGGTGGCGGTCGCGTCGGTATCTACGAGAATTCCAGCGAGCTTCCCGGTGCCGAGCAGAATATCATTTGGCCATTTAATCGATACCGTTGCGCCGAGCGCTTCGATCGCACGAGAAACGCCGAGTCCGACACGAGCGGGAACCGTCGTATCGTAGCGTGCCGAGCCGCTGCTGTTGGAGCGTACGACGGTCCCAAGAACGGCTTTGCCGGGCGTGTCGTACCACGGACCGGAACGCCGTCCCCTTCCCCGCGTCTGGTGTCCTGCACGCACCGAAAACCAGTCGCGAGTCTTAATGATCGGGGTCTGACTGACGATTTCACGGGCAACATCCATCGTTGAAGTAACGACTGGAATGTAAAACTCAAGCATCGTCGATCGGTTCGGCGATAATGCGTCCCGTCTCTTTATCCAAACGAAACGCCGTACGCTTCATTTTTTCCTCAACGACATATCCGGCGCGACATATCTGAATCTGAACGCCCGGGAACACGTCACCGGTCACGATGACTTGGGCGCTTTCGTCGGCATCGAGTTTGGTGCCGAGATCGCCCATCTGTTCGGTGAATTGATTCCGTGCTTCCTCTATTTTGTGTACGACGTCGACCTGACGATCCGACGGATTGTCGCCCATCCGGGTGAGGAGCTGCTGGAGTTTGATCGAGAGTTTCTCGTGTTTCTCTTTGGCAATTCGAAACCTGCGTTCAATTATAAAGTTGATACCGACGCGAACGGTCGTCAGCGCATTGGCATCATTACCAAGAACTGCGCACCGTGCCCCGTGAACCGCCGTGACGACGCCGCCTATGATGCGGCCCTTGTCACCGGTATGTAACTCGCCGAGAGCTCCGACGTAAGAGTTGTAGATATATTGCTTCACGAGAATCGACGACTTGCTTTCGATATAGCAGTTTCCAACAAACCGCGCGTTGATCCGTCCCCCGGCACGCAGGAGCGCGCGACCGCGACCAACAAGCCCGCCCACCGACTCAAAGTCGCCGCGACAGTACACTTCCGATACATCGACCGTTCCCGCCGCGCTGATGTTGCCTCCCGCCCAGACATGAAATCCGTCG
Organism: Alkalispirochaeta sp.; assembly: GCA_965601745.1. Taxonomy (GTDB): domain Bacteria; phylum Spirochaetota; class Spirochaetia; order DSM-27196; family Alkalispirochaetaceae. The sequence continues at coordinate 2,970,841 of OZ271836.1, forward strand.
CGGACCTCGCCCTTGAGAACGATGTCACCGGGAAACTCGATACTGCCCGTCTCGTAGCCGACCTCGCCGCTGATTTCGAGCCGATCCTCGACAAAGAACTCGCCATTTTTAAACTGCAGCTGCCCGCCGATCTCGGCGAGAACCGCATCGTCGACGACACGAGTATTCTTACCGGGGACAAGTTCCTCAACACCGTCGGTCGTAAACGGTATCTCGTCGCCGCGGACCGATCTGCCGAGCGTTCCTTCGATTGGCGGAATCAACTTGGCGATCGTTTGTCCTTCGTGAACAACGGGTAGGCGAGTGACCTGTCGGTAGTCAACCTTATCGACGCTGGGCTCACGGCTTGCCGGCGTTTGGAGTTCACTAAATACGCGGTAAAATGAGGGGCGTTCGTTCCGCGGCGGATCGCCGGACGCGATGGGAACCTCTTCGCGAATGTGATGAGAGGTATTAACATCAAAAACGACGTCGGCAATTGACTCGTGGTCAAGGCCATATACGACGCCCCGACCGTCCAACGTTGAAACAACAAACTCCAGGTCGAGCAGCCGTCCTTCGCCGACGGCGGGAAAGAACGTCGCCAGCGCGGTCATTCCGTCCTCGCTTATCGTTACCTCGATTCGTCCGTCTCGGTCCATAGATCGCTCTCCGTGTATTCTACTCCCTGATTATCGGCGCGACAAAGGTGGTTCTTTGGTTGAAATAAATCGTACATTCGCGTAGGTTTATGCCAACGATTGGAATATTTATACATTAAGGAACGAGTTCGGTGCGGGAACGACAGGAGCGCTTAAAGGCGATCAAGCGGATTATCCGCGAAAATAGAATAGATAGCCAGGAACGGCTCCTCAAGTTCCTCGAGTCCGAGGGTTACACGGTAACTCAAGCGACCTTATCCCGCGACCTCAAAACGCTCAAAGTCGGGAAACAGGTCATTGGGAATGAAGGCTATTTCTACAGCATGCCGTCAGAGGAAACCCAGCGCGAGCGAGAACGCAACTACATCGAAGATCTCGAACGTGGCTTTGTATCCCTTGATTTCTCGGGCACGATTGCCGTTATACGGACGTTGAGCGGCCATGCCGACAGTCTCGCTCTGGCCATTGACAACCTGGATCTCGACGGCGTTCTCGGTACGGTCGCCGGGGACGATACGGTTTTTGTTGCCCTCACCGATACAACGACGCGACAGGGCTTTATCGACTCTCTCAACGAACGCAGCACAACGATCGACCTATGAACATCACAGCACTTGTACTCGGTGCCGGCGGTTACGCCGGTATGCTCCTTATTCGAATTCTCGCCCATCATCCGCGGGTCGGACGAATTGTCGTGTCCAATCGAACCGGTGCGGGGCAATCGCTCCGGGAAGTTGATCCAGGGTTGAGCAACTCGGCACTAAGCCAAGGGAAGATAGAACAGACCGTTGTGCCCCTCGAAGAGGCGTTTGCGAGCGAGGTCGATGTCGTGTTCTCCGCATTGCCGCACCTTACGTCCGCTCAGGTATGTGCCCCGATCCTGGGAACGACGCCGCTCATCGATTTATCCGCCGATTTCCGCTTCGCGGTCGAAGAGAACTTTCGCGACGCCTACGACGAACCGTGGCCAGCACCCGGCTTTCAGGACGGTAAGGTCTACGGATTGGTCGAGTGGTATCGCGAGCAAATCCGTGACGCGATGATCATCGCAAATCCGGGATGTTACCCAACGGCGACGCTCATTCCGCTCCTCCCGATCGTCGCCGCGGGAGAAGTTGCGTCGAGTCCAATCGTCGTAAACGCCCTGAGCGGGATCTCGGGAGCGGGCCGCAAGCAGAAGCGCGACTTGTTGTACGCGGAACGCACCGAAAGCGTACGCGCCTACAATCCGGGAACGCTCCACCGGCATTCATTTGAGATTCGCGAAAAACTCGACGAAGCGGCGAACGGCGGCGTAACGGACCTGCTATTTACTCCTCACCTTATTCCGATGAAACAGGGAATGGCGGTGACGACGGTGGTGGAGTGCCACAATTCGGAACGCGCGATTGCGGCGCTCGAAGAACGCTACGCCGAGGAGCCGTTTGTTCATCTGACCGGGACAGATCCACCGGAGACAAGTCATTGTCGTGGTACCAACGAAATCCGAATCGGATATCGCCGCGAGGGACGGAGGTTGATACTGATGTCCGCAATCGACAATCTCTGGAAAGGCGCCTCCGGCCAGGCGGTGCAAAACATGAACGTCCGATTTGGGCTCGATCAGGATTCCGGTCTTCTGAGAGAAGCGGAGCTGTAAGTCCGTATGGCCATCGTCGTTAAAATCGGCGGCGCCGTGACGGAAGACACGGATGCCATCGCATCATTTTTTACGGAGTTGCTCGATTTCGGCGAGAGAATCCTCGTCGTCCACGGAGGCGGAGCCCGGGTAAGTGCGCTTTCGCGACAATTGGGGATCGAACCTCGGTTTGTCGACGGCGTACGGATGACCGGCGACCGTGAGATGGATGTCGTCGAAATGATCCTTGGCGGGATCGTTAACGGTGGGCTCGTCCGCACCGCCAATCGCGTTGGCCACCGTGCTATCGGAGTTCGCGGGTCCGATACCAATATCGTTCGCGGACGAAGACTGGAAGGATCGCGGACGGCGTACGTCGAATCAGTTGCCCCGGAGTTGATCACGAAGCTCTGGTCCGCGGGCCTACTCCCAATCCTTGCCCCGATCGGCGTCGATGCCAACAATGACGCGGTCAATATCAATGCGGACGAGTGCGCTCGGGCAATTGGAGGCGCGCTCGCCGGCAAGGACGAAACAACGCTCGCGTACCTTTCCGACGTTCCCGGTGTTTTGGACGACAACCAGCGACCGATACCCGTCGTCTCGACCAATGAGATCGAGGGATTAATCGCCGCCGGAACGATTTCCGGCGGCATGGCGGCCAAAGTTCGCGCGGCGGGAGTCGCGATCACGGCGGGATTGTCGAGCATTCGTATCGGTACCTGGCGCAATCCAGGTGACTTTGGTCGCCTGTTAATCGGCGACGCTGGAACGACCATTACTAAAAAAAAGGGGGACGGAGGATGATTGAGCACCCGGCGCTTACAATTGACAACCCATTTGTTCACAACTACAGCCGCGAGATGTTGCAAATCGTCGACGGACGCGGCGTCTATCTCCGCGATGCCCACAACAACCGTTACCTCGATCTCGGATCGGGAATCGCCGTAAATGCCCTTGGCTATGGCGATCGTCGCCTGGCGCGGATCGTGGCTCGCCAGGCGCGACGGCTCGTTCATACCTCGAATCTCTACACGAGCCAGCCGCCTCTCGAACTTGGCGCGCGTCTGCTTCAGGTGCTATCGCCGAGCGCCCGCGAACCGTTTGGCGCCGTTCATTTTGGTAACAGCGGTACGGAGGCAAATGAAGCTGCCATAAAGTACGCACGCCTCTACGCCCGGGAGCGTCGTGGCGAAGGGCACCACCACATCCTCTCGTTCTCCCAGGCATTCCACGGTAGAACGATGGGAGCACTCTCGGCGACGCCCAAGGAAGCGTATCGCAAGAAGTTTGAACCGCTCGTTCCCGGATTCGAGACGATTGCGTACAACGATATCAACGCGTTAGAGGAAACGCTTGGGCCTCGGTTCGCCGGCGTGCTCGTCGAATCGGTCCAAGGTGAGGGCGGACTAAACGTGATCGACGCGTCCTTTGCTCAGCGCCTTAGCGATTTATGCGCCGAGCACGATATCATGTTGATTGCCGACGAGGTTCAAACGGGGCTCGGACGAACCGGGACGATGCTTGCCGCGAACAAACTTGGTCTCCGACCCGATATCGTAACTCTCTCGAAACCGCTCGCCGCGGGACTTCCCCTCTCGGCAACGCTGATTCCAAGCCGTCTCAACGATGTCGTCAAACCCGGCGACCACGGGTCCACGTTTGGCGGCGGACCAGTTACATCCGCGGCGGCGCTCTACGTCCTTGATCGCCTTCTCTCGTCCGGTTTCCTTGACCGCGTCGAGCAGCGCGCCGCGGAACTCGACTCGAGGCTCAACGCTCTGGTCGGGCAGTTTGATTGGATTATCGGTACCCGCGGAGTCGGAATGCTCCGTGGTCTCGTCGTCGATCTTGGATCGGCTCACGACGAATTGTTCCCGGCACTCATCGCCGAAGCACGCGCCCGTGGCGTTCTTATCCTGCGGTCGGCCGGAGATGTGATACGAATTGCGCCGCCGCTCATCATTTCGCAGTCGGACCTCGCCAGTGGTTTGGATCGACTTGCCGACGCGTTGACGACGATTGATAAAAGGAGGAATGCATGAAAAAAGGAAAAGACTCACTCAAAAAGATCTGTTTGGCGTACTCCGGGGGCCTGGATACATCGATCATCATCCCGTGGCTCAAAGAGCACTATCCGGGGGCGGAGATTGTCGCGATGACGACCAACGTCGGACAGAACGAAGACTGGGCCGGGATGGAGAAAAAGGCACACGCGTCGGGTGCGAGTAAACTGATTATTCGGGACGTCCGCGAAGAGTTCGCCCGAGATTATCTTTTTCCGATGCTCCGCGCGGGCGCGATCTATGAAGGTAAATACCTTCTTGGTACTTCAATCGCCCGACCGCTTCAGGCCAAGCATCAAGTCGATGTTGCGCTTGCCGAGGGCTGTGATGCCGTCGCGCACGGGTGCACGGGTAAAGGAAATGATCAGGTTCGTTTTGAACTCACCTACAAGGCCCTCGCTCCCCACCTTGAAGTCATCGCCCCCTGGAGACTTTGGGATATTCGTAGTCGCGAGGAAGCGATTGAGTATGCCGAAAAGAACGGGATCCCAATCGGCGATATCTCCAAGAAAAACATCTACTCCCGGGATTGGAATATCTGGCATATGAGCCACGAGGGCGGTGATCTTGAAAGCCCGTGGAATCGACCGACGGATGAGATGTTTCTTCTGACGAACTCGCCTAAAGACGCCCCCGACGTTGAGACGGAGGTTACTATCGATTTCGAACAGGGCATACCGGTTGGGATTGACGGCGAGCAAATGGCGCCGCTCGCGATTTTGGACAAACTCAACCGGATCGGCGGAGAGAACGCGATCGGGCGCGCCGATCTCGTCGAGACCCGACTCGTCGGAATGAAGAGCCGAGGGGTGTATGAGACGCCCGCGGGGACGATTCTGCACCGAGCACTTCGGGAACTCGAGATGATTACGCTCGACTTCGACACCCTTGATATGAAAAACCAACTTGCCCTCAAATACGCGAATATGGTCTACGCGGGCAAGTGGTTTACTCATTTTCGTGAAGCGATGGACTCGTACATGGTTGAAGCATCGCGTTACACGACCGGATCGGTCCGCGTCGTCCTGTACAAAGGGAGCATTACTATCGCCGGACGTAAATCGCCGTACTCCCTGTACATCGAGGACCTCGCCAGTTTCGGTGAGAGTAGTTATGACCACGCCGATGCCACCGGATTTATCAACCTCTACGGCCTAGCGACCGGGGTTCAAGCCATCGTCTATGACGGACAAACCGCCGACGGCGGGCCGGCGCGTGCCATGCGAGCTATGGCGGGTTTCTCCGAGAAGTAACGCCCGTTGGTAGTTTATCGCGGCTGAAAGACGAGGGAATAGGCAAACGGCGTCGTTCGCGTCAGGGCCTCTATCAAAGGCGTCTGGTACAGAACGGCGTCGCCATTTCTCTGTCCACCACGAATTTGAATTATCGCTCCCGAGGGAAGCACGCGCGTCTCTACCTCGGCATTGCGAAAGACGCGATCGAGCGGTTGGTCCTGTTCGTATTCTTCGAGCGCCCAGCTCAAATAGTCACGATATTCGGTCGGTCCCATCCCAGCGTCGGGCGGGAGTAACGACTCGGCAATAAACGGGTCGACAGCCGCAAACTCCAACATCGCCTCGACCAAAGCGCGGTCGACCTGCGCCGCCAGACGTCGAAACGTTTCCGTCCGTTCAAACCGAATCGCCGCCCGAACCGAAGGTTCACGGTCGGCGAGGACACGATCAATTGAGTCAAAGCGAATCAACAAGTACAACTCTTCCCGCCGAGGGACCACCGTTTCCACCAACTCGAGCCCGGGCTCGTCGGCGAAAGCCGCTTCGATCGCCTCCGGTTCAAAGATCGGGAAATCCGGTGGCGCGCCGTAGCTCGCATTTAAATCTGAAATGTATGCGGCAAAAGGTGCCGAGACGACGATCCGCACTTCGATTTCGCCAGATCCGTCGTCGTTGAGAAGTATGACCTGATCGGCGCTACATCCGATGAGAAAAACGCCAATAAGGGTAGCCACACTCATCCGGATCGCCCGCATAAAAACACAATAGCGCGGCTCAGCGGTTGCGTCAAAGACGTTGCTCAGGCGAACCTCCGTCCCTCGGTCCGGCAGGGCGCCACCGGGCGGCGATCGCTTCGTAGCGAGCCGCGTCGGCGGTGTTCCCGCGTTTGCGCGCCCCCGATGCGACGATTTCACATTTACGAACAAGCTCTCCGGCCGCTCGATCCTGAACCTCCGTCCCCACGTTGCGCTCGAACCATCTCGTTTCGACCAGCCGTTGCAGTGCCGCCACACGAAACGGCTCGATCATGCCGTAACGCGTGGACAGCTGATCCAGGTGACCAGCAAACTTTGTCGTAAGCGGCAGGTCGACATAGCCGACCTCAATCCGACTCGTTAAGCGCAACCAGAGCTCGTAATCCTCCGCGATTTCGAGATCCTCGCGGAATCCCCCCGAGTCGATAAAGAAGTCCCGAGCGATCATTACCGTTGAAGGCCCAATGATGCATTTAACAAGTGAATCGTCGAAGAGATCGCCCGTCCGCCGATGACGCTGCGAAGATTGTGATACCTCTCGCCCGTCTCGAATCCACCGTTCCCGGGTATGGGAAAGGAGTACGGAAGGCGGAGGAGGGGTGTCGGTATTAAAGCGATTGTCGTGGACTGCCGGTGGAGAGACCCCGGAACCTCCGTCCCCGTCGCTCGAATAGCGCACGTGACGCGCGATCTGTGAAGCGATCTTCTGCGGCTCCCAAGTATCATCCGAATCGAGAAACGCCAGCAGATCGCCACTTGATACGTCAACGCCGCGATTGCGTACTGCGCCGGGCATCCCCGAATGGTGGATCGCTACGACCGACGTACGTTTCGAATTGCGGAGTTCGCGCGCAAGCGATGCCGTGGTTTCGTCATTTGATCCGTCGTCGACCACGATGATTTCGAGTTCTACTCCGGACGGGATAACTTGATTCTGGATCGACCGCAGCGCACGTCGCGCGAGCATGGACCGATTAAAAACCGGAATGATCGCGCTGACCAAGGCACTCATTGCTCAATCATACCGGATTGGCGATATCAGGTAATCGACGATCGTTGATATAAACGCTCGACCCGCGGCGGTTTGTGCCGAGGGCACGTGTCCGAGATCGGGTACGACAACTATGTCGCTCCGCGAAAACAGCAGCTCGATCCACCGGAGATTGTACCGCCACGCCACAACGTCGTCCGTGGCTCCCTGAATTACCAAAATTGGTCGTCGACTCAGCGGTTTGCCTTCGGCGGCGAGCACCCGATTCCAGCGCACCAACTCGTCAAACCAATGGAGCGGCATACGTTCGATGCCCGACTGCCCCGGATTTCGAGTCGGTACCGAGGATAGAAACGGTCGGGTGAAAAAGCGAGCGATTCGACTCAATTGATAGCGTGACGAACGGATAAGCGGGGCCAAGAAGACGACGTCGTCATACGGATCATGCGCGGTCCGGAACCGCTCGATCGCTGCGGACGCGCCCGTGCTGTGAGCAACGACGTGATGTGGTCGCGGGAGACTCTCCAAAACCACGTCAAGGTCTGTCATGAGCGCTCCATAATCACTAAACGAGGTGATATCGGCGCGTGTTCCGCCGGACAGGCCATGTCCCGGCAACTCGGGAGCAACGACGATAAATCCTGATTCGATCAGCGCATCGATGACTCCGGACAACTCGCAGGGATTTGCAAGATAGCCGTGGACCACGAGTACCGTTCCGCGTGGAGATTGAGAAACGGCCGACGAGGACTGTTCGCGTGGCCGTGCCCCCCAAACGTGAACCGCGATCACAACGTCCCGAGACACAAGACGCCATGTATCGTGGGAGAGGTTCGCGCTTGGCGATAAACAGGTGGCGTAGAACCGGCGAACGTTTTCAGTTTGCGATGCGACGCCGGCCCGGTAGGGGAGTAGCTCGCGCCGTAAATCGTTGTATGGACGCGAACGTTCCGCGGTCACAGATGTTGATACGATCACTGTCATCAGGACGGGCAGTACGAAGACACGATACGTGAGCACAAAGCGGCCAAATGGTCCACGTAACGCCGGTCGCAGAACCCACCTCCCGTCCGAAGTTTCTCTGTGTTGACAAGACGTGTCGCCGACGGAGATCCGAAATGGGCAGCCCGCGTCCGCGGATCCATCGTTGCGAACGCCGCCGCCTCGCAGCGGTGGTCCGGATGTAGTGGTATAGCGATGTCCGTCAATACTCGCCGATGCCCGTCCACGATAAACGCGTAGCGTATTGTACCGGCCTCCGGCGGTCAAAAAGTAGCGTACCCTAAGCGATCCGTCTATAATCGCCGAACGATGAAGAGATTCAGCGCCGGTCTCATCGCCGCCATTCCAATCGCAAGCGGCTACGTCCCGGTGGCGATCACCTTCGGCCTTCTCGCTCGCACGACCGGCTTAACGACGATCGACGCTATTGCCACGTCGGTTGTTGTGTTTGCCGGAGCCGCCCAGTTTCTTGCCATCGGAATGTACGGGGCCGGTCTTCCGTTTGCTCAAGTCGTTCTTGCCGGATTTCTTTTGAACATCAGGCATCTACTGATGAGCGCCGTCGTCGCGCAACGTCTCGATTCCCGAAACGCCTTGGCCCGAAGCATCCTGGCATTCGGAGTTACCGACGAAGTATTTGGCGTGGCAAGTTGGCAGGTCAACAACGACGGGACACTTGCGCCCGCATTCCTCGCGGGCCTCGAAGTCGGTTCTTATGCAGCGTGGATTGCCGGTACCGTTGCGGGTGCTGTCGCCGGCGACGTACTACCACCAAATCTCCGCATCGCAATGGGCCTCGCACTTTACGCTCTCTTCACGGCTCTCGTAGCGGGTCAGATCAAGTCGGCCGCTACGACCTCCGTCCCCCACGTTATGCGCGTCTCCCTCGCCGTAATCTTCTCGATTGGTATCAACTCCGCACTCCGCTTGGGATTCGCGATCGACGCGGGCGTCGCTTTCCCCATTGCAATGCTCGGCGGCGTTGTACCGGCGTTTTTTTTTCGCGGCGTGCCGCGCGGTCGACGGATACAGAAAGGGCCTAACGAATGACGTCGTCGTGGATCCTCATCCTTATGGGCTTGTTTCTCGGTACCTATCTTGTCCGTGCGACTCCTTTCTGGTGGGATGGCCTGAAGCGTGCTCCCCCGAAAATTCAATGGATACTCGAAATCATCCCGGCGGCTGCACTCGGAGCACTCATTTTCCCCGATGTAATGCTGGGCGGCCGAAGTGCGATCGCCCTCGGCGTTGTCGGCGTATCGTTTGTTCTTTCGCTCCGGGGAGCTCCTTTAACGATTGTTGTTCTGATTTCCGTTCTCGGCGCGTGGGCGGCGCTCGGATTTGGTTAAGCCTTGACAGCGAAGTGAATAGCAGGCCCACTAAACGCGTGTCGAACAAAACGTATTTGCTCGGAAAGACACGTGCGGAACTCGGTGAGATTGCGCAGTCGTTGGGCGAACCTCGATATCGTGGCGACCAGCTTTACCACTGGCTCTATGCGAAACGCGCCAGAACGATCGCCCAAATGAGCACGTTATCGGCTACGTTCCGCGAAAGACTACGCGAAAGCGGGGACGGAGGTTGGCGAAACCCGGCTCGGGTCGATGAGTCGTCGGACGGAACAAAAAAGTATCTGTTCCCGACGCGTCATGGCGCCCACGTCGAAGCCGCGATGATCCCGGATCAGAAGCGGATAACACTTTGCCTGTCCACCCAAGTCGGGTGCCGTCGTGGATGTTCGTTTTGTCAGACCGCCCGACAGGGATTTCAAGGAAACCTCGAGGCGGGAGAAATTCTAAACCAGTTCCATTCGCTCCCTGAACGCGAATATGTCACCAATATCGTGTACATGGGAATGGGTGAACCGCTGGATAACTTGGACGCAACGTTAACGAGTCTCAATATCTTCGCGGATCCTGACGGGTACGGACTCGGGCGGTCAAGGATCACGCTTTCAACCGTTGGGATACATCCCGCCCTCGTTCAGTTCCTCGATCGTTCAAATGTAAATCTTGCCGTCAGTCTTCATTCGCCGTATACCGAAGAACGGAGACAGATCATGCCGGTCGAGAATGCCAATCCTATTGAAACAACGGTCCGTATTCTGAGGGAGCGGAGAGAAGACAAGGTACGTAAGGTGTCATTCGAATACACGATGTTCGCGGGAGTAAATGATTCGGATCGGCACGTCGACGGAATCGCTCGTTTGTTGAACGGCTTATCGGTTCGGATCAACTTAATCCCGTACCACTCAATACCGGGAACTCCGCTCGCGCCCTGCGATCGCGATACGATGTTACGCTTCCGCGACCGGCTTCGGACAAAAGGATTTCCGACATTTATTCGTGCAACTCGCGGACAGGACATTAATGCAGCATGCGGTTTGTTGTGGACACGGCAGGTCCAGGAGGCGGCACATCAGATCGCGGCGACACCACTCGACGGAACGCCCGACTAATCGGGAGAGGTGAGGCGCCGGGCATTGGACTCAACGGCGGAGACATCGGACGGATCCTCGCTGGAAGCTCCGAGTTCCTTCAGCCGACGAGCACTTGGGAGGACGCGCCGCTCGAACGATCCGGCGACGTCATTGAAACGATCCGCCGCGAGGTTGAGAGCTTCACCGAGCTTGTTCAGATGATCAGAAAACGGCCGAAGCCTCTCGAGGAACTGCTTCCCGATCGTTGCGATGTGTCGGGCGTTATTTGTCATGTCCATCTGTAACCACCCGTAGGCGATCACGCGAAGTAGCGCAAGAAAGCTGACGGGAGATGCAATCACGACCTGATTGGACAGCGCGTCTTCAAGTAACGCCGGATCAGCGTCGAATGCCGCAACTAGCCCGCTCTCGTACGGCACGAGCATCACAACGATTTCGACCGCGTGGTCGAACTGGCGCCAATACGCTTTACCCGCCAGGGTTTGAACGTGCTTGCGAACCGCCGCGGCGTGGCGCTTTCGAGCCGCGACGGCGAGTTCTGGAGTAGCAGCCGATTGTGATTCTAGATACGCGTTCATCGGCGATTTTGCGTCGACGGGCAGAATGCCTCCTGACGGAAGTCGAATAACCATGTCTGGGCGCGCATAACCTCCGTCCCCGGCGACCACTGTCTGCAAATCGAAATCGACGTGTTCTGTTAGCCCGGCCATTTCGACGAGACGTTTCAACTGAACTTCGCCCCATTTGCCGCGCACCCCGGAATCTCGGAGGGCGTTGTCGAGCGAGGTGGTAACTCTCTGGAGTTCGCCTGCCTGGGCTCCGACCTGTCGGACTTGTTCACTCAGCGATTGATACGCTCCCTCTCGCTGCTGTTCAAGGTGACGGACGTGGGCCTCAAGATTTGTCAACTCGGTCTTAAGCGGCTCGACGACTCCTTTTATCTCTTCGCGCTGGCTACCCCAGTCACTTCGCAACACGTTGGCAAACTGCTCCAACTGTCGCCGACTTAGCGCTTGAAGGCTGTCCGAATTATCCTTTAACGTGCGCGCGGACAGAGCCGCGAAGGTATCGGTGAGACGCTTCTCCGCCGTCTCAACCCAACGAATGCGTTCGGCGTCCGACGCGACTTTGTTTTCAAGATGAGATACGCGCACACGGTGCTCGGCCGCTTCCTTTCGGGCGGTGTCCCGTTCCAGCACGATTTCCGCAAGACGGCGATCGAGTAGGTCAAGACGTTCGACATATCTGGCATTTCGGGCGGTACAATACGTTCGAGCGATGACCCAAACGATAAGCGCCGTAATAAAACATAGGACGACGATGGCGTACGACGATTCCATAAAGCCCATGCTCGAAAGTCTAACCGGTACGGGGACTCAATGAAACCGCGTGCTTCCGTTATGTCGGGAGTGTCGGTTGGGCGCGGGGACGGGGACGGAGGTCACTCGGGGTTAACCGGTTCTACGGCAAGCAAGGTGTCGGCTCGTCGCTGTCATTCCAACTATGAGACGGCCACGTATTACGCGTCCGGGAGCCGAATATCACGTTGTTGCGCGCGCTAATCGCCAGGAGTTCATCCTGGACGCTGCGGAGAACAAGGATCTCTTATTGCAGGCAATTCGCGAAGCTCGGCGGAAGTATTCTTTTGCGATGAGGAATTTCTGCATCATGGGTAACCACGTCCATCTGATGATCAAACCGTCCGATGGCGAAAGCATCTCACGGATTATTCAGTGGATCCTCGCTGTATTCGCAATCCGATTCAATCGACGTAATGGGATTACGGGACACGTTTGGTATGACCGATTTAAGAGTAAGATAATCGCATCCTTCCGCCAGCTAGTTGCGACGTTTGACTACATCATGCGCAATCCCGTTGTCGCCGGCTTGACTCAACGATCGGATACCTACGCGTACGGCGGAGTGTATCGTATGCTTGTGCGCGAGTTTGACGTGGTTGATCCGCCTGATTATATCGTTCACTTGATCCTTCGTAGATCGCTGAGCAGAAGGTCCTGATCGCTCGTCGGTGAACACTAACGATAGCAAAAACGCGAGAAACCGTGACACAGGTAAATAAAACACTGATATGATCTACTGATGGCGGATCCAGCTCCATTTCAACTTACCTGCACCCCGGCCGTACCAGAGCTATTAAAGAAGCTTTCGTGTACGATCGCGCTTTCCACTTACCAGGCGGGAAAGCTCGTCTTTATTAGTGCCGCGTCAGAAGAGCGGCTCGTACAGCTGCCTCGGACGTTTGCACGGCCCATGGCGATGGTAAAAGATGGTAATCGTCTCGTTTTGTCGACCGCGTCGACGATAGAACTGTTTATTGCCGACAAGGGCACCGCGCCCGAATATCCGAATCAACCGAGCACATACGATACGTTGTACCTCCCGCGTCAGACGTATCAAACAGGACAGACCGATACACACGGGCTGGATTTTGACGGGGACGGAGGTCTATGGTTCGTAAACACCCGCTTTGGATGTCTGTCGACGGTCAGCAGTAGCTTCAGCTTCGAACCTCAATGGCACCCTCCGTTTATCTCCGAACTCGTGCCGGAAGACCGGTGTCACTTGAACGGTATGGCGTTTTATCAAGGCCGTCCGAAGTACGTTACTACGCTCTCGCAGACAGACGAACGTGAGGGCTGGAGGAAAGCGCTTCCGAACACCGGAACCATGATCGACGTGGAGACAAACGAAATCTTGCTTTCCGAACTACCGATGCCTCATTCACCGCTGATAGTCGATGACCGAGTGTATGTGTTGTTGTCGGCCACGGGCGAGCTCGCTGTGTACGATCCACAGATCGGGAAGATGGAGGTTGTGCGGAAAATCGGCGGATTTGTTCGGGGTATGGCCTATTTTCGCAGTCACCTTTTTATCGCTCATAGCAAGCTCCGAAAGAACTCGTCGACTTTCCGTGATCTCCCAATCGCCGATGAGGCAAATGAAGCCGGTATCGCGATCGTACATGCGCCGACGGGCGCACTCGTCGGCCGTATCGTCTACCAACAGAGCGTCGATGAGATTTTCGACGTGTGTATCCTCCAGGACGAACTCCGTCCGGGAATCGTTGGTTTGGATCGACCGGAACGTGCGCTGGCGATCACAACCCCGAAGAAGTCGTATTGGATCGCGCCGCGCAAGAAACACAAAGGAGAAACCAACAATGCGTTTCAGGCCTCTGAGTGATCTCGAATCGATTGAAAACTCGCAATGGAACGGGAGAAGCCAAACGTCGCATCGTCGGAACGAGGGAAGCCGATGGTATTCGCACTACACCGAGACGACGATCGATGAGTGAAACCGCTCGCCCTTCTTCTTATTCGCCGATCGGAAACCTCCGTCCCCAAAAACGAGTTCGGGCGTTACTTACCGACATCGACGACACCTTGACCGATAATGGTCGCCTCTCGTCACGTGCCTACGAGGGTTTGTGGCGTCTCGCAGATGCGGGCATCGCGGTCGTTCCGATAACCGGACGACCGGCGGGATGGTGCGACCTGATAGTTCGTCAATGGCCTGTCGCCGGGATTGTCGGTGAAAACGGTGCGTTTACGATGCATCTCGCCGAGGGACGGAGGAAGATCCAATACCATCCAGCTGCCCGCCCGAACGCGCAAAGCCTGCTCAACGATCTGAGAGAAAAGGTGCTTGGGGAGATACCCGAAGCCCGAATCGCGTCGGACCAGCCGTTTCGATTGTTTGATCTTGCGATTGACTTCGCCGAGGACGAGCCTAATCTTGGGCTCGATACCGCACGAAAGATTCATGAGATCTGTGTGGGCGCCGGAGCCGAAGCGAAAATCAGTTCAATCCACGTAAATGCGTGGTTCGGTTCTTATTCGAAACTTGATATGAGCCTGCGTTTTTTACAGAATAAACTCGGTATCCCCGAATCCGACATCTTATCTACGGTTGTCTTTGTTGGGGACTCTCCGAACGACGAACCAATGTTCGCGCATTTTCCGTTTTCGGTTGCGGTAGCGAATATCGACGAGTTTCGACATTTGTTGGAGTCTCCTCCGTCATTCGTAACAGACTCGAACGGTGGCGTCGGCTTTTGTGAAGTCGTCAATCATCTCCTCAGTGAACGCGCATCATAGCGATACCTACTCGCGCGCTCGACGTCGGTCCGATCAACCACAGAAACGGGTCTCGCAATGTGAATGCCTACCCTTAGCAATCCATCCTCGATTTGTTCAGCGTTTGAAGAACGCGATTTCGACTTCGCTACTTGGCGTCCGTCCGAAACGTCGCTTCGCCAGGGTGTATTCTACGTGCGGCTCGCAATGATCCGCTGGTTTCAAGACTCGTTGACAATCAAATCCGCTTCAATACAATCGAGAGTATCAGCGTGACCGGAGGAACCAAAGGCTTTGATCTGTACAAACCCACGCCGATTCCAAATCCGTAGCATGAAATTACTCGCCCGGCGTCGCATATCTCGTACAGCCGAAGGGAATAGGTAGACCGTATTTATGGGTTTACAAGAGGAACGAGATCGCTGGGAACAGCAGACCGTCCGTCCGGTCACGGCGAAGAATCCCGAGAGGGACGGAGGTCAGTTAGAGACGGTTTCCGGCATTCCGCTCAGGCGTCTATATTTACCGACCGATACCTCGCTTGGCGGGAGGACGGAGGTTGAGTCTTACAAACAAGAACTCGGCTTCCCCGGAGAACCGCCGTTTACTCGGGGAGTTCAGCCAACGATGTACCGCGGCCGGTACTGGACGATGCGCCAGTACGCCGGTTTCGGATCCGCGAAAGAGACGAATGAGCGCTTCCGGTACTTACTTGATCAGGGTCAGACGGGTCTCTCCGTAGCATTCGACCTACCCACGCAAATCGGGTACGACTCGGATCACCCCTTAGCGCGAGGAGAGGTCGGCAAGGTCGGCGTTGCGATCGACAGCCTCGCCGACATGGAAGTACTGTTCGAAAACATTCCGCTCGACAAAGTCTCGACGTCGATGACGATCAACGCTCCCGCGGCGATCATCCTGGCAATGTACATCGTCGTCGCCGAGAAACAGGGCGTGAACCGCGCGTTGCTCCGCGGTACGATCCAAAACGACATCCTCAAGGAGTACATGGCGCGCGGTACCTACATGTTCCCGCCCGCGCCGTCAATGCGCCTAATCGCCGATACCTTTCGCTACTGCTCAAACGAGATGCCCCGATGGAACAGCATCAGCATCTCGGGATATCACATCAGGGAAGCGGGCGCCACCGCCGTTCAAGAGCTTGGGTACACGCTCGCCAACGCAATCGCGTACGTAGAAACCGCCTTAGAATCGGGCCTCGACATTGACGAGTTCGCCGGACGACTCTCGTTCTTCTTTTCAGCCGGTAGCGACCTCCTCGAAGAAGTCGCCAAATTCCGCGCCGCACGACGGATGTGGGCCCGCATAAGCGCGGAGAGATTTGGCGCACAGAAACAACGCTCACGGGAACTCCGATTTCACGCGCAAACAAGCGGGGCCATGCTTACTGCGCAACAAGCAGACATCAACATCTCTCGCGTCACCCTCCACGCGCTCGCTGCCATTCTTGGTGGAGCACAAAGCCTTCACACAAACTCGCGGGACGAGGCGTTGGGGCTTCCAAGCGAAGACTCGGTTCGAATTGCCCTGCGCACCCAACAGGTAATCGCCCTTGAGTCCGGTATTGGCGGGACAGTTGATCCGCTCGGCGGTTCCTACGCAATCGAAGCGCTCACCGACGAAATCGCTCGGGGCGCTAGTGAGCTGATAGACCGTATCGCCGAGTACGGCGGAATGGTACGCGCAATCGAGGACGGCGTCGTTCAATCGGCAATCGAGGATGCGGCCTATAAGTACCAATGCGACGTCGATTCCGGGAAACGTCCCGTCGTCGGAGTAAACTGTCACCGTATAGACGATGATGCGTCACCACTGCCGCTTACCCAAAGCGTTGGCGTTGGTGAGAGACGTAGCCGCGAAACCGGGCGCATTCGAGTAGAGAGGGACGGAGGTGAAGTCGATCGCTGCCTTACCGAGCTGGAGATTGCCGCTCTGAATGACGACGCGCCCCTTATGGAACCGATAATCGAGGCCGTTCGCGCGTACGCGACGCTTGGCGAGATAAGTGACGTGTTGCGAAGTGTCTTCGGTGAATATGACCGTCAAGTTGGACGATAGGGGCCACATGTGACAAAATCCGCGAGGATTCTGATCGGAAAACCTGGTCTCGACGGGCATGATCGCGGCGCAAAATATATCGCTCGGGCGCTTCGTGATGCCGGGTACGAAGTCATCTACACCGGGATTCGCCAAACTCCCGAATCGATCGTGACTGCCGCGATTCAAGAGGACGTTCAGTTTGTCGGATTAAGTCTTCTGTCGGGCGCCCATAACGAACTCCTTCCACGGATCGTCGAGCTGCTCCGCGCCGAGGGGGCCGACGATATGGTGGTATTCGCGGGCGGAATCATTCCGGAGCACGATATCCCGACTTTGGAACGCGCCGGTGTTCGCGCGGTTTTTCCGCCGGGAACCACCGTCGAGCAAGTCATCAGTTTTATTGAGCAATGCCGCCAAGAAAACACTTAATCAACGAGATCATCCACGGCGTCCTCGCTGGGAATCAGCGTGCCCTGGCCAAAGCGATCTCTCTCGTCGAGTCGGAAGACAGCACGTCGGAGGAACTTCTTCGGAATCTCGCGGACGCGTTGGGGACGGAGGTTGCCGACGCCCCCGGAAAACATCGAGTAATCGGCGTCACCGGCCCTCCCGGCGCAGGTAAGAGCACGCTGATTGGCGAGGCGGTTTCTCTACTTCGAACTCGCGGCGAGCGCGTTGCGATCCTTGCGTTTGATCCGAGTTCTCCGTACTCGGGGGGCGCGCTACTTGGAGATCGTCTGAGAATCTCGTCTCGGGAGCACGACGACGGCGTGTTTTTGCGTTCGTTATCTTCAAAAGGTCAGATGGGCGGACTCGCACCCTCGGCGTACGAGATACTCGCCATCCTCGCCGCCGCCAATTTTGACACGATCATCATTGAAACGGTCGGCGTAGGTCAGTCGGAGATCGGGATTTTGGGACTCGCCGATCTGACGGTCGTCGTCGTAACACCGGGCATGGGCGACACCATTCAGGCCCTTAAAGCCGGCGTTCTAGAAATTGCAGATATCTTCGTCATCAACAAGGCGGATTACGATGGAGTCGAAACGCTCGCGCAAGCACTTCATCCCAATCGCATACACCACGCTCGGAGTGCGCATACCGCCCCAATCGTTCCGACGATCGCAACTACAGGTTCGGGAATCCCTGATCTCATTGAATGTCTGGATTCGGTCCAACGCCAACTCGAGGAAAGCGGACAACTCGACGAACGGCGGCGAAAACGGGGTGAACGTTGTGTTGCCGACATCGCCGTTCCAATCGTGCATCGATGGCTCAGCAACAAATCAATACGTGTATCTCCGTATGAGCTTGGAAAGCTGCGACGGAATCTTCGCGAAATTCTCGATGCCCACGATCTCGGCGAGGAGAGCGATTAGTGATAAACGGAATTGACCATATCGGCATCGCGGTCTCATCGCTCGAGGAGCGCATCCCGTTTTATCGTGACGTTCTCGGACTCGGAGAGCCCCACATTGAAGAAGTACCCGATCAACTCGTCCGCGTCGCGGTTTTTGCGTTAAACGCGGGTCGCTTGGAGCTTCTTGAACCGACAAGTATCAAAAGCCCTATCGCGCAATTTATCGCATCGCGCGGCGAAGGTCTGCACCACATCGCGCTTCAAACCGACACAGTTGAACAATCGATCGCTGCGATCACGTCCAAGCAGTTGAGAATGATCGACCTCGAACCGCGCGCCGGCGCTAATCGAACGAAGATCGCATTTGTGCATCCGAAAACGACCGGCGGTGTTCTCCTTGAGTTCTGTTCACGTCCGGAGCGATCTGAACCCGTCGAGTAGCGTCCAAATAGCTAGCGGGTTTGCCGCGGTCGGGCCGAAATGGATGACTTTTCTCTTATAGCGCGCTAACCTCCGTCCCCCCAAATTCAGTACGCAGCGCCCACCTCCGTCCCCACGGGCTCCCGACGGCCGGAGCGACCTCCGTCCCCGCACCCAGCGCCCCGCACCCCGTCACACGTCCTGACGCCGACCGTTGCGATAAACGCGACGAACGGCAAACTCAACTGCAATAAAAAGCGTGACCGGAATCACGAGGAAGACGAGCGTCAGGACCGAACCAAGAGTCCGGTCTCCAGACGTGAGGTACGGAAAGAGGTACCCCGTAAAGGAGCCGATAGCGCCCCCGCCGATCAGAAAAACGAGAAAGTAGTCCGAGAACGCGACGAGGAAAACGACCGTGCCGCCGGCGACAATCGCGGGAACCAGCATTGGAATCGTAACCGTTGTCAGCCGTCGAAATCGACCGGCACCGAGATTTGCGGCACAGAGTTCGAAATTCGGATCGACCTGTTGGTAACCGGCTATGAGGGCGCGAAGCATGTAGGGATACGCTGCCGCCGTGAGAACGAGGACGACACCGATTCGGTTATTCGCAAGACCAAGGCGAATAAACAGGAAATGAATCCCCATGCCGTAGGTGATCGCCGGCACCAAGACCGGCGAAAGCAACAACGCCTCGACGAAGATCTTGCCGCGGAACTCAACATATGCCAGCGCTCGCGCCGGCGTCACACAAACGAGAAACGCTAGGATGACGGATGCGGTCGAGTAGAGAAATGACGAAAGAACGGAACGGGCAATACCAGGACCGTTACGGACCAGAAACTCCAGACCGCGAACGCTCCATACGGATGGTATCAGTTCTGGGTAGAGCCATCGGGCGGAGAGCGCGTGAATCACCACGACCAAAAGGGGAACGATAAAGAGAACGATGAGGACGACGACCAGCGTACTCCAGCGAATCATACCGGTCGAACCCCATAGCGCAATCGCCGCGCGACGCGCGCGTATATGGCAACAAAAATCGCGGAAAACGCTGCGAGCATCGAAAGCGACGCCATCGCGACAGCTCGATCTGAGAGCGATCCTTGGAAGTAAAGCGAGTACACCGTCACCGGCAGCATTTGCGGTCGACTCGCTCCAAGCAGCCACGGGACTTCAAATCCACCAAGGGCGTAGAGAAAAAGGATGATAAATAGCTGGTTTAACACCGGCAACATCGTCGGGACTCCGATCGTAAAAAAGAGCCGTAGTGGGCCGGCTCCAAGCATTTTGGCGGTAACGATCATGCGATCCGGAAGAAATCGAAGAACTCCGAGTGCCATCAAGGTTACGAATGGAAATCCTTTATAGACGTACGCGATGATAACGCCGATTCCATTAGGGGCGTTGAGAAGCGCTGGAAAACCTGGTCGCCCGACATCAATGCCAAGAATGGAGAAGAGCGTCGCGATGACCCCGGTTGGCGACCACAAAACCATCGTAATAAACGCGATGACGACATGAGGAAGGATAATCGGGAGATGATAGAGCCCGCCCAGGCGCTGGACCACGGATGGAGCAAAGCGAAGCACGTACGCGAGCACGGCGCCAAAGACGATAGCAAACACTGCGGCGATGGCGGCGATCCAGATCGTATAGATAAGAGATGAGAGAAACCCCGGCCGTTGGACAAGTTCGACGTACGCCGACCATCGCCCGCTTTCCGGGGCGAACTGTGTCGTCGGCGCCACCGCGTAGATCGACTGAAGAAATCCGTTTACGAGCCCAACGCCGACGGTCAACGCGAAAAAGAGAATCAGCGGAAACAGGTCCAGTGCGACGCGGCGTTTGATCAACGAGCTCGTACTTCCCTATCCCAACCCTCTTCCAACGCTTCCCAGTACTCCGAGGGGATTTCGGGGACACCGTAACGCGCAAACTCCTCCGGAGATACGGTCGCATCGCCGAGATCCAGAGCGGCAAATCGAGCTTGGTCATCAGAAGGAAGGCGGTCGATCGAAAGTACGGTGAAATCTCCCCAGTTCTCCAGCCGGTTCTTGGAGTACTGCGCCTCCGGCGAAAGCAAGAAGTTGATCAGGGTAAGCGCTCCGGCCGAGTTCGGTGAGTTAAACGGCACCGCGAGAAAATGCGTATTAAAAAGCGATCCGTCGGTGAAGACAAACGAACCCGCGGTTTCGGGGTAGCGCCCCTGCGCGATCCGAGTTGCCGCGTTTGTCTGCGTAAAGGACATCGTAAAATCTACCTCGCCGCGTTCGAATAGTGCGTCAAGAGCGGCCAAGTCACGAGGATAACTCTCGCCCCCCTGCCAAAGGTAGGGCTCAATCTCGTTGAAGAACTGCCATACCGCCGGCGCGTTTCGCGCGAAGAGATCGGTGTCAAATCCGTCGAGGTACTGCTCAAATCCACCGGTCAGCGCGTAAAACGCCTGGCGGAGAAAAGCCGAACCGGTAAAGTCCGGGGGTTGTGGATAGGTAAAACGTCCGGGATTCTCACGTACCCATGTTGAGAGCTCGGCGAAACTCCGTGGCGGTCGGGCGACGCGCGCGGAATCGTAGTCGAAGTTAAACTGGGCGCGACCATACGGCGCTTCAAACCCGTCGACGGGAAAACCGGCGTCGGTCGCGGCGCTAACCGGATCAACAAACGCGTTGAAGTTTGGGAGGATTTCGGTGAACGGGCCGAGCAGCAGATCCGCTTCTTTCGCGTTCCGAAAGTTCTCGCCGTTTATCCACAAGACGTCGATCGTTCCTTCTTCGAGCCCCGCCTGCTTCTCGGTGAGCAGCTTGTTCACAAAAACTGCGGCGTCCATCGGCACCCGGACAAGATCGATTCCGTATAGTTCGTCCATACGCTCGGCGACAAATCCATCTATCCAACTGTTCACCGTGTCAGATCCGCCCCACATATAAAAACGCACCTGTGTTTCTCGGGCGATTTCTTCGATCGCGGTAAACTCCATTGCGAGGACGTCCCCGGGTTGCGCGTGTTCCGTACTTCCGCCGGCAAACACGGGGCCGGTGAGCTGGAGTAACAACGCCACCGCGCATAAGCTGTGAATTAGCGTTTTCATTTGTATCTCCTTTTATACCTCGGACGATATTCCGATTACCTCGTCAACTGTAAGGTCGACGGTATCACCGATTGAAAACCCTTTTGTCGGTGAGGACGCGAGGGCGAACCATCCGGAAATCTCAACTTCATATTGCATCATCCCTCCCCGAAGGCGTAAATCCGTCACGCGACCCGGGCCTTCAGGATCAAGCGTAATGTGGAGGGACTCGGGACGACAGTAGATCTGCTTCCCTTCTCGCCGAAAGCTCAGCATCTGGTCCCCGCAACGGGAGATCATCAGCTCAGATATGCCTTCAGGAATTTTATTTACCGGACCAAACAGTTCAGCAACGCCGAGGTTCTCCGGTTTTCGGTAGACCTCCTGAAACGTCCCGATTTGTCGCAACGAGCCATCGATGATGACGCCGATGCGATCGGCGATTTCCACGGTTTCCTCGAGGTCATGGGACACGATAACGGTTGTCACGCCAAAGTTGTGTTGAACATCGCGGACGAACTGCGCGGTGGTCCGCTTAAGCGTTTTATCGAGGTTTGCAAACGGCTCATCGAGAAGAAGCAGACTGGGTTCCATCACAAGCGCGCGAGCCAGCGCCACCCGTTGTTTTTGCCCCCCCGAGAGTTCTTCCGGTCGCGTGTCGGCCTTATCGGCGATATCGAGCTGCTCAAGGTATCGACATACCTGTTCGCGTACCTCGCTTCGTCCCAACTTGCGTTCTCCACGTCGCGCTCGGAGACCGTAGGCCACGTTCTCAAATACCGTGAGGTGCGGAAAAAGCAGGTAATCCTGAAAGACAAGAATCGCCGGATGATCGCGATTGAACTCGCGTATTGAACGGACGGTGCCGCCGTCGGGCGGCTCGAGTCCCGCAAGAATCTTGAGCAGGGTTGTTTTCCCGGCGCCGGACGGTCCGACAAACGCGAGAAGCTCGCCCTCATAGAGGTCAAAACTGGTCGACTTGAGCGCTTGAATCGCGCCGTAGCGGCGTGAAACATCGGTGACGCTAAGTAGTTGACTCATATCGCTCCCATCATCGATCGTTCATCATTACTTTTTGAAAGAAGAAGGGGATACCGTGTTTGACCACCGCGCCCGACGCCTCAAAGATAAAGTATTCGCGCGGCTTGCGTCCGTACCAATCGGTTGGATCTCGCCGAATTTCGTCACTTTTCTCTCCCTTTTTCCCGGGATCATCGCTGCCTGGGCGATCGCGAACGGCCTCCAGCTCCTCGCTCTTCTCCTTTTTATCCTCAACCGAATCCTCGACGGGCTCGATGGCTACATCGCCCGTCGCCGCGGACTACAGTCAGATTTTGGCGGATACCTCGACATTCTCGTCGATTTTGTCGTCTACGCCGCGATTCCGATCGGAATTTGGCGATTTGTCGGCGCGCGGGCAACGATCTCACTTGTAACTCTATTGTCTGTCTTCTACGTCAACGCGGCCTCCTGGATGGTGTTGGCCGCGATCATAGAGAAACGCCAACGCGACACCGATCAGACAACGACAATCGCAATGCCGACGGGGATCGTGGAGGGAACTGAGACAGTGTTGTTTTACCTCGCCTTCCTGGCTTTTCCGTCATACGCGCCCGTTCTCTTTTTTGTTATGGCCGGCGCAACGTCGATCGGAGTCATTCAACGATTGTTGTGGGCCCGCCGACAGTTTAACGACGCCACGACGTAGTTTTAATTGACGGTACAACTAACGAGCGCTACCGTATAGCTATGAAATCCAACCTTTTTGTCATATGGGTTCTGGTTCTCGGCGTATTCGCGTTGGCCAGTGTTAGCTCCGCACCCCAGGCCGAGCTCTGGCCGCGCTGGGAGCAACACGACGCGGAGTCGACGATATCCGTCGACCATTCGCTTTGGCAGGAGTTCCTCGATCAATACCTCATTGCACCGCATCCGAGCGGCGTCAACCGCGTTCCCTATTCGGCCATCGACTCAGACGGACAGGAGCTGCTCGATCGCTACATTGCGATGCTTCGATCACAATCGCCCGATGACCTAAACCGATCAGAGCAATTACCCTATTGGATAAACCTCTATAACGCTCTTACGGTGCGGCTCATCGTTGACAATCTCCCGCTCGACTCGATTCGGGATATCCGCGATCCGTGGGATACGCCGGTAATCGAAATCGAGGGTATCGACCTCACGCTCAACGATATCGAACATCGAATCGTTCGGCCGATCTGGAATGACAACCGAATTCACTACGTCGTCAATTGCGCCAGTATCGGATGCCCCAATCTCCACCCCGAGGCGCTCACCGCAGCAAACTACAACCGCATCGCCGACGAAGCAGCCCGCGCATACATCGCTCATCCACGTGGGGCGTCCCTCGAACGCAACCGTCTCCGGCTCTCCTCGATTTTCAACTGGTACTCGTCCGATTTTGGCAGCACGCCCGCCGAGGTACTGAGTCACATCGCGGAGTACGCGCCGGCGGACCTTGCGACTGAGATTCGTCGCTACGATGGTCGCATTCGCTACGATTACGATTGGGCGCTTAACGACGGGGAGTTATAGAAGGGCGAAATACCGTAGGTTATTTGGTATACTTAAGGTACCAAGGAATTTCTATGCGTCTTAACCATGCGACCGACAAGATAAAACGTGACTGGTACTCGCCCGAGGATTTTGCCGAGATCCGCGAGATATGCGTCGCGTCCAATCTCCTAAAGGCGACTCGCATCGTCGGGCGGATCTACGATGAGGCGTTTCGCGGCGTTGGTATATCCTCGCCCCAATTTGCTCTACTCGTTGCGTTGTCGATAAAACCGGGCGCGACGGCGAGCGAGATAGCGGAATCACTCGGATCGGATCCAAGTACCGTTTCTCGGAATACGGAGCTCCTTCTCAATCGCGAAATGATCACCGTTGAGCCGGGGACCGATCGTCGCGTACGAACGTACTTCCTCACCGATCTGGGTGTGCAGACGGTGCAATCGGCCGTTCCACAATGGAAAACCGCCCAGCGACGCGCGCTCAAGAAAATAGGACGGTCCTATTGGCGTGACATTCGCCGACGTCTTCGTCTGTTGAGCGAGTAAGGTCTTCGCTTGCACTTGCAACAAATCCATTGATACCCGCCGTAAATCCCGGTACGATTTTGCCGGGATTACATACACGCGAGCGCGAGCTCCGATAAAGGCGCGTCGCCAGGAAACCTCCCGCGCGAGGAAAACGAACTTGTTTATTGTCGTTTTTCGACGCTCGCTCGTCCGTACAAAGGAGAACACAGAATGGGCGCACCAACGATGTTGCCGACCGATCAGGCGAACACGACTCTTCTTGCCAACGTCCACCCGTCGGAATGGACCAATCCCACGCCAACCGGACGGTACAACCTTGTCGTCATCGGAGGCGGTACCGCGGGACTCATCAGCGCCGCGATCGCATCATCCCTCGGCGCGCGGACGGCCCTTATCGAGCGTGGACTGCTCGGCGGCGATTGTCTCAACGTCGGTTGTGTCCCATCCAAAGGAGTCATTCGCGGGGCTCGCGCCGCTGCCGAACTTGCCTGGATCAACGCGCAAGGATTAACCAAGACAACCTTTCCGCAACCCGGGACGATCGACTTTGGCGCCGTCATGGAGCGGATGCGGACGATCCGGTCACAAATCAGTAGCCACGACTCGGCGGCGCGGTACCGTGACGAATTTGGCGTCGACATCTTTATCGGAAATGCCACCTTCACGGGCCGGGATTCGCTCAACGTCGTTGGTGACGACGGTTCAACACGCGATCTACGGTTCTCACGATCGATTATCGCCGCGGGCGCTCGCGCCGCCGCACCGCCGATTCCCGGCCTCGACTCAGTCGATTATCTGACGAACGAGTCGATCTTTACTCTCACCGAACTTCCGCAACGTCTGCACGTCATCGGAGCTGGACCTATCGGAAGTGAAATGGCGCAAAGCTTTGCCCGATTTGGGTGCGCGGTGGAACTGTACGAGATGGCGCCTCGCGTCCTTCCACGCGAGGACACGCGAGCAGCAGAGATCGTGCAGGAGTCGATGATCGCCGCGGGCGTCCATCTCCACACCGGCGTCCGTGTTGAGGCGATCGAGCCCGGGGCATCACCTGAGACTGGGTCGATTCGCAGCCGGGCGTCTGACGACACCGAATCCGTTTCCGAACCAGGACGCATTCTCGTGGCCCTTGGTCGGGCGCCCAATATCGATGGGCTCGACCTCGAAGCGGCGGGGGTTAAGTATCACCGTCGAGGCGTCACCGTAAACTCGTACCTTCAAACGTCGAATCGACGGATTTATGCGATCGGCGACGTCGCGATACCGTTCCAGTTTACTCATATGGCCGAAGCGAGCGCCGCGATCGCGGTCCAGAACGCGCTGTTCTTTCGCACAAAAAAACTCGATCCGGCGATCGTTCCGTGGTGTACGTACACCTCTCCCGAGCTTGCTCACGTCGGACTCTCGGAGAAGCAGGCAACGGAACAGGGCATCACATACCAGTCGTATATCCACCAAATGGGAATGGTCGACCGGGCTCGGCTTGACGGTGAAACTGAAGGCTTTGCTCAACTGCTTGTCGGTAAAAAAGGAAAGATTCTCGGCGCAACGATCGTCGCCGCTCATGCCGGCGATCTTCTGGGCGAAATCGTACTGGCGATGCAGAACAAGCTCCCGGTTGGTGCTCTCTCGGCGGTTATCCATCCCTACCCGACCCAAGGAGAGGCCGTAAAGCGCGCCGCTTCTGGTTATCTCAAGGAGAAACTCACGCCACGGGTTGCCAAGATGATGCGCTGGTGGTTTGCCCGCCGGCGTTAGGAACCGTACTTGACGCCGCCGAGCCGGGGCGTTAGGATCTCGTTAACAACATCTATATGGGGAGCTGGTATATCCGGCTGAGAGGAAGCGAAAGCTTCGACCCTTGAACCTGATCCGGATAATGCCGGCGTAGGGATTCTGAGTCGATTACTTAACCTTTCGTTTCCTCAGCGAAAGGTTTTTTTGTGCTCAGCTTGTTTTACCGCGCTTCTCGCGGGAGGTCTTTTGATGCAATTTACAAAATACACGGCGATCGTTCTCGCCGTAATCGCGTTGGCTTTACCGGTCGCGGCAAGCGGGCAAGCGGAGACAGAGCGCGTGACGATCGTCCTTGATTGGGTTCCGAATACCAACCATGCCGGGATCTACCTGGCTCTCGAGGAAGGCTTCTATGCTTCCGAGGGCCTGGACGTCGAAGTCGTTCAACCGTCCGAGTTGGGCGCGGAAGCGTTGGTTGCGGCCGGTGCCGGCGATTTTGGAATCAGCTTTCAGGAGGCCGTGACGTTTGCCCGGACCGCCGATGCTCCACTGCCGATCGTTGCAATTGCGGCGATTCTTCAGGAAAACACCTCAGGATTCGCCGCTCCGGCCGACGGCAGAATTACTCATCCGGGAGACTTCGCCGGAAAACGCTACGGCGGGTGGGCAACGGAGTTTGAGATTGCGATGCTCGACGCGGTAATGGCACCCTACGATTCGGGCTCCGCCGACGTTGAAACGGTAAACGTCGGTACGCTTGATTTTATCGCAGGGTTCGAACGTGAAATGGACTTTACGTGGATTTTTTACGGCTGGTCGGGCGTCCGTGCTGAACTCGAAAACTACGAGCTCACCTATCTTCCCCTCGTCGAGCTCGACGAGCGCCTCGATTACTATACGCCGGTTATTATCGCTGCCGAGTCCGTCCTTGAATCACAACCGGAGATGGTCGCCGCGTTTTTACGCGCGACGCAGCGCGGCTATCTTGCGGCGATCGAACGACCCGAAGCTGCCGCCGACGCGTTGTTGGTCCACGCGCCCGAGACCGATCGAGGGCTCGCCATCGCCAGTCTCGAGTACCTCGCTCCGTACTTCCGTGATGAGGGAGAGATATGGGGATACATGGAGGACACCACCTGGACTCGATTCACCGAATTTCTCGATGAACGGGGTCTTCTTCCCAATGAGATAGATCCGGCCGAAGCATTCACCAACGAGTTTCTCGTACCACACGAGGATTGATCTGTACGGAAGACTGGTTCGCTTGGCGCGAACGACCGGGTCGCCTTGCCCTGAAGACCCGGTCTTACTACTTTCAGCGCAGAGGAGGAGAGATATGTCAGCGACTCCATCAACAATGCGCGCTCTGGGGAGCCCGGCGCCCGATTTTATGCTTCCGGATCCCGACGGTCACCTCGTATCACGAAGCGACTACGAGGGGCAGCCGCTCCTGGTTGGATTTATCTGCAATCACTGTCCCTACGTGAAAAACATCGCCGACACGCTGGGAGCCCGCTTGAAGGACTACGG
Organism: Alkalispirochaeta sp.; assembly: GCA_965601745.1. Classification (GTDB taxonomy): domain Bacteria; phylum Spirochaetota; class Spirochaetia; order DSM-27196; family Alkalispirochaetaceae. The sequence goes on from OZ271836.1 coordinate 2,998,932, forward strand.
AACACGTGGCGTCGCCTGCGTTCTTGTCGGCGCCAATGACATCACAGCGTATCCCGACGATGCGCCGGACAAAATGCCCGCGTTTCTTGCCGAATATGGCATCGACGCGCCCTACCTGTACGACGAGACGCAGCGGGTCGCGAAAGCCTACGAGGCCTCGTGCACGCCGGATTTCTTTCTATTCGATAGTAATCACAAGTTGTACTACCGCGGTCAGTTCGACTCATCTCGCCCGGGAAATGGCGAGCCGGTTACCGGTGCCGACATGGACGCCGCGGTCGCCGCGCTCGTCGGCGGTCAGGACGCTCCGAGTGATCAGCGGGCAAGCGTTGGTTGCAACATCAAATGGAAACCCGGCAATGAACCGGGTTTTTTCTCGATCGTGTAGATACGCGCTTGATAGAAAAACACCCCGGGGTAATCCCGGGGTGTTTTTTTTTAGTGGACGGCGATCCTTCCGCGCCGACGCTCGGTCAAGCGATACTTGATGCTCATCATCGACGGTACGACGACAAGGGTCGTTATCGTGGCAAATGTCAGACCAAACAGCATCGTCCAGGCAAACGCTTTCCAATACTCGGCGGATTCACTGCCGACAATAAACCGGAACTCGTGTACGCTAAAGCTTACACCAAGCGCCATCGGAACGAGGGCCAGAACCGTGGTCAACGCGGTCAGAATAACTGGTCTGAGTCGGGTACGACCGGCTTCAATGACGGCTTCGCGCCAGGGGGTACCCTGGTGAATCAACTTGTGCGTGTAGTCCACGAGGACGATACAGTTGTTTACCGCGACTCCCGCCAGAGCTATAGTGCCGATTCCCGACATGATGATAACGAAGTTCATCTGCGTGAGCGCAAATCCCCACACAACTCCGCCAAACGACAGGAATACGGCGTACATGATGATAAACGGATCCGCGATCGAGTTAAACTGCGCGACGAGCACGATAAAGATCAGAAAGATCGCGACGAGAAACGCTTGGACAAGAAATGTCGTCGACTCATCGCGCATATCGAATCCAGCACCGGCGCCGATCGAGTAGCCGAGCGGGACCGCCGTTTTGAGCTCATCGACCTGCGTGTTGATCGCGGCAAGGATCTCCGCGCGGTTCTCGACGCTCGGATCGAAGTTTGCCCAGACGTTGACCGCTCTGTTGGTGTTTCGCCGTTTTACGACGCTCACCGAAGATTGCGGATCGACTTCAGCTACCGCTGAAAGGGGTACACGCCGCCCGTCGAACGCGACGACTTGGATATTGCGAAGCATCTGCAAGCTGTCGCGGGCATCGTCGCGATACCGAACGACGATATCGTACTCGTCGTCGTCGGATCGGTAGCCGCCGATCGTTGATCCCGTAATCGCGGTACGCACGGTACTCGCGATCTCAACGGTGCTCAGACCGTAGTAAGCGGCTGCCTGGCGATCGATGGAGACGGCATATTCGGGAAGACTCGCTTCAAAATCGTTGTCGACAATACGGAAACTGGTCTCGTAGGGAAGGAGAATTTCCATGATATCGTCGGTGATCTGTCCCATAACCTCATAGTCGTCGCCACGAACCTCAAAGGAGACGTCGTCGCCGGTTGGCGGTCCACTGTCGGACTCCTCGACGATCACTCGGGCCCCGGTAAGCGCGCGCAGCTCTTCCTGAAGGCGTCGAACGGCCTCAGAACCCGGTATCTCACGCTCGGCATACGGCGTAAACGTAAGGTCGACCATTCCCCGGTGGCTCTCCGTATCGCCGCCGTCGCGTCCCGCCACCGCTTCAAAGCTCTGGAGGGACATCGGAACGATCGGTATCGTCGCCTCCACTTCTTGGACGATTTCATTGGTCTGATTAAGCGGCGTACCCTGGGGCGCCTCGACGCGGACGCGCGCGCGTTCGGGATCAAGCGTCGGGAAGAAGAGAACGTCGGCCGCGATCATTCCGTAGGTAACAAATCCGGCTACGACGATTACGGTGACGATACCAACTGCCTTTAATCCATGCCGAGTCGCGCGCTCAATAAGCTTGGTGTACCAGTTCTGAAAGCGCGTAAACATTCCGCTTCCTTCTTCCATCTGTAGGCGCTGTTTCTCCGTAACTTTGAGGAAACTTGCACAGTAAACGGGGTTGATCGCGAGGGCGACAAACAGCGAGGAAGCAAGAACAACGATGACCGTCCGCGGCAGGTAACTCATAAAGTCACCCATGATTCCCGGCATAAACACGATCGGGAAGAACGCGAGCAGGGTCGTCAGGGTACTCGCGGCGATCGGGCCCGCGACTTCACGCGCGCCGTCTACCGCGGCGTCAATTCGTGATTTACCCATCGCCTGGTGTCGATAGATGTTCTCGACGATGACGATACCGTTATCGACAAGCATACCTAGAGCCAGGATCAGGCTGAAAAGCACGATCATGTTGAGCGTAATCCCCATGAGTTGGAGAATAAAGAAGGACAGGAGCATCGACAGGGGAATCGCCATCGAAACAAAGAGCGAGTTTCGAAACCCCAGGAAGAAGATCGTCACGAGAAGCACCAGGACAAATCCGGATGCCATGTTGTTCTCAAGGTCATGGAGCATGTCGATTATGTATTGCGACTCGTCATAGGAGACAAAGACCTGGGTTCCTGCCGGGAGTTGTGGCTGGAGTTCGTCGACTCGAGTCCGGGCCGCTTCGGCGAGATCGAGGATGTTTGCACCAAGGCGTTTTTTTACGCTGAGCGTAATCGCCGGAGATCCGTTTAGGCGCGAGAGCGTCTCGTCTTCGGCGTCCTGGAACGCGACGTTGGCAATCTCGGCCAGGGGGACCTGGACACTTCCGCCGGCAACCATAATCCGTCCAAAGTCATTAGGATCGTCGATCTCTCCGGTAACTGCGAGCGTGTAGTTACGTTCCTCGTTTTCGAGAACGCCACCGGGGATCGAGACGTGTTCGCGCTGCACCGCGGCCGTAACGTCGTCAATGGACAAGCCATAGGAGGCCATTCGGTACGGATCCAGCTCGATCGCGAGCTCACGATCGGGATTTCCGGACATCTCAACTTCGAGTACGCCGTTGAGCTTGGATAGCTCGTCCTGGACAACCTCGGCCGCTTCGTCGATTACGGACACGCCATCCGGGTGAGAGAGCACCACGACAAACATCGGCCAGTCCGAGACGCTGAACTCGCGGACGCTCGGCTCATCGGAATCGTCCGGCAGGTTGGCGATCGCAAGATCGACGCGATCCTTGGTGCGCCGGAGCGCCTCTTCCACCGAGGTGTCGGAACTGAACTCGGCGAAGATAAACGAGACGTTTTGGCGACTCTCGCTACTCAGCTCCGAGAGCCCATCCATTCCCTCCAGCTCGGTTTCAATCGGTTCGGTGACGAGCGACTCAATATCCGCGGCCGAAACGCCCACGTACGTCGTCGTAATAAAAATGTACGGCTGTTTGATCTCCGGCGTTGATTCACGCGGGAGGGTAATATAGGAGATCAAACCAACGATTACGATCAGCAGCGATAACAGAAATACCGCTGTGTGTTTACGAATAAATAGACGAATCATATATGTCTCCGGAATCGGGCCCGCTTAACGGACGATCTCCACGAGGGAGCCGTCCGCAAGCCGGTTAAACCCTTCGGCGACAAACTCGTCGCCGGCCGTAACGCCTTCGAGGATCACCGACGTCCGGTTATCGCTGGCGCCGACGCGCACGGGCCGCTCGGAAGCCACGCCATCCTCGATGACCATCAAATAAGTCTGGTCGTTTCGCGTGAATATCGCGCCCGACGGTACGACGAGCGACTGCGGATACTCTTGCAGCGCCAAACGAACCCGAGCGGATTGTCCGGACAGGAGGAGCGCATCTTCGTTATCCACGATGATGTCGACCTCGTAACTCAGCGTTTGCTCGGATCGCGCGCGGGCAAAACTCGTCGGTAGCCCTTCAAATACGCGGTCCGGGTACGCCGTAAAGATAACCTGCGCCCGGCTGAGTTCACCCACGCCGGCCATGTCCGCCTCGGGAACACCCACAGAAATGCGCATCTGCGTCAAATCCGCTACTTGAAAGGTGTAGTCGTCGGGTTCGAGCTCGTCATAGAGCTCAACGTATCGAGACACAACGGTGCCGTTGATCGGGCTAATCGCAAACGCGCCTTCCCGCATTCGTTCTGCGTCGAGGAGCGTCGAGCGCGCCTGCAACCACGATAGATTTGCCTGATCTACTTTGAGCTGAAACGAGTTTCCCTCGCGGAGAAAGCGCTGTTCACGCTCCCAGGTATCGCGCGCCAGCCGTTCGTTTAGAACTGCTGTTTGGTAGAGCGTCTCGGCCCGCATCGGATCGATCTCCGCGAGCGAGGTTCCTTCGGCGACCTGGTCGCCTTCCTCAGCCAAAATCGCGTCGACTCGGCCTCCGGTCGGAACCGACAACACGACCTCGGCAACGCCGCGGGCCTCGCCGAAGTACTCGCCGTACTGGATAAAGTCACGGCGCTCGACCGCTTCGACCGTAACGGAAACGCGTCGAACCTCTTCTTCCATCCGAATTGGCGCGGCGCCATCTATTTCCTGCGCATCCGCCGGCGCACTGCACGATGATATCGCTATAGCGAGAGCCGCGGCTCCAATCCCAAGCGCTGTACGAACGCTCTTTCCCCTAAATTTCATCCTATTGTTTTCCTTCATCGTATATACAACCTCAGTTTTTACAACACCGATCGGGCGACATTGTGTCACCCCAACTTACGTCGATACCTAGTTTTAATATATTGATCTCCAGCGGCGACAACAACGACAAAATGCCGAAATGTGCGCGTTGACCGGCCCGGGTTACGCGGCTATAATTTTGTTTTGATATTACATTCCGAA